>NZ_DATCRF010000664.1:0-3822 GCF_036569125.1 Chitinophaga sp. | reverse complement strand
TATTGCCGGAACAGGCCAAAGGCAGTATCTAATATTCTTTCCTGTACTTCCATGGTTCAAATGGGCGCTGAGAGGTATCTAATGCCCCGACAAAACTAGGGAAACTTTTTAAACTACAAAAGTTTCCATAATAAAAAAATGAAAATTGTCGTGTTTGGGGAGGAAAGGGGGGAGATGTGCGGATGTGCAGATATGCAGATGTGCAAATGAGGAAGGATGGGCGGATGTGCTAATATGCTAATGTGCTAATGTGCTGGTGGGTTAGGGGAACGGGGAGATGGCGTGGTACTGATGGGAAAGTATGGTTAATGGAAGTAGCTGGGATGTGAAGATATAGGTATCAGTGGGTTGCGATCGGAGGAATAGTTTTTTGGAGAGGGTATTAGGATGTTGGAAAACCGCATTTATGGTACCTGACATGAACTTCACTAGGGATTCACTAGGGAAAAACATGGGATTCAGTAGGGAAAGACATGAGAAACACATGGGAAAGACATGGGAATTTGACGGCAGGTTTATCTTTTTGATAGTATGGTTCATAGGCGGAGCTCCTATTCTTTGCCTGTTTATATTTTATTCCTAATAGCTATATTCCAAAGCACTGACCCGAATTGCGCAGCAATTACAGGGCAATTACGGGGGTGGATGATGTCCGATGTAGGGCGGCCATCCTGGTTGCGCAGTAATTACGGAGCAATTATGGGGCCTTCAAGATGAGAACCTGCCAACATCACTGCCATTGGAAAGCACTGGCTCCAAACCTTAGATGTGCTTATGTAAGTAAACCTAATCTGGAATAATCTAGCTAATTTGCGCCCGGAATTGGAATCACTGTTGCACATTCGCTCATCCGCACCTAGCATTATTTAATAATATGTCTCCCGAACTTAAAATGAAAGCCATTGCCGCCCGTATACTGCGGTACTTTTTCCAGGGTTTACTGATCCTGGCTCCTATTGGCATTACCGCGTTCACTATTTACTGGGCCTTTATGACGGTGGATAACCTGCTGCCCACTTCATTGCTTCCGGAAAATACGCTTGTATATAAATACCTGCATTATAAAGGGGTGGGGTTTGTGCTGGTGCTGCTGCTGATCATTATGGTAGGCTACCTGAGCTCCTCTTTTATTGTAGGCCGCCTGTTTGATATGTTTGACCGCCTGATGGAGCGTACTCCTTTCATCAAATACATTTATAGTTCTGTAAAAGATGTGTTCGATGCTTTTGTGGGCGAGAAAAAGAAATTTGATCATCCCGTACTGGTACAGCTATACGGGCTGGATGTATGGGAAATGGGCTTTATCACCCAAACAGATGTGAGCTATTTAGGCCTGGAAGGATATATGGCCGTGTACGTACCTCATGCCTATGCCATTACCGGCAAAGTATTTATGGTGCCTAAAGAAAGGGTGAAGCCGCTGGAGAATATTTCCGCAGGCGAAGCCATGAAGTTTGCAGTAAGCGGCGGCGTTACTTCTATTGACCATCATACCAAGTAAAAAGTAAAAAAGTAAAAATTAAAAGGGGCACCCAGGGTTGAATGTAACATCCTGGAGCCGGGAATTTTAATTTTTGACTTTTACTTTTTTACTTATCTCATCACTTCTTCTGCAAACTGCCATAAGAGGTGGTTAAAGATCTGTGGCTGGTCATAGTTCACCAAATGCCCGGCTGCAGGCACTTTGAAGATGGTATCTTTCCACTTACGTTTAAAGGAAACCCCATCCAGGTAATTGAGCCTTACCACATTCTCCTGCTGCCCCATTACCAGGCATAAGGGCAGCTCGCTATGCAGCAGGCCATCTATATGATTGGCGCCTTCGGCACGCATATACCGGCCAAAGGTGGTGCGGAACACGGGATCAGTATCATAATAATATTGCTTGCAGCCAGCTATGAACTGGTCTGTAGGCCGGTACACCAGCTTTTTACTGTAGGCGGTTAAAGCGGCATCTGAAGGGGCATCCGTAAGCACCTGTTCGTAGGGGGATGACAGTAGTACGGAGGCCCACGGCGTATCATGATTGCCAATGGCTGCACCGGCAAAAAATAATCCTTTTGGAGGCTGCGATAACAGCGGCAGCGCTTCACTGATGAGGTTAGTGCCTGATGAAATGCCTACCAGCACATAATTTTCCAGGGTGCTTGCATTAATATAATCTGCCAGCTGACGGGCCATACCGGCAATGCTGTAATCCCGCTCCGGAGCGGTGCTGCGTCCGGAACGCCCATGGCCGGGCAGGTCAGGCGCTATAAGGCGGAACTGCTCCTGCAGCAGCTCATCTTTCAATTGCTCGTCCCAGATATCGGATTGCTGCAATCCCCCATGAATAAAAATAATGGCTTTATCAGATTCACCGGTGCTGCGGGTAAAAATGGGCATACCATTTACCGGAATGGTCGTAAAATTTTCCATAATTGAGTTAGTCCCCTACTTCATGGCATTGGATTTAAGGCGCTGCTGTTTTCATATTTTGGTCGTGCCTGATGTGGGATATTTATGCTAAATATAAAAACCCGTCTGCGATCATGCCATTTGTTTAACCAACCATTAACAAAACAGGATTATGTGTGTGCACGCATAATTTTTATGCTTATTTTAGCGGCTGCAATCCTCTCTCAGTGTAGTTTTCAAATTACTTAATGCTAAATGCTTAACCTGTATGTACCAGCGGCTTTTACCGTTTATACTGTTAGGATTATTATTACCGTTACAAGGGAATAGCTGGGGATTTTTTGCGCATCAGCGTATCAACCGGCTGGCGGTATTCTCCCTTCCACCGGAAATGCTGGTGTTCTATAAACCGCAGCTTGAATTTATAACGCAGCATGCGGTAGATCCTGATAAAAGAAGGTATGCGGTGGCTGCGGAAGCGCCGCGGCATTATATAGATATTGATCATTACGGACCACCGCCTTTTGACAGCCTGCCCCGTTCCTGGCAGGCCGCCATGGTAAAATATACGGCCGATACGTTACAGCAGCATGGCATACTACCCTGGCACATTCCCCGTATGGTGGCCCGTTTAACGGATGCTTTCGAAAAAAAGGATGCGGCACAGATCCTGAAGATTTCTGCGGAGCTGGGACATTATGTTGCCGATGCGCATGTGCCTTTGCATGCCAGCTCCAATCATAACGGGCAATTAACCAACCAGCAGGGCATTCACGGCCTGTGGGAATCGCGCATACCGGAGCTGGTGGCAGATAAGGCTTTTAACTACTGGGCGGGCAAAGCCACTTATATAGCGGATGTACAGGACTTTACGTGGGAGGTTATTATAGGCAGCGCGCTGGCGGCTGATACGGTGTTAAGGCTGGAAAAAGAATTAAGCGGGCGGTTTCCGCCGGGGCAGCGTTATGCTTATGAAAAACGGAATGGTGTGCTGGTACGGAATTATTCAAAAGCCTATACCCTGGCCTATCACCAACTACTGGGCAATATGGTGGAACGGCGCATGCGCGGCGCTATGCAGGCTGTGGCCAGCTGCTGGTATACGGCCTGGGTAAATGCCGGACAACCCTCCCTGCGGGAGCTGACCGGCAGATCGTTCACTGCTTCCCAGCTGCAGGAGTTTCAGCAGCTGGACCAGGCCTGGCAAAAAAGACGTTCACTGGGCCGTGGGCACGAAGAAGAATGACCGTCCCAGCTGCCGGGCAACAAGCCATGAAACCCGGTGTGGCATTCACTTCCAGGCATTAGCATGCAACTATTCTCAATTTAACTTTTCACGTGTTGCGGCATTTAAAATAAAAAACGGTTTTTAAGAAAAGTTAAATTATCTTTGTTGGCACTATCTTTTTAACCTTTATCCTACAC
>NZ_DATCRF010000663.1:0-8274 GCF_036569125.1 Chitinophaga sp. | reverse complement strand
TGAATTTAGGTCAAGCATAGAACCGGCTTTGGTTAAAGGTACTGCAGCCGCCCCCGCAGCCCGGTCCTTTGATAATGGAGCAGCAGGGAAAGCACAGGCAGCAGATAAACGGTTAAATATAGAGGTACATAAAAACGGAGCGGTTATGTTTAGTAATTGCGATTTTGGCCCCACTTTTTTCAGCCCTAAGTTAAAAGCCGCTAATGATGGAAATGAAACTTCCCGTTATAACGACATTCAGAAAAAGTTGAATGACATCCGTGCAAACACTCAGAATAAGTAATGGTATCTGATGCCACGATTAAAAATATAAACTAATACCTGACAGCAAAACAATCTTATACCTCATGAGCTTAAATTATTAGTGCTGCAATTTTTTAAATGCTGAACGGTTTCACAGATGCTATAGCTTATTAAATAAAAACGGTCAAATGAAAGTGGTGATCAATGCTTCAACAGTGCGTATTGGTGGCGGGCTGCAGGCCACGCACTCCTTTTTAAGCGAGTGCAGGGTGCTGAGCGGCAATACTTTTCATGTGTTCCTGTCGGCAAAAATGTCGGCGCTGATAGACCGTTCCCTGTACCCGGGAAATTTTATGTTCTATGACATAAAGGCCAGTTCAGCATCTATGCAGGGCCGCCGCCAGCTGCGCAGGGAATTGTCGGCCCTGGAGCGCCGCATCCGGCCGGATGTAGTGTTCACCATTTTTGGTCCGCCCTACTGGCGGCCGCAGGCCAGGCATATCTGTGGGTTTGCCAAAGCGCAGTACCTCTACAAAGATTCACCCTTCTTCAAAATAATAACACTGAAGCAATCGCTATTATTGAAATTAAAAGAGCGCTTTCATATCAGCAGCTTTAAGAACGATTGTGATGTGCTGGTGGTGGAAACAGAAGATGTACAAAAGCTGCTGATGCAGCGGCTGCCCGGAAAACCGGTGCATACGGTAAGCAATACCTGCCACCAGGTGTTTGATGATGAAAGTAAATGGTCTTATGCCGTAAGGCTGCCTGCATCCGATGCATTTACACTGTTAACCGTATCAGCCTACTATATTCATAAGAACCTTTCCATTATACCCGCGGTTATTGAATACCTGGTAAAGCAGTACCCGGGTTTTGCATTCCGCTTTGTGCTCACCTTTAATGCGCAGCAGCTGCCGGGCGTTACTGCCATGCATTTGCCGTATCTGCATTTTACAGGTAAGGTGGATATTGCCGATTGCCCCGCATTATACCGGCAGGCAGATGCTATGTTCCTGCCCACCTTACTGGAATGTTTTTCTGTTTCCTATGCAGAAGCCATGAAAATGGACCGCATGGTGCTCACCTCCGACCTGTCATTTGCCAGGAACATTTGCAGGGATGCTGCCTTGTACTTTGATCCCTTATCCCCCCAAAGTATAGGAGATACTATTTATAAAGCAGCTACTGACGCGCAGTTGAAGGAGCAGCTGCTGCATAACGGGCGGCAGCGCTTACACCAATTCTTATCAGCAAAAGAGCGGGCAGCCGCCTACCTGAAAATAATAGAAGAATGCCATGAAACCGGGCATGAGGGATCTTTCTACATACAAGAGAAGATAAATATTAACGGATGAAACAGCTTATTCAATCGTTTAAAACAGGCGCCACCATCCTGGAAGAAGTACCCGCGCCGCAGGTGAGCAGGGGCAGCATCCTTATTCAAACCACCCGCAGCCTGGTATCCCTGGGTACAGAGCGTATGCTGGTAGAATTTGGCAAAGCCAACCTGGTGCAAAAGGCCCGGCAGCAGCCGGATAAAGTACGGCAGGTGCTGGATAAAATTAAAACAGATGGATTAATGCCCACACTCGAAGCTGTTTTTAATAAGCTGGAACAGCCCTTACCGCTGGGGTATTGTAATGTAGGTAATGTAATAGCAGTAGGGGAAGGGGTAAGCGAATTTAAGATAGGCGACCGTGTAGCCTCCAACGGGCCGCATGCGGAGTTTGTATGTGTGCCTAAACACCTGGCTGCCCTGGTGCCGGATAATGTAACGGATGAAGCAGCGGCATTTACCGTAATAGGCGCCATTGGGCTGCAGGGCATACGCCTTTGTAACCCCACCTTTGGGGAAACCATTGTAGTAATAGGTTTGGGCCTGATAGGATTACTGACCGCGCAATTATTACAGGCTAATGGCTGCCGCGTGATCGGGGTGGACCTTGACCCGGCAAAAATAGCCCTGGCCCGGCAGCAGGGAATTACCGGCATTAACCCGGCAGAAGGTACGGATGTAGTTAAATATGTAACCACCCTCACCAACGGTACCGGCGCAGATGGTGTTATAATCACCGCCTCTGCAAAGTCAGATGAGATCATTACACAGGCCGCGCACATGAGCCGTAAACGCGGCCGTATTATACTGGTAGGCGTAGTGGGCCTGCAGATAAACCGTGCAGCCTTTTATGAAAAAGAGCTCAGCTTCCAGGTGTCCTGCTCCTATGGCCCCGGCAGGTATGATGAACAGTATGAGCAAAAAGGCTACGATTATCCGTTACCGTTTGTACGGTGGACGGAGCAGCGCAACTTTGAAGCCGTGCTGCAGGCCATGGCCGCCGGCCACCTGCAGGTATTGCCCTTAATTACGGAACGTGTGCCGCTGCAGAACTACCAGGAGATCTATGCACACATCGGGCAAAGCCGTTCTATAGCGTCTGTACTTATTTATCCTCTTAATACCGCACACCGGCCATCCGTACAAATAATGCCTGTTGCTTCATTTGCAGGTGCAAATGGGGTAATGGGCATTATAGGAGCCGGTAACTTTACTAAAATGACGTTGCTGCCTGCTTTACAAAAAGCCGGCGCCCGCATTAAATACATTGCCAGCAACAGCGGCGTTACCGGCACCACGCTGGCCCATAAACACCATATTCCCATCAGCACTACCCACCACCAGGAAATACTGACCGATCCGGAAGTAGATGCAGTGCTGATCACCACCCGGCATAATACCCACGCCGCAATGGTATTGCAGGCCATGCAGGCAGGCAAGCATGTGTTTGTAGAAAAACCTTTGGCCCTGAACCGGGACGAGCTGGAAGCCATACAGCAGGCGTATGATGGCAGTGTAACCCTTACCGTAGGGTTTAACCGTCGGCACTCGCCCCATGCTCAAAAGGTTAAGCAGCTGGTAGGCGATGCGCCTATGAATGTAATTGCCACCATGAATGCCGGCTTTATACCATTGAATGTATGGGTGCACGACAGCAAAACAGGTGGCGGGCGTATTATTGGAGAAGCCTGCCATTTTATTGACCTCATCACCTATTTAACCGGCAGCAGGGTAACCGCGGTATGTATGAATGCCATGGGCAGCCAGCCCACTGCGCAAACGGATAATGCCAGCATCCTGTTAAAGTATGAGAACGGTTCCACAGGGGTGATCAACTATTTCTCCAACGGCTCCAAAGCTTATGCAAAAGAAAGAATAGAAGTATATACGCAGGAGCGTACCGCCATCATAGACAACTTCCGCATTACCCGTGCATACGGCTTTAAAGGATTTTCAAAATTAAGAACACCGCTGAATAAAGGCCATGCCAACCAATGCCGGCTGTTCAATGAACGCATCTGTAAAGGAGGTGCGGCGCTTATACCATTTGACGAAATAGTAAATACCACCCTGGCCAGTTTTGCCGCCATAGAAAGTATGCAGCAGGGCAAATGGATCTTCCTGCAGGAACAGGAGCAGGCGCAGCCTGAGCTGCAGCCGCAGCCGGTATTAAACCATATTGATGTAATATAAAATGTTTGTGTATATGCAGATCACCATTATTGCAGGGGCGCGGCCCAATTTTATGAAGATAGCCCCGGTTATTGCCGCCCTTCACAACAAACAACAACAGGGATATAACATCAGCTACCGGCTGGTGCACACCGGTCAGCATTATGATGCCAACATGAGCCAGTCTTTCTTTGAGCAGCTGGGCATACCGGAGCCGCATGCCAACCTGGAAGCCGGCGGCGGCACGCAGGCCGAGCAAACTGCCAACATTATGGTACGTTTTGAAAAGGAGCTGATGGCGCATCCCAGCAGCCTGGTATTGGTGGTAGGCGATGTTACTTCCACACTTGCATGCTCCATCGTAGCAAAAAAAATGCAGGTAAAAGTAGCGCATGTGGAAGCGGGCATCCGCTCCGGTGACATTACCATGCCGGAAGAAATAAACCGCATGGTAACCGATGCTATTGCAGATTATTTTTTCACTACCTCGGAAATAGCCAATGAAAACCTGCGCCGGGAAGGTAAAACAGCGGAGCAGCTGTTCTTTGTAGGCAATACCATGATAGATACCTTGCTGAAGAACCGGTCACGCTTTTATGCGCCCCCGGTTTGGGAGCAGGCCGGCTTACAACCGCAGCAATACCTGGTAATGACCCTGCACCGCCCGGCTAATGTAGATGAAGAAGATCACCTGGCAATACTGATCAATGAAATTATGCATAACAGCCGGCAGCTGCCGGTAATATTCCCGGTACACCCGCGTACGGCCAAGCAGCTGGAACGTATAGCGCTGGCGCATCCCAATTTATATTTCACCACGCCTTTGGGCTACCTGGAATTTAATTACCTGGTAGCGCATGCAAAAGCAGTGATCACTGATTCCGGCGGCATTACAGAAGAAACAACGGTAATGGGCGTGCCCTGCATGACCCTGCGGGATAGTACGGAAAGGCCGGAAACCTGTACAGTAGGCACCAATGTATTGTTAGGCACAGATCCTGCTGCACTGGGCCCGGCTATGGAGCTGCTGTTTGCCGGTAAATGGAAGCAGGGAGGCATACCGCCTTTGTGGGACGGGCATACGGCAGAACGTATTGCAGATGCGCTGGTAGCGCTGCTCAGCATACAAACCCAACCTGCACAGCTGGCATGAGCACATTGCACACATTACGCAAAGGGCTGCACGTAGCGCGTAACATGGGCTGGCGTTACATTGCCTTTCGCTCAGCTTACGAGCTGCAGCGTAAAAGCGGCTGGCTTAAAAAACGCTTTCCGCAGGCGCCCCCTTTTCAGCAATATCTTTCGCTGGAAGAATGGAAGGCGCAGCCGGTACAATTCTTTTTTCAAAGCCGGGAGCAGATCACCTTTCCCCGGCAGCCGCAGCCTGCGCTGCAGGAGCGTTACCGGCAGCTGCGGAACGGCCAGCTCTCTTTTTTCAGCGGCCCGCTGCGTAACGTGGGCGCTGCACCTAACTGGCTGCAGAACCCCGATTCGGGACATGTTTACGACGGCAGCCGGCACTGGACCATTGTGAACGATTACTCCAGCGAAGCAGGGGATATTAAGTTTGTATGGGAAAAGGCGCGCTTTGCCTACCTGTATGATGTTATCCGCTACGACTATCATTTCGGGGAAGATTGTGCCGCCTATGCGCTGGAAGAAATACTTTCCTGGATCAATGTAAATAAGGTGAATTGCGGCCCGCATTACAAGTGCAGCCAGGAAATAAGCCTGCGGGTGCTTAACTGGACCTTTGCGCTGTTCTATTACCGCAACTCACCCGCATTAACCCCGGCTGTTTTTGATAAGATCCAGTATGCCATTTACTGGCAACTGCATCATGTATACAACAACATACATTTTTCGCGCATAGCAGTACGCAATAATCATGCGCTTACAGAAACCCTGGCCCTGTACCTGGGCGGCCTGCTGTATCCATCCTTACCCGGCGCAGCCCAATGGAAGGCCGCCGGCAGGCAGTGGTTTGAGCAGGAGATGGCTTACCAGGTATACAGCGATGGCACCTTTCTGCAATTTTCCATGAACTACAACCGCGTAGTGATACAGCTGCTTACCTGGGCCTTACAGCTGGCTGCATTAAACGGCGAAACATGGAGCAGCCGGGTAAGGGGGCAGGCAAGCCGCTCACTGCAGTTCCTGCGTATATGCATGAACGATAGCAATGGCTGGCTGCCTAATTACGGCGCTAATGACGGCGCGCTGTTCTTTCGCCTGAATGAGCAGCATTACCGCGACTACCGCCCCCAGCTGCAGGCGCTGGCAGCCATCCTGGAGCAGGATGCAGGCTTTACAGATACTTATGAAGATGTGCATTGGTATGGGAAAGCGCCCGCTGCACAGCAAATACCGGTATTACGCCCAGGCAATGCCTGCTACCGGTTCCCGGCCGGCGGGTATTATATATGCCGGGAGCCGGATACACTTACTTTTTTAAGATGCGGTGTGCATAAAGACCGCCCTTCGCAGGCCGATAACCTGCACCTGGACATCTGGCACCAGGGTGAAAATATATTGCTGGATGCTGGCAGCTATAAGTACAATACAGATGAAGATACCCTGCGGTATTTTATGGGCACCGCCTCACATAACACCGTAATGCTGGATAACTACGACCAGATGGAAAAAGGCCCCCGCTTTATCTGGTACAACTGGACGCAGTGCGAGCATGCCGTTTTATACGAATCAACGTATGAATACATCTGGGAAGGCCTCATAACAGCCTTTCACCACGTAGGAAAAGGCATACAGCATTACCGCCGCGTATGCAAGCAAAAAGGCAGCCCCGTATGGATCATTGAGGATGAAGTACGGCGCAAGCCCGCTGCTTTACAAATGCATCAGCGCTGGCATACCCTTTCACCACAACGTTTGCAATGGCGGGCGCACGATGGTGCAGGGAATATACTGCTTCCACAGCAGCAAACCGGCCGCCATGCCGCCTTATATGGCATCATGGAAGAAAGCAGCGAGATTGTATTTACAACTCCGCATAATAAGATCATCACTGAAATAACGGTACTATGAATATTCTTTTGGTACACCAGTATTTTCTGGAAGAAGACGATGCAGGCGGTTCCCGCTGGAATGAGATCACCCGCTCCTGGACAGCAGCCGGCCATTCGGTAACCGTGCTTGCAGGTATGATACACGCCAATGCATCGGAAAAAAGAGCAGAGTACAAAGGCCGGTATTTTAAACAAAAACAGCAGGGCGCTGTAACCGTATGGCGCTGTCATGTATCGGAATCATACAACAAAAATTTTATAGGCCGCTTATGGGGTTACTTTTCTTTTATGTTCGCTTCCCTGTGGGCCGGCCTGTTTAAAGTAAGCGGTAAGTATGATGTAGTGATCGTAACCTCGCCCCCGTTGTTCGTAGGGTTTTCCGGTTACCTTATTTCCCGTTTAAAACGCCTGCCGCTGGTGTTTGAGGTACGGGACCTGTGGCCGGAATCGGCTATAGATACCGGGGTGCTGAAGAACCGTTTTATTATACGGCTGGCCTATTGGTTTGAAAAATTCATTTACCGTAAGGCCGTACTTATTAATGTATTAACACCAGCCTTTTATAATACCCTGCGTGATCAGAAGCAGGTGCCGGAAAACAAGCTGATATTTATTCCCAACGCCGCTGATTTCTCTTTATCAGATCAGCTGCTGCACACCTTTGACCCCGTGCGTTTTCGCCGTATGCGCGGGCTGGAGGATCGTTTTGTGATCACCTATGTAGGCGCGCATGGCGTGGCCAACCACCTGGAGCAGGTGCTGGATGCCGGCAAGCTGCTGGAAGATACGCCCGTGCTTTTTCAGCTTATAGGGCAGGGAATGGAAAAGAACCGCCTGCAGCAGCTGGCTAAAGAACGCCAGGTAACGAATGTGGTGTTCCTGGACCCGGTGCCCAAGCAGGAAGTTTTTAAATATATACTGTCGTCAGATATGGGGGCTTCTGTGTTAAAGAAGGTAGATACTTTTAAAACAGTATACTCCAACAAAACATTTGACTATATGGCCTGCAAAAAGCCCATACTCATGGCCATTGACGGCGTTTCGCGCGAGCTGGTGGAAACCGCTGCCGCCGGCTGTTACGTGGAGCCGGAAAACGCGGCGGAGTATAACCGCATCATCCGCCAGTACATGAATGATCCGGCACGTTTGGAGCAGGAAGGCGAAAATGGTTTCCGGTATGCCAAAGCCAATTTTGACCGGCAGGTGCTGGCATTGCGCTACCTGGATCATATACAGCAAAAAGTAATGATCCCTGAAAATGCCTGGGTATAAGCATCATATAAAATCCCTGCTGGACAGGATAGCAGCTTTTATACTGCTGTTGCTGCTGCTGCCTCTTGGGCTGCTGCTGGTGCTGTTATTGGGAATAGCCAATAACGGGCACCCGTTCTTTCTGCAACAACGGCCAGGGCTATACGGAAAAATATTCTGCATCATTAAGTTCCGCACTATGAATAACAAGCGGGATGCTGATGGCAGCCTGCTGCCGGATGC
>NZ_DATCRF010000662.1:0-4041 GCF_036569125.1 Chitinophaga sp. | reverse complement strand
TCCCACAATCGGTACCCAGGCATAAGCCCAGTCGCTGCCCTGCTTCCCTTTTATGGGTAACAGCATATGCATTATGCGGGGGCCCAGGTCCCTGGCCGGGTTAATAGCATAACCGGTAGTGCCGCCTAACGACAAACCTATAGACCATACCAGCAAAGCCACGGGCAGCGCGCCCAGGGAGCCCAGCCCTACCGGCGTTTTATCGGGTCCCATTTCTGCATTGGTGAAATAAAAGATGGTGAACAGCAGCACAAATGTGCCGGTGATCTCACAGATCAGGTTGCGGCCAATTTTACGTATAGCCGGCTCCGTGCAGAACACGGCGCGCTGTAAACCTGCATCGGGTGTTTCATCAAGATGGTCTTTATAGTTAAGCCATACCAGGAAAGCGCCTGTCATAGCGCCCATCATTTGCGCGGCAATGAAGGAGGGCACGCGGGCCCATTCAAATTTACCGGCTACTGCCAGCGAGATGGTTACGGCCGAGTTTAAATGTGCGCCGCTGTAAGGTGATGCCAGCACCACGCCTACAAACACGGCCAGCGCCCAGCCGGTGGTGATCACGATCCACCCGCTGTTGTTGCCTTTTGTTTTATTAAGCACTACGTTAGCTACTACGCCGTTGCCCAGCAGTATCATTAATGCAGTACCAAGGAATTCCGCTAATAAGGGATGCATGTTATTGGTTGAATTTAGTTTTTACATAACGTTTATTCTGCTGCAGCGGCCCATACCTTGGCCGTTTTTACTGCGCGGTTCCACCCTTTGATCCACTCTTCGCGGTGGGTTTGCCCGGTGGCGGGTGTAAAGGTTTTATCCATCTGCCACTGGCTGCGGATCTCTTCCAGGTTTTTCCAGTAACCGGTGGCCAGGCCTGCCAGGTAAGCGGCGCCCATGGCGGTAGTTTCAGTGATACGCGGGCGTATTACCTGCGTGTTAAGGATATCTGCCTGGAACTGCATCAGCAAATTATTGCCGGTAGCGCCACCGTCAACACGCAGCTCTTTAATGCTGAGCTTTGCATCTGCTTCCATGGCCTTTAATACTTCCATGGTCTGGTAGGCAATGCTTTCCAGCGCAGCCCTGGCAATGTGTGCGGCAGTGGTGCCGCGGGTCATGCCTACCAGGGTGCCGCGTGCATGCTGCTCCCAGTGCGGCGCGCCCAAACCTGCAAAAGCAGGCACCAGGTATACGCCTTCATTTTCTTTGGTGCTGGCAGCCAGCGCCTCTACTTCGGATGAGGAGCGGATAATGCCCAGCCCATCGCGCAGCCATTGCACAATAGCGCCGGCAATAAAAATACTGCCTTCCAGCGCGTATTGCACCTGCCCGTTCACCTTCCAGGCCACAGTGGTTACCAGGTTATTGCTGCTGATGATGGGTTTTTCGCCAATGTTCATGAGCATAAAACAGCCGGTGCCATAAGTGTTCTTTACCATGCCGGAGGCAGTACACATCTGCCCGAAAAGCGCAGCATGCTGGTCGCCGGCAATACCGGCTATGGGTATTTGTATGGCAAACATGCCGGGCGTGGTTTCGCCGTATACTTCGCTGGATTCCTTTACTGCGGGCAGCATAGATGCGGGTATATCCAGCAGCTGCAAAAGTTCGTTGTCCCATGCCAGTGAGTGAATGTTAAACAGCATGGTGCGGGAGGCGTTGGTAACATCGGTGGCATGTACGGCGCCATGGGTCAGGTTCCATATAAGCCAGCTGTCTACAGTGCCAAAGGCCAGCTCGCCTTTGTTGGCGCGTTCGCGTGCGCCGGGCACATTATCCAGGATCCATTTTATTTTGGTGCCGGAGAAATAGGCGTCTATTACCAGACCGGTTTTTTCGCGGATCATTTTTTCATGGCCGGCTGCTTTTAATGAATCGCAGTAGGCTGCTGTGCGGCGGTCCTGCCAAACAATGGCGTTATGTACAGGCTTACCGGTGGCGCGGTCCCATACCAGGGTGGTTTCCCGCTGGTTGGTAATGCCAATGGCGGCTATGTTACCGCCTTCCAAACCGGCTTTGGCTATGGCTTCTGTGGCTACGCCTATCTGGCTGCTCCAGATCTCTGCCGGGTCATGCTCCACCCAGCCGGGTTGCGGAAAAAGCTGGGTAAATTCTTTTTGCGCTACGGATACAATGGCGCCGGAATGGTCAAATAAGATGGCTCTTGAGCTGGTGGTTCCCTGGTCCAGGGCCATAATGTATTTGTTCATGTTTTTCCTGTTTATCTACGTGGCAATATCAGTTTATTAATGGAATTCGTGTATACTATGCTGTTACTTTATGTTGTGTGTTGTTATGTTGCAGCAGGTAGTGCTGCGCCATGTTCTTAAAGGCCTGTACCTGCGCCTGTTGCCAGCTGCCATCTTTCCCCAGCTCTGCAGCCATCAGGGCAGCTACCTGCGGGGCCATATCAATGGCGGCCTGCGCATCCAGGAACAGGGCCCGTAAGCGGCGTGCCAGCACATCTTCCACGGTGCGGGCCATTTCATTGCGTACGGCCCATATCACCTGCGCTTTAATGTAGGGCAGGCGGGCATCTAATGGCTGCCCCAGCTCTGCCTGCTGTGCTATTAAGGTTTGCAGCAAAGGTGCATCACTACCATATACGTTTAACGGTTCAGTGGTGGATGGATGTTCCGTATAGCCGTGAATGTGCAGGTCTTTGGTCACGCATTCCGCGGCCGGCAAGCCGCCGGTGGTAATGGCCTGGTTCACGGTATCCTGCGCCATACGGCGGAAGGTGGTCCACTTACCGCCGGTAATGGTAATAAGGCGGGAGGGAGCTACCAGTATTTTATGGCTGCGGGAGATCTCTTTGGTGCTGTTGGTGTTCTTTTGCGGTGCGGCTAACGGCCGCAGGCCGGCAAACACGCTAAGCACATCACTCCTGGCTGGCGGACGGGAGAGGTATTTGGTAGCGGTTCTTAAAATAAATTCTATTTCCTGTTCAAGGGCAATGGGCTCCATGCTATGCTCATCCAGGGGTGTATCTGTTGTGCCCAATAATACTTTATTATGCCAGGGTACGGCAAAAAGTACGCGCCCGTCGTCTGTTTTAGGGATCATAATGGCGCTGCTGCTTTGCAGGAAAGATGCGTCCAGCACCACGTGCACACCCTGGCTGGGCCTTACCATGGGGCGGGCTCCCGGGTTATCCAGCTGTAATATTTCATCTACAAACACGCCGGTAGCGTTGATCACTACTTTGGCAGGAAAGTTATATACATCGCCGGTTTCCAGGTCTTTGGCCTGTACGCCGTTAATACGGCTGCTGCCATCTTTATGCAGGCCGGTTACTTTAAAATAGTTCAGCAGCACGGCCCCGTTCTCTGCTGCGGTTTGGGCAATGTTTACGGCCAGGCGGGCATCATCAAACTGGCCGTCGTGGTATACAATGCCGCCTTTTAATCCACGCTGCTGAATGTTGGGCAGCTTGCGCAGGGTTTCACTTTTACCAATGTGGCGGGAGCGGCCCAGGCTCAGGCGGCCGGAGAGCAGGTCGTACACTTTTAAGCCAATGGTATAAAAAGGGCCCTGCCACCAGGTATATTGCGGAATAATGAAATCCTGGTTATGGGCCAGGTGCGGCGCATTGGCCAGCAGCAGGCCTCTTTCGTACAGGGCTTCCCGTACCAGGGCCACATCGCCCTGGGCTAAGTAACGTACGCCGCCGTGTACCAGCTTGGTGCTGCGGCTGGAGGTGCCTTTTGCAAAATCGGCCTGCTCCAGCAACAAGGTTTTATAGCCCCGGGTAGCTGCATCCATGGCAGTGCCTAAGCCGGTAGCGCCGCCGCCAATGATCACCAGGTCCCACTGTTGGGCCGGCGTTTTTTTGATCTCTGCTATAGCGTCTGTTCTGTTCATTTTATAATGGACTTGCTTTTATGTGCTTTCATTTTGTATTAAACTGAATGCAAAGTAAAACAAATCGAAACCAAAATATAAAATAATATGAAAAAGCAAAAATATTTTGTTTGAACGGAAATTGAGGCTTCTCTGTTAAGTAATTTTATTGATAATGAATGATTTAGTGAATAGGGT
>NZ_DATCRF010000661.1:0-14433 GCF_036569125.1 Chitinophaga sp. | reverse complement strand
GAACAAGCTATTATACGTGATTATGGGATTACTTTTTTCCGCACCCGTTCCGGGGCAGGATAAAACGGCGGCAGCCGCCATTGCCGCCAGTAATGCCACTTATTTTTCTGCCTTTGAAAAAGGAGATTCCAGCATCTTCATGAATTGTTATGCCAGCGATGCCTGTATACTGGCGCCGGATATGCAGCCCGTGTGCGGGCCTGCCGGAGTACTGGCCTTTTTTCAAAAGGCGTATTATGAATACGGCTTACGCAGCGGTAAATTTATTACCAAAGACATTTACGGCAGCGGTGATTATGTAACGGAGTATGGCCTTTATGAATCCAGGGATGCAAAGGGCAACCTGATGGGCACCGGTAAATACCTGGTGTTATGGAAGAAAACGGATAAGGGCTGGAAGATGTTCCGGGATTCGTTTAGCAGCGATCATTAAGAATGTAAAATCATAAATGTAAAATGTAAAATGTAAAAGTGAAATGCCGCGAGTATGGGTCTGCACCTGGTATCGCGGCATTTCACTTTTACATTTATGATTTATCTCGTTCATAAAGTCTTTTCAGTGGTCTCTATGAACCTCCCTCGTCGGTTTAAGATTTTACATTTTACATTCTTTTATAAACAGCTATCGCGCAGCAATTTCATATACGCCGTACCTTTTTCGCGGGCAAAATGAATATTATTCTCCGGTATGCCGGCTGCGGAATGCGGATAAAATTCCAGGGCCTTGCGAATGCTTTCTTCCCGTAGCAGGTGCAACATCGGGTAAATGGAGCGGTTGGTGTAATTAGCCGCATCATTAAACGCGCTGCCTGCAAAGCGGTACAAGGGGTGAAAGCTGGCCAGCTGGTAAATACCTTCATAGCCATTCTTATGCAGCTGCTTTTCAGCGTATGCTAAAAACTGCAGGTATTCATCAAATTCCGGGAATGCTGTTGGAAAAATAATTAGGGTAGTACCAATAGACGCATCATTATCCAGGCGCTCACATTCCGTTTGCAGCGCTTTACGGCCGGCGCTAAAGCTGGTGCCGGTTTCCACCTGGTAATGAATGCTGTGCTGCTCCATAGCCCGGGCGGCAAAGGGGCAAAAATTACAGCCAATTACCAGTACTTTGATCCATTGCCGGGTTTGCGCAATTACCTGCTGTTCATCCATGCCGGCGAAGGTAGCAAATTAGGAATTACGAATTATTTAATTACGAATTACGAATGGATTGTGTTTTGTTGATAATATGCCAATTTAATACAACAGCTTCATTCGCTGCATTCAATTATTCATATTCACAATGTCTTTTTAATGGCATTCATGAATGCTCCGCATTTCGTAATTCGTAATTGAATAATTCGTAATGCTATTTAATGGCTTTAAAAAACCGGCTCCATCTTGGCCCTTCCTTCCCATAGCTTAGCCAGGTGATCCAGGCCTTCCCAACTATATGATCTTCCGGAACAAAGCCCCAGTAGCGGCTATCCAGGGAGTTGTGGCGGTTATCGCCCATCATCCAGTAATAATTCATTTTAAAGGTGTAGGTATCTGCAGGCTGGTTGTTAATATAATATTTACCATCGCGTTCTTCCAGCTGGTTGCCTTCATATACAGTAATAATGCGCCGGTATAGCTCAATGGTGCTGCGGTTCAGAGCTACCGTCCGCCCCTGCTGCGGAATCACCAGCGGGCCAAAATTATCCTGGTTCCAGTGGTAGTAAGCAGTATCATGCGGGAATACAGATGCATCTTCATTCCGGTTCTTATCAATATCGGCCTGGATGCTTTTTACTGCGCGGAAAGTTTGCAGGGTAGCTACGTCGCCCCGGGTAAGATTATACTGGTACTTGCCGGCGGTATCGCCTGGTACGGCGGGGTCTATCAGGCCAAGGTCGTCCATGCGGCTGGCATTCAGCTCCTCACCATCAGTTTGTACCCAGTAGGGCCTTTCGCTCTGCGGGGCTATGGGCGCCTGCTGACCGTTTACATATACAATACCGTTTATGATCTGCAAGGTATCGCCGGCAGTGGCCAGGCAGCGTTTAATAATATTCTCTCTTTTATCAACAGGCCTTGCCAGTATGTGGTAGCGTTTCCAAACCTCATCATGCCCCAGCCTCCGCACCAGGTCATAATAGTTACGGGATTCCTCTACTTCCAGCGCCACAGTATCCCCTTCCGGTAAGTTAAACACTACAATATCGTTCTTCTTAATATGCGTAAAACCCGGCAGGCGGCGGTACTTCCATTCTACGGCCGTGCTGTAGGAGGGAGTATATTTTGTAAACGGCATTTTATTATGCACCAGGGGTATAGCCAGTGGTGTCATAGGAATGCGGGGGCCGTAGCTTATTTTGCTCACGAACAGGTAATCATTTACCAGCAGCGTTCTCTCCATAGAACCGGAGGGAATGCAATACGCCTCAAAAATAAATGTACGGATCACTGTAGCCGCTATAATGGCAAATACGCCTGCATCCAGCCACTCCCGTAATTTTGATTTCTTCGGTTTTTCAGGGTCTGTCGGACGCTTTTTCCAGGCAGGGAATTTCATGATGCATTGTTTTTAGTGAAATTAAAATAACAAATGCCACTGAAACCCTACCGCAGAATGTTACCAGTGGTAAACTACGGCAATTTTACGGTGCTGATGGCCACCGGCTACAACAGTGACGGCGCTACCCCGTATGTTTTCTTAAATGCAAAGGAAAAGTGCGAGAGGTTTTCAAAGCCCACATCCAGGTACACATCAGAAGGTTTGCGGCCTTTTTCTTTAAGCAGGTAATAAGCTTCCGACAAACGTTTTTGTGTGAGCCACTGCCCGGGCGGCGCTTTAAAGATCTTTTCAAAATCCCTTTTAAAGCCCGCCACGCTCCTGCCGGTAAGCTGTGCAAAACGGCTTACCGGAACATTGAACATATAGTTCTGCTGCATAAAGGCTTCCAGGTCTATTTTATGCGGCTCGCTGAAGTCAAACAACAGATCCTTCAGCTGGTAATTGTGCTGTAACAGCAGCTCAATGGCTTCTTTGGTCTTCAGGTCTGATAAGGCTTTGCTGAGATACGCCGGCCGGTTGAAATAAGGCAGCAGGGAGTTAAAATAAGCTTCCAGGAAAGCATCTTTAGGTAAAGCCACCAACGGATCGCCGGTATAAGGGCCGCCGGCTGTAATCTTATTTTCTGCGCTGTACCGGCGTAAAAGATCCTGCGGTAAAAATATGCTGATGGAGCGGAACATCCCTCCCGGCGGCGGCACCTTCACCGCTTTAACCAGCTGGTTGCGCCGTATCAGCCCTATGGCGCCTTCCGGTATGGTACGGGTATCCGGTGTGTACAGGAGGGTTTCGCCCGCCATCATAAAGCCAAAGGTATGTTCGTGCACAAACTGCTCATTACTCCGCTTTTTTTCAGCCACGCAGGAGTAGAGTAAGTTGTTAAGGGTAATATCACCGAAGGCGTTGGTGCTCATGACTTATTTATTTTTACCGGGTGGCTGGCTTTAATTTATACTGGCTCATTAAGATACTGTCCAGCATTTTATCAGAGAAAATTTTCCGCATAAAAAGTATAACACCTGCCATATAACCACCGGAATACCTGGTTTTAGGCTTTTTAGCTTCAATGGCCTGCCGGATCAGCTTTACGATCACCATAGGGTCGGCGGCCTTGCTTTCCGCACCGGCAGCCAGCTTCATAAACCCATCTACCAAAGGCCGGTACACGGTGCCGCCGGATACTTTTTTCAGATGATCTGTTGCAATACCGCCCCATTCTGATTGTACGCCGCCCGGCTCTATCACCACCACATTAATCCCAAACTGTTTTACTTCATTGCGCATGCTATCGCTCAGCGCTTCCAGGGCAAACTTGCTGGCATGGTACCAGCCGCCCAAAGGCATCGCAAATTTACCACCAATGGAAGATATATTAATGATCCTGCCCTGGCGTTGCTGCCGCATGTACGGCAATACCAGCTGCGCCAGGCGGGCAGCGCCAAAAACATTTACTTCCAGCTGGTAGCGGGCATCGTTCATGGCCACATCCTCTATCGCGCCATAGGAGCCAAAACCGGCATTATTAACCAGTACATCAATCCTGCCCTGTGCATTAATAATGTACTGCACGCCATTTACCATGCTGGCTTCATCGGTTACATCCATTTGAATGGGAATTACGCCTGCGGTGCGCAGGTCGTCCATTTTCTCTGTTCTGCGGGCAGCGGCGTATACAATATACCCTTCCTGTGCCAGCACCCGGGCCGTTACCTTACCCATTCCGGAGGAAGCGCCTGTAATAAATACTACTTTTTTCATGAGCTGTATGTTTGATTCTGTTACAAAGGTAGAGCGGCCGGCAGGGCGATGGTTTGTTATATAGCTCAAATAACTTTGTTTATTAGCTCAGGAAGATGGGGGATATTAGGTTTGTTTCCTTACTTTTGGCGGCTAATACATACGACCAATGGCTACTACTAAGATCACTGTTAACAGTAACGGCTCTCTGAAAATTGAGGGCGATTTTGAAATTGTGGATAAGAACGGCAACGTTTATGATTTAGGCGGACGCGAAGCAGTGTCTATATGCCGCTGCGGACTTTCCAAGAACAAACCTTTCTGCGATGCTTCCCACAAAGGCCACTTTGAACATGAAGCCATTGCTTTTGCACTGCCGCCAAAAAAAACCAATTGATATTATTTACATTGGGGCCGACCATCTGTTTACCGGCAAAAAGGCATTGTCCTTGTGGACAATGCCTTTTTTGCTTAATACATTTTACCAGCCTTGTCCTCATCGCTTTTCCGGTAATAATATCAGCCGGATAAAATTCTTCCCGCTTAAATATTTGTCCGCCATCCCTTTTAAGCTGGCCGGACTCACCTTAGACAGATCACTGTCATAGCTGTTCAATTCATGCAGATCGTCCTGGTTCTGCAGGGTAGTAACTAAATAATCATACCACCAGAGATTTGTTTTCAGATCTGTTTCCCGCGCACGCTGATCCTCAGCTTTATATTTATCAACATTGACCTGTGGCGGTCCGGATACTTTTAGTTTGTTTACCTCATCCAGCACTGACGCAATCAATTTTTCAACGTTCTGCGGGGCACAGCCAAACGAAATGGTAAACATGTAGCGGGGATCCGGGTCCTTACTCACCGTTTGGCCCACACTGGGGCTATATACGCCGCTTTCATCTTCGCGCAGCCGTTCAATGAGCCTGATCTGGAGCACTTCTTTCAGGGCATCCAGTTGTACTTTTTCAGCAGCGCTGTAGTCAAAGGGGCCTGAGAACACCAGGTAAACCGTAGCCTTGGATGCGGTTCCTTTATAGATCGTTTTCTCAATGCGGCCTTCCGGTGGGCGTATGCCCAGGTCCTTATAGTACCCGCCTTTATGTGTGACCGGCAACCCGCCCAGATATTTTTCCAGCAAGGGCTTCAGCTCCTCAATTTTAAAGCTGCCGATAAAAACGAAGGTAAAATTGGATGCATCTGCAAAAAGTTCCTTGTAGATCTCAAACGAGCGGTCGGGATTGATTTGCTCCAGTTTGGCGACCGATGTACCGGAACGGCGCATACTACCCTGGTTCCATACTGCATTAACTGAATCTGCGAAAACATAATTTGGGTCGTTGGCCCGGTTGGCCAGACTGGCTTTATTGCGATTGATAAAGCCATCGAATAATACTTTGTCTAAACGGGGCGCTGTAAAATCGGCATATGTCAGCTTCAGTGCAGTTTCCATGTCTTTCATGATAGCCCCGCCACTTACGGTCTGGTAATGTTCGCTGATTTGCACACCAACTCCCACCTGTTTGTCGCTAAGATATTTCCTCAGTTCGGTGGCGTTATAATTACCCAGCCCAGCGAGATTCATGACGGCAGCGGCATAGCCGGCTGATGGAAAATCGGCATCACTATACAAGGAACTGCCGCCCGGTGCAAAACCGCAGAACATTATCTGATCATTCTGAAAATTTGTTGGCTTCAGCAGCACTTTAACGCCATTACTGAGTGTAAGCGTAGTGGTATGGAGTATCTTATCGCTTTCCTCTTTAACGACCCTGCCGGCTACAGGTTCATGCGAAAGGAGCGGCAGATCACTGGTTGCATCTTTATAAGGCTGCAATGGTTCTGCTGTTACCTGAGCCAGCCAGCTTTCTACAGTAGCCTGATTTGGCAGATCCGCTTTCTCTTTTTCAGGGGCTGTGATTAAGATATCGCGGTCGGCTGACCGGATATATTCTTTACAAACTGCGTTAATATCCTTTACAGTGATGGTTGGCAGGTAGCTTTGCGTCAACCTGTATTCTTCATCGATTCCTGGTGCGGTGGTGCCCTTTAAAAAGTATTGCAGGTATTCATTGACGTATCTGTTAGAGGCAGTTTTATCTTTTTCTTTAAAACTGAATTCAATCATATTCAGGTAGTTTTTCTTAGTACGCTCCAGTTCGGATTGGGTAAAGCCGAATCTCCCCACCCTTACGGTTTCCCGCCATACCGCCTTTAAGCCTTTTTCCAGTTCACCAGGTTTGGCTGTTACATTGGCTGAATAAACGTCCAGGCTGCTGATGAAATTAAAGATACTTGCGCCTCCGTTAATATATGGGGGATCCGCCTGTCTTGTTAATTCTCCATAGCGCTCGCGAAGCATGTCATTGAATAACGAACGGATGATGTAATTACGATAGTCGGCAGTACTGCTTAATTTTTCTTCCGGATGTTTGATCAGGATCTCCACGGAGGTCGCCTTATTTTCCGGATCGGTCACCGTAATGAACTGATTCTTCCCGGTCAGCGGAACGCTATAGGTGGTTCTTGTTTTTTCTTTCACCGGGTTCCTCAGATCGCTGAATTTAGCTTTGATGTTTTTCTCCATTTCATCCACGTTGATGTCGCCTACCACAATGAGCGCCTGCAGGTTGGGCCGGTACCAATCCTGGTAAAAAGCTTGCAGAGTACCCGGTTTGAAATGATTCAATACACTGTCCGTACCAATGGGCAGCCGGTCGGCATAGCGGGAGTGGTTCAGGAGCAAAGGGAAATATACATCGCGCATACGCTGGGCCGCACCTGTACGAAGGCGTTTCTCTTCAAGTACAACGCCACGTTCTTTATCTATTTCCACCGGGTCCAGTATAGCTTCATGCGCCCAATCCCGCATGATCTGCAAACCATGCTGTAATAGCTCCGGTTGATCGGATGGCAGCGGCAACTGGTAAACGGTTTCGTCAAAATTAGTATAGGCGTTCAGATCGGCCCCAAACCTTACCCCCGATCTTTGCAGATAATCAACGAGCTCATTTTTAGGAAAATGGGTGGTTCCGTTAAAACTCATATGCTCCATGAAGTGTGCAAGGCCGCGCTGTTCATCGGTTTCTAAGATCGAACCCACTTTGTTAGCCAGGTAAAACACCACCCGGTTCTTAGGTTCTTCGTTATGCCGGATGTAATAGGTAAAACCATTAGGCAATTTACCGGTACGTACTGCAGGATCCAGTGGCAGGGCTTTCCCCTGTTTAGCCGGCGTTTGCGCAAATGATGCAAGTGATGTACATGCCAGTATCGTGAATATTGCTATGCGAAAGTTTATAGTCATCTTTTTATTGTTCAGGAATAATTAATTCAACAATTCTTTAAGTTTATTTTCAAGCGCTGCACCTCTAAGGTCTTTTGCAACAATTTTTCCGGACGGGTCTACTAACAGATTACGTGGAATAGACTCTATGCCAAAATTGGTGGATACTTCATTCTTCCATCCTTTTAAATCTGATAGTTGCGTCCAGGGCATTTTATCATCGCGAATGGCTTTTCTCCAATTGGCGGCTTTATCATCCAATGAAATACCAATAACAGTAAACCCTTTATCTTTAAATGCATTATACGCTTTCAGTACATTAGGGTTTTCTGCCCGGCACGGCTTGCACCAGCTAGCCCAAAAATCTACCAGTACATATTTCCCTTTGAAACTGTTAAATTTCACAGGCACTCCACTGCTATCACGTTGCACAAAATTTATCATTTGAGACCCTAACTGGCATTTTTCTAATCGTTGTAGTTTTTGAAGCAGCTTTTTACCAGATTCCGACTGTTTTAAAGACTTATCCAACTTATCATATAAGGGTTTAATCTCACTGTACTCATTATAGGAGGTGCGCCCATCTATCATATACAAACTGTAAAAACTTTTGGGATGCGTAGCAATAAATTCATTTGCCTTGTTTGTTTTCTCTTCTCTGAGCGCCTGTATTTTTTTCTCTAATTCAGCTTTTTCTTCTGCAGTTTCTTTCCTTGATGTGGCATATACCTGGTTCTGCTGATTGTTTATTTCTTCAAGAGATGCGCCAAATACTTCTGCATCATGCTGTGTTGGGGAGCCGGTTATAGTATATGATCCTGTAACATCTTTGGTACGTGTAATGTTGATATGGCCTGGCTCTATAAAAAAGGAATTAGCATATCCATTCACAGACAGGGAAATGAGCTGCGGTTCACTTAAATTGACCTTCCAGGTAAAATGATCATTAACGGCGGCGATGGTATCCATTTTAAACACACCGTTCTTCCTATAGCTAATTTCAATGTTTGCGCCGGATGAACCCTTCAGCTGGCCGGAAAGTATGGTGTTCTGCGCCTGCGCCGCCAGGCTCAGAGAAGACAGTGAAATAAGCAGTATGCCGCTTAACAAATTCTTTCTTTTCATATGAGATTTTAATTTGCATGTAAATGAAGATCACTATCCAGGGTATGTATAATACCCCGGACATGAATTATTACCGGTAAATGAATGCTCAGTACCCAGGATTCTGGATAAGTAGATTATTTAATTGTATCTGTGCCTGCGGGATAGGATATAACGCAGCTTCCGCGATAAAGCCAGTCTTTACTGCATTAAGCACCGTTTGCGCGGTTCCGGTCCTTTTCAGATCATACCAGCGGTTAGCCCATTCACAAAAAAGCTCCACCTGGCGTTCATGCATAACTGCATTTAATACAGCGGTCTGTGATGCCGGATCTGCAGTGCTGGCCCCTAATCCGGCCCGGGTACGTATGACATTCACATCTGCCAAAGCCTCCGTAAGATGGTTCAGATGTGCAGCCGCTTCAGCGCGGACCAGGTACATCTCAGCTAATCGCAGTATCATCTGATCTTCAGTAGGCGTAGTGCTTGCCGATACATTTTTGTATTTATACGGATAGTACATAGTTGTACCATTTGGAGTGGTGGCGCCTACCCAGTTCTGCAAACGCTTATCTCCCGCCTCAAAAGCGGTTAGTAAGGATGTTGTTAATATGTAGTTTGGGATAGCGCTTGAAGAATAAGGAATAAAACGCTGCGCATCTGATACACCGTAATATCCCTGATTTGCGGGGATCTGCCAAATGGCTTCCTGACTGCCGCTGAGAAATACGCCGGTCAAAGGTGTATTCGTGAGATCGTACAGCCCTGATTTAATCACTGAATCTGCTTCATTGTAAGCGCTTTGCCAGTTATTCTGGTATAAATTAACCTTGGCAAGCAGTGCGATGGCAGTATATAAATTGGGGCGTGCGCGTCCTGATGATGGATAGCTGGCCGTCAATTTCCCTCTTGCATCCGTAAGGTCAGTCATCACTTGTTTGTAAATGTCAGCAGCGGTGGATCTGGGCAAACGCTGTGTTTCTTTATAGGATATTGAAGTAACCAGCGGTACGCCGCCAAAGAGATTAACCATGTTGAAATAATACAGGGCGCGTACCACTTCCATTTCACCTGTGATCTGTTGCTGAAAGGCAGCGGATAAATTAGCATTGCCGGTAATACCGTTCAACACGGCATTTACCTGGTAAATACCCCGGTAAGGATATCCCCATAAGGTAATAATACCGTTATTCAGAGGGGTCAGGTTATAGCTGTAAAACTGTATAACATCGTCTGTATTCGTATACGACAATTCATCGGCAGAAAGGCCGCAGGCAGTAGTTAATTGCCCGTCACTATATGCAAAACCGTTCCCCTGATTATAAGCATACACGCCGGCAACAGCGGTGATGGCGGTGGCGCTGTCCGCAAATTGTTGTTGCTGTGTAATGGATGAGGGAGGATTGGAAGGGATCGTGATTAATTTTTTACAGGACGTCAATGACGCGGCAGCTATCAGTATACCGGCCATTATTTTATTTATATCAAAATGCATGATCATTTTCTTAAAATTTGAGATTTAAACCAAATGCCAGAATACGCTGTACAGGGAAAACGGAGAACGAACCAGGCGTTTCCGGATCACCCACTTTATAGTTTGTAAAGGTCAGCAGGTTTTGCGCGTTCACGAAAACACTTGCTCCTTTTATATGCACCTTATTCAAAAAGGCATTGGGCAATTCGTAGGATAATGAAACTGTTTTTACGCGCAGGTAGGTATCATCGACGTATATACCGCTTGATTGCGCAAAATTCAGTGAAGGGATTATAGCAGCAGAGCTATTACCGCTTATCAGACGCTGTAAC
The DNA here is from genome assembly GCF_036569125.1 of Chitinophaga sp. Lineage (GTDB taxonomy): Bacteria > Bacteroidota > Bacteroidia > Chitinophagales > Chitinophagaceae > Chitinophaga. Next base: position 3,961 of record NZ_DATCRF010000661.1, on the reverse strand, counting down.
TGTACATGATCTCCGGGTTGTTTCCAATAATTATCCAATACTGCCACTGGTTGATTATATGCAAAACCGAGCTGATTAGAGCGATATATTTCAGCCAGATAGCTGGGCGCGTTGCGGCTGGAAAACTGACAAAAAATATACAGGCTGAACTGCTTCCAGGTAAGCGTATTACCGAAGCCGCCCATATATTTTATCTCCTGGTTGGCAACAGGAACCTGGTCGCCACCCGTGGAGGCAGGCCCATATGCAGGATTGGAGGTAACTTTTCCATCTTTTGTATAAAATTCAAAAAGCCCGGTTTCAGGATTCACGCCTTTGTATCTGTATCCATAGATGATGGAAGTGGGCTTGCCAATTTCATATACATTCGCGTAAGAAGAACTTGCCAGGTCCGGGAACGCCAGTAACTTGTTACGGTTGAATGAAATATTAAAATTGGTTCTCCAGGAGAAATGCTTTGTTTGAATATTGGTTGAGCTGATAGAGAACTCAAACCCTTTATTTTGAACAGTAGCATTTAAGTTCCCTAATACAGACGGCAGGCCTGCCTGTATAGGCAAGGGATAATCTACCAGCTGATTGCCTTCCCGGTTCCTGTAGTAAGTGGTGTTAAATAAAAGACGGCTGTCAAAGAAACCCAGGTCCAGGGATATATTCAGGGATTTTTTCAATGCCCAGCTATAATCAGGATTATAAAGATTAGCCGGATAACTTGGATTTATGCCTTGAAAATTTGGCAAATAAGGTGGGAAACCCGCGTATAAAGCCTGGTATTGGTATGCCTTTATACCGTCGGACCCGGAAGTTCCATAGCTGCCGGATATTTTACCATAACTAAATACTGGAGATAATTTTTCAAAGACCTTCTCCTGTGAAAAGATCCACCCGGCGCCAACAGCGCCAAAATTACCAAACTGGTGCCCCGGGCCAAAATTACTGGAACCATCCCGCCGGCCTGTTAATTCAAGGATGAACTCATTGTCATACATATAATTCACACGCGCAAAACCTGCACTATACCTGTAAATGTTGGAGGCGTCCATGGCGCTTACCGCAGGAGCGCCGTTAATGGATCCAAGAAAGTTATCGTTTGAATATCCCTGTCCGGTTATATAACTTGAATTATTTGTATTCTTTTTATAAGTAGATCCCACTAAGACGCTCAAAGCTCCTTTACCAATATTCCTGTTGTAATTAATCTGCGGCTCTATATTAACCGTCTGATAATTGTTACCGGAAAAGTTAGCCTGCCTGTTAACACGCGCCGGATTTTGCGCCACACCGGGGTCTATGGAAGTTTCATTTGTATTATTCCGGTTATAACCCATATTAACGCCAATCGTTAAATCTTTAAAGAATCTATAAGAAATGTGGAATGCGGTATTAAAATTATAATTCTGCAGATGGGTGGGTTGCAGCAGAGAGCTGTAAAATTGATACGTAGTCAGATCTACGCCCTGGTAATTCCAGATCAGGCCGCCGGAAGGGTTCAATAGATCCGGTAAGTTCGGCTGCAAAACTACATCCTGCGCACCGCCAAATCCTGCGGAATTATTTTGTTCATATCCAAAATCAGTTGTTAAACTAAGGGTCAGGCGGTAATCCTTTGAGCGATGGTGCACATTGCTGTGGAGCGTATATCGCTGATCGGCAAAATCACCGGGATAATTATAGCTGGATCTGTTGTAGCCGGCTGAAATGAGAAAAGTATTAGTAGGGGAACCACCTGAAAGGCTGCCATGAACATCCACATTACCGGTATTCCGGCCATAGATCACTTTTTGCCAGTTCGTATATTTGTTCTGATCAAAGATCGTCAGATCCGGCGCATAAGCGAGATAATCAGCCGGGTTGTTACCGGGCGTTAAACCGTCTGCAGCAAAAGCATCTTTTCTCAATTGCAGGTATTGCTGCGTATTTAATAATTTAACAGGCCGGCCAACTGAATTGAAACCGGTGTTTACATTCAGGTTAAAAGTAGTAGGGCCTGGTTTCCCCTTTTTAGTGGTGATCAGGATCACGCCATTAGACCCTTGCGTACCATAAATAGAGGTGGCATCGGCATCTTTCAGAATGCTGATACTTTCAATATCCGCAGGAGCAATATTGTTAAAAGGGCTAAGGCCTACAGACTGGCCAACACCTCCAGGATTACCTTGCGCAGCCACCAGGGAGGCAAATTGATTGACATTATTATTCTGTGAGGCAAACGGAACACCGTCTATTATAAATAAGGGCTGGTCATAGGGCTTTGAGGGATTAACGGTGGGGTTCAGGTTTAAGGTATTTTGCCCCCTGATCTGCACTAATACCTGCGATCCCGGTATACCGCTGGTGGCGGTAACGGCTAGTCCGGGTACCTGCCCCTGCAGAGCGAGCAGCGGGTTGGATACCGGTTGTTTTCCGATCTCTTCGGCAGTTACCGTAGCCATTGAGCTGAGGCTATAACGCCTGAATGCTGTACCATAAGCGATCACATGTACCTGGTCCAGTTGAGAAGTGCTCCGGCGTAAAATAAATCCTATACGAAGATTTGCACCATTATTGACAATATTGACCTCTGATCTTTCATACCCTATATAACTGGCCACCAGTGTATATCTTCCCTGAGGTACGTTTGCAAGATTAAAGGATCCCCTGCTATCAGTTTGTGTAGAAACTCCCGTTTCTTTTATCGCAACAGATGCGCCAACCAAAGGCATCCCTAATGTATCGGTCACTGTTCCGTCTATATTTGCGGGTAGTTTAAAGACTGTCTTTACCTGGTCTGATAACGGGTCCATCAGTGATGCCTGTTTTATGGTCACCACAACAGACCTGTTCTCTATGGTATAATTCAGCGGCTGCCCCTCAAATATTTTGGCCAGTGCTTCATTCAGATCAACGTTTTTCATGTTGATCGAAATGGGCCTGGCGTTTTTAAGATCGCTGCCGGTAAATAAAAAATCGTAGCCGGTTTGATTGCTGATGTGATTGAATACATCCACTAAAGGCGCATTCTTTTCTACCAGTGTGATCTTCTGTGCCCATGAAGATGCACTTACATGCAGCATGACTGTGACCAATAAAAGGGTGGTTAGCTTCATGACCAGCAGGAGTTTACGGGCAACAAGGCGCGAACGCACATGCCCCGGATTTCCAGGGAAAAAATTGTACATTTGTTACAAGATGGTTTAATACGCTTTGCCTTGCATTTTCGACGATGGCTGAGGCTGAGCGCGGTTCTGAAATGTTTAAAACGTTTTGGTTGACCTTCTCACATCCTGGTTAGCGCCGGGATGTTTTTTTAAGTGATTGGTTGATTCATTACTTACTTAGTACTGTTACCCTTCTCCCTTCAATTTTAAAATGCACTTTATTTGATCTTTCTAAGATCCGCAACACTTCGCTGATGTTGCGCGTACGGGCCACACGGCCATAGAAAACTTCGTTGGTGATTGTCCCTTCATATTTAACTTCTATATTATACCACCGGGAAAGCTGACGCATGATGGCATCGACAGATTCGCCATTAAAACGGAACAAACCGTCTTTCCATGCAGTTGCCTGCATCAGGTTAGCGCTTGATTCAGTGAGACTGTTTCCCCTGAGGATGGCCTGGTTACCAGGTGATAATGTGGTTTCCTTACCGGCGCCACTCACTTTAACAGCCCCCTCGATCAGTGTTGTACGGGAATCCGGATCATCGGGATAGGCAGCGATATTAAATGCGGTACCAATATCTGTGATGATTTGTCCCGGCGCCTTAATCTGTAGCGGAGCGGCTGCATTGTGCACCACTTCTGCATATATCTCTCCGCTTATTAACTCAATTCCCTCTCTCCTGTTTTTAGAGAACGCTTCCGGGTAACGCAGGGTAGTGGCCGTATTCAGCGTGATCTTAGTACCATCAGTGAGTTTTACCGTATAAGGCCTGCCGCCGGAAGGGATCTGTATCGTATCATAAACAGCGGTGTAGGTA
>NZ_DATCRF010000660.1:0-5510 GCF_036569125.1 Chitinophaga sp. | reverse complement strand
ATAGCATGATCGTTAACCAGGCCCGCACCATGTTGTCCAGGCATAAGGATCAGCTGCAGCATTACAACCAAACCGTTATCAATACCACGCAATCCATCCTGTTAAACAAACACAGGGAACTGCTCGCCGTATCCGGCCAGGTACTGTCAAAACCGACCATCATGGTAGCGCACAAACGAAATGAGCTGGAAAATATAGTAGCCAATATCACATCCTTTAACCGGATGTACTTTCAAAACAAACGCAGTGAGCTGGAACATCACAAAACCGTTTTCCGCTTAATGAGCCCTGCTAACATTTTAAAACGGGGCTTCGCCCTGGTGTACCAGGATGGTAAGGTAACGGCTAACCCCGATACCATCAAGCCCGGCAGCAACATCCAGGTTGTATTAACCGGCGCTACGCTCAACGCCACCGTCACCGAAAAAAATGAAACCAATGGAACAGCATTTGACATATGAAGCCGCCTACAATGAATTAAGGGCCATTGCCGCCGATATTGAAACCGGATCTGTACCCGTAGATATTCTGGCAGAGAAAGTAAAACGGGCTGCCGTGCTCATTGAATTTTGCCAGCAAAAACTACGCTCAACAGAAGCAGAGGTAACTAACATCATCAAACAAATGGAGCAGCATAATGCCGGCAGTAAATAAAACCGGCTTCAAATTTTTAATCCAGCACAAGAAATACTATTTTGTGCAAATCAACCATTACGAACCAACCAAATCCTATTTGATGCCCATTACGAGATGCTCATTACAAAAACAGCAATCCCTGGAAGCCGTATATTCAGCATTGGTGAATGATGCCAACAGCCCGGTATGGGCCGAGATCGGCTACACGATGTTAGCCTTCCTGGAGCTGATCAACAAAACTTTTCCCGGAACACCGCTCTGGGGCCTTACCTCGCACGACCGCCTGGTACTGTTAACCAACGATGATGCCTACTCCACCTGGTGGGTGATCATCAGCTGCCTGGGACAAAAAGAGATCTACTTTGAATACCTGATGCCTTCCGAAAAGGCTCCCTGGCCCGGCGCCACCGTCCGCGGAAGCGCCACTTCCCTTGAAGAAGCCAAACGCTACCTCATCATTGCCATGAAAGAAAGCGGCGGCTGGCCCAACAACCCCGAGCTGGAAACTCAATGGCAGGCAGCAATAGCACAGTAAAGGAGCTTGGCAAGCGTAATAAAGAAATAGCGTGGTAAAGAAGCGGCGTCATAAAAGTAGAGGGTAAAAGGCAAAGACATAAAAAAGTCCCAACACAAAAGCCCAACACAAGGGCTCCAACACAAAGGTCCCAACACAAGGGCTCCAACACAAAGGCTCCAACACAAAAGCCTCAACACAAGGGCTCCAACACAAAGGTCCCAACACAAACGCTCCAACACAAAGCCCCCAATAAAAAGGCCTCCAACCTACTCCTCCGCACCCCACACCAAGGTCTTCATCCTCCGCCTTCCGCAGGTTTCGAAAGACGAACCTTGGCCGGCGTGCCACGCTTGATACCGCCCAAAAAAAATTCCCGCAGCCCCCACGACAACCAAACGCCCAATAGCCATCCAAACAGGCGGGCGCAGTTCGTCTTCGAACCTGCGGGAAAAAGGAGAAAAAGGAAACTAATACAAAAGGATGAAGAACCTAAAACTCATTCTTCCACATCATACTCTCCACCGGCCTCACCGTTCTCCCATTATACTTCGCATTCCCCTTCTTATTATAAAACGTCTTTACTTCTCCTTCCACCACAAAATAGATCAGCTGCCCGATCGGCATGCCTGCATAGATCCGTACCGGCTGCGCGCAGGAGATCTCCAGCGTCCATGTATTACAAAAACCCACATCCCCTTTACCGGCCGTAGCATGAATATCGATCCCTAAGCGCCCGGTGCTGCTCTTACCCTCCAGGAAAGGAACATGCGCATGCGTTTCCGTATACTCTTCCGTAACGCCTAAATACAACGTACCCGGCTGCAGCACATATCCTTCCGCCGGTATCTCAAAATGCTCAATTTCGTTATGCGCCCGCGCATCCAGCACCCGGTCCTTATAGGTAGCAAGGTATTTCCCCAGGTGCACATCATAAGAATTTGTGCCCAGGTATTTCCGGTCATAAGGCGAAATAACAATAGTGCCCTTTTCAATTTCCTCGAGGATACGTGTATCAGACAGGATCATAAGTGAGTGGTTAGTTTGACTTGAGCAGAAAGCATAAAGGTAAAGCCTGGTGCAAAACATAATCAGCTTTCGGCTTTTTGCTTTCAGCTTTCTGCTTTAATTTGCCAAGATATGCCATTAATACGTACCATACAAATGGATCAGGCTACCCGGCTGGGAGTGTGGAAAATTGGTGAACAAGAGGCATTCTTCCGGACCCGCGTTAATATTTCGCCGGAAATACACCACCCACATAAACGCCTGCAGCACTTTGCCGGCCGTTACCTGCTGCTGGAGCTGTTCCCGGAATTTCCCGTACAGCACATCCGGCTCATGAAAAGCCGGAAGCCTTACCTGCCCGATGACAGCTTTCACTTTTCTATATCCCACTGCCGGGATCATGTGGCTGCCATCGTCAGTAAAAAGTACGCCGTAGGCATCGATATAGAAGCTATGCAGCCCAAGGTGGGAAAGATAGCGCACAAGTTCCTGGGCCCGGCAGAACAGGCGTTCATTGACCCGGAACATACCCTGGCGCACCAAACCGTTTGCTGGAGCGCCAAAGAGGCTATCTATAAATGGTATGGCCTGGGAAGCGTTGATTTTAAAGAACATATGCAGCTGGAACCCTTCGATTTCCGCCCCGCCGGTTTCATTACCGCTAATTTTAACAGGACAGATAAAAATGCACGGTTATATTTGCAATATGTAGTGGAAGGGGAGTTGTGCCTGGCCTGGACGGCGAAGGAGGAGGAAATAGTTGGCAGTCCGCAGTGGGCAGTTGGCAGTCAGCGAACAACTACTGCACCGAACGGCTAACTGGCAATCCGCAGTGGGCAGTCAGCGAACAACTACTACAATAAAACAGTCAATTGAACATAACGCAGGCGACTGCAAACTGGCAACTGCCAACTGGCAACTATTTATTAAATTCTATCAACTTGAAAATATTTCTAATCGGCTTCATGGGCGCCGGAAAATCTTATTGGGGCAAACAATTAGCAGAGCATTGGAGCCTACCCTATTACGACCTGGACGAAATTATTGTGGCAGAAGAAGAAATGGCCATCAGCGATATCTTCGCCACCAAAGGGGAAGACTATTTCCGCGAACGCGAAAGCGCCACCCTGCGCGGACTGGTACAAAAGGAAGAGGCCTTCCTGGTATCCTGCGGTGGCGGCACTCCCTGCTTCCAGGATAACATGGACTTCATGAACAATAACGGCACCACCGTATGGCTCAATCCCTCCGTACCCGTTATGGTAGAGCGCCTGCAACGCAAAAAGTATAAACGCCCCCTTATACAGGACCTGGCAGATGAAGACCTCACCGACTTCATCGAAAAAAAGCTGGCAGAGCGGCAGCCCTTCTACCAGCAGTCAAAGCACATCATAGAATCGGATCATATATCACTGGATACATTTGAAAAAGAATTAAAGCATGATGCATAAGGGTTTTTTAGTGTGGGCAGCAGCGTTAGGTGCGCTGGCCGTTATATTAGGCGCATTCGGCGCACATAAGCTCAAAGAGCTGGTGCCGCCGGAAACCGTAAGCACCTTCCAAACAGGCGTTACTTACCAGTTCTATCACGTATTTGCCTTACTGGCAGTCGGAATATTATACGCACACATTCCCGCCCCGCAGCTTATTTGGGCCGGGCGTTGTTTCATTATCGGTATCATCCTGTTTTCAGGCTCGCTGTATCTTTTAACCGCCCTGAAAATGACGAACAATGTAGGCCTCCGCGGTGTTGGTATCATTACGCCTATCGGCGGCCTGGTATTCATTGCCGGATGGGTCTCCCTCTTACTGGCAGTACTAAAAAAATAATGTGCAGATGCGAAAAATGATGTGCAGATGTGCAAATATGCAAATGTGCAGATGAATGCCCTGCATTAATTAGCATATATCAGCACATCAGCACATTCAAACCATCCGCACATCTGCATATTTGCACATCCGCATATTTATTTTATCATGCTCAAACGGCATCAGCACATTCAAACCATCTGCACATCTGCATATTTGCACATCTGCACATTCCTCCTCCTCCTTGCACTCACAACTTCCGCACAGGAGAATGAACATAACATTTCCGGCGCCTGGTACGGCATGACCGGCAACACCATGGGCGAAAAACAACGCCTCATGATCGTGCTGGAAAAAACCAAACACGGCTACAAAGGCCAGCTCAAAAGCCCCGACAGAACAGACGTTTCACTGCCCATGGATAGCGTAGACTATACCGCCGGTACCCTACGGTTCCGGGTAAACGTGGTCGACATCAGCTTCAAGGGAGGATGGGACGCCGCTAACCGCCGTTTTGGCGGTACCCTTACCCAGGGCGGGCAGCAGGCGCCCTTAAACCTGTCGCAGGACCAGATCAAAGCAGCCGACGTATACCGCCGCCCCCAGGATCCGCAAGCGCCCCTGGGTTACCGGGAGGAAGAAGTGATGTTCACCAGCCGGGAAGAGGAAGGCATTGCCCTGTCAGGGACCTTTACCCGCCCGGATAGCGTCCGGCAATATCCGGTGGTTATCCTGCTGAGCGATGCAGGCCCCCAGAACCGCAATGAAGAAATGGTAGGACATAAAACTTTTGCCGTACTGGCCGATTACCTTACCCGCAGAGGCATTGCCGTGCTGCGCTGGGACGACCGCGGCACAGGCGGCAGCAAAGGGGATTATGATGATGCTACCTTCGACGACCTGGCAGCCGATGTACACGCCGCCATTGCTTACCTGCGCCAGCGCAAAGATGTGGACCATAGCAAGATCGGCCTCCTGGGCCACGGGGAAGGCGCCTCCATTGCCGCCATGGCAGCAAGCCGGCCGCAGGACAGCATTGCATTTGTAATTTCCCTGGCAGGCGCCGGCTTACCTGCCCGCCAGCTGCAGGAAGTGCAAATGGCAGAAGTGCTCCGCGCCTCCATGCCGCAAAAAGGCGATTCCTCTATTACCCGTTATATAAAATATACCCAGCCCTGGTTCAAGATGCTGACCACGGAAACCGATCCGGATGTAGCGCAGCAAAAAAGCCGGGAGCTGTTAAAGGAAATGTACCATAAGCTGGTAGGCAAGCCCATGCCGGCAGAAGAGCAGCAGTATATTGAGCGGCTCATCGCCATACAAACCACCCCCCACAGCTTATCCGCTGTACGGTTTGATCCGCTCACTTATCTGCAGAAGATCAAATGTCCGGTGCTGGCCCTCAATGGCAGCCGGGATATTGTAATGGATGCCAACCTGCAGCTGCCTGCCATTGAAAAAGCTGTACTTACCGGCGGCAACCAGCAGATCACCGCCCATAGCCTGGATGGCCTGAACCATCTTTTCCAGCAATGTAAAACCT
>NZ_DATCRF010000659.1:0-3403 GCF_036569125.1 Chitinophaga sp. | reverse complement strand
GTATATAACAAGCTAATAATAGTCTGGGAATGCCAACCCTGGAAAGAGCCGGCCCATTATGCTATGAATTACATAACACCTCTAAAACGGTAAATCGTCTGCCGGTTGTTCCTGCAGGTCATCATCTAAAACGCCTGCGGTGGCAGCTTTGGAGTGATCATCATGACGGCGGCCATTTAACAGCTGTACATTGTACACACGCAGTCTTAACTGGCCAATAGCTTCACCGGCGCTGTTCTTATAAGCATCTGATACCGGTGTACCTTCTACATACACTTGTGTGCCCTGCGTTAAATAAGGGGCCATGTTCACACGGTCCCAGAGGGCACAATCTACCCAGGTGGTTCTTTCCTGGGGCACGCCTTGCTGACTTTTGAAACGCTCTGTGTGAGCAACGCTGAAGCTTAATACGGTTTTTCCTGCGGCTTCTCTCTGTACAGCATCTTTGCCGAGATAGCCAATGATCTGGAGTTTAATCATCAGTTAAAATTTAAATGGTCGGTTAACGATATGGTTAACTCGTTAAAAAATAGGGTGAATAAAAAAACGAGAGAGAGATGCGGGATGGAAATTAGTATAAAATAATTAACCGGAAAAATATTTTCTTTTTTTTAGTACTGCAGATATAACTTTGTGCTGTTATTATAATTCAACTAAAGGGGTGCCTTACTGTCAGGCTGAGATCACACCCATTGAACCTGTGACCAGGTAATGCTGGTTAGGAAAAACATAGCAATGAAACAATCCTTACTGCTTTTGTGGCTGCTTGTCAGCACTACTGTGCTATATGCACAAAGAACTATTTCCGGCACCGTTACTGATAAAACCAAGGGCCAGCCATTAACGGGCGTTTCCATTATTATCCAGGGTAACAATAACAACGGCGTGCTTACGGATGCCCATGGCCGCTACCAGCTGAAAGTACCGTCCAAAGGCAGCTACCGCCTGCAGGCCAGCTACCTGGGCTACCGCACTTATATTACTACGCTGCAGGGCGGCGATGCTGTGAGCGAGCTGAATATACCGCTGGAAGAGACCGGGTTATTTGTGCAGCCGGTGGAGATCAGCAGCCTGCGTGCCGGTAAGAATGCGCCTTTTACTACTTCCAGCTTAAATGCAGAAGATATTAAAAAGCAGAACATGGGACAGGACCTGCCCCTGCTGCTGAACCAATTGCCCGGAGTTGTTACCAATTCCGACGCAGGTAACGGCATCGGCTATACGGGAATGCGGGTGCGCGGTTCTGATATTACCCGTATTAATGTTACCGTAAATGGCATTCCTATTAACGATGCAGAATCATCCGGGACCTTTTTTGTGGATATGCCCGACTTTGCCTCTTCCGTAAACAGCATACAGCTGCAACGGGGTGTAGGCACTTCTACCAACGGGGCCGGGGCTTTTGGCGCATCCCTGAACCTGAGCACCAATGAATTCCGGGATAAAGCCTATGGAGAGATCAGCAACAGCTACGGCTCATTTAACAGCTGGAAACATACGGTAAAAGCCGGTTCCGGTTTGATCAATGATCACTTTACGATCGATGCCCGCTTGTCCAAGATCAGCTCTGATGGCTATATAGACCGGGCCAGCTCTGACCTGCATTCTTTTTACACCTCTGCCGCTTATATTTCTAAAAAGACGGCCATTCGCCTGAATGTATTTTCCGGTAAGGAAAAAACCTACCAGGCCTGGAACGGCGTACCGGAGGCGCTGCTGCATACCGACCGTACCTACAACTCCGCCGGTACGGAGAAACCCGGTGCACCATATGATAATGAAACGGATAATTACCAGCAGGACCATTACCAGCTATTCCTGAACCAGGAAATAAATTCAAAGCTGAACTTTAACGTGGCCCTGCATTATACCAAAGGCAAAGGCTATTATGAGCAATACAAAACACAGCAGCTGTTTAGCGATTATGGGCTTAGCTCACCGGTGATAAACGGGCGGCCGGTGGATACTACAGACCTCATTCGCCAGCTATGGTTAGACAATGATTTTTACGGTACTGTTTTCTCTGTGAACGGCACCGGCCAAAAGCTGAACTGGAGCTTAGGCGGCGGCTGGAACCGCTATGAGGGCGGGCATTACGGCAAGATCATCTGGGCACAGTATGATATTGATAAAGACCATAAGTATTACGACCTGGATGCTGTTAAAACCGACTTTAATATTTACTGGAAGGGTGAGTTTAAATTAACGGAAGCCGTGCGCCTGTTTGCCGATCTGCAATACCGTACCGTACGTTTTAACATCGATGGATTTGAGGATAATCCTACGTTGATACAACACAATACCTATAACTTCTTTAATCCTAAAGCGGGCATTTATTATTACCTGAACACCAGCAGCCAGTTATATGCTTCTTATTCCATCGGTAATAAAGAACCTAACCGTGATGATTTTGAAGCCGGGCTTACACAAACGCCTAAACATGAGAACCTGCAAAACATAGAGGCGGGTTATGTGTTCCGTAATAACCGTGTGAATGTGCAGGCCAATGCCTATTACATGTATTATAAGAACCAGCTGGTGCAAACCGGCAAACTGAATGATGTAGGCGCCTATACACGCACCAATATTCCTAAAAGCTACCGCGCCGGTGTAGAGCTGCAGGGCAGCGTAAAGCTTAATGAGGTATTTACATTCGGCGCTAATGCCGCTTTTAGCCAGAATAAAATAAAGAATTATACGGCCTTTGTTGATAATTATGATACCGGCGTGCAGGACACTGTGCATTACGGTAATTCAGACATCTCCTTCTCCCCCGGCGTGGTAGCGGGTTACACGCTTACTGCCAAACCGGTAAAAGGCCTGGATATAGATGTGATAGGCAAGTATGTGAGCCGCCAATACCTGGATAATACCGGCAGTAAAGAGCGCAGCCTGAACGGGTATTATACCAATGATGTACGCCTGCGATACAGCATTCCGCAGCCGCTGTTCAAAGAGCTGGGATTACAGGTAGCGGTAAATAATATTTTCAATAAGAAATATGAGCCAAACGGCGCCAGCTATACGTGGATCGAAGGTGGCAAGCTGGTATCGGATAATTATTATTACCCGATGGCGGGAACGAATTATATGGTGGGATTAACGGTAGCGTTTTAGGTGAATTACGAATTATTTAATTACGAATTACGAATGTGACCGAAGCGAGCCCGTTCTTGCATAAAAAAATGTCCTGCACACAAAAGTTGCAGGACATTTTTTTATGCAGTACCCAATTCGTAATCCGTAATTAAATAATTCGTAATTATCAATCGGCTGTAAGCCGATTGATAGCGGCATCTACTTTACTAAATGGAAACTCCTTTAACACTTCATCCATTAAGGCTTTTACCTGGGCTGTACATAAGTTGCCAATGCTGCCGGCGTGTGTATGGTGTACTTCTTT
>NZ_DATCRF010000658.1:0-3347 GCF_036569125.1 Chitinophaga sp. | reverse complement strand
CACCAAATATGCAGCCACCAGCAATATTGCGCGGTACATGGTTACCCGTTCTATTCTAAACGCGCTGGGGCGTTTTTCCTTTTCCAGCTTTATTGATGTGGGAGGTGCGGAAGGTTATACTGCTAACCTGGTAAGAACTTTGTTTAAAGTGGAGGTTCGCTCAACAGACCTGTCGGACTATGCCTGCAGAATGGCCGCCGAAATATTCAATATAAACGCGGCCTGCTGCGACATTCACCACCTGCCCTTTGCAGACCGCTCGTTTGATGCAGTGCTTTGCAGCGAAACCATTGAGCATGTAACGGATTATAAAATGGCCGTGCAGGAATTACTGAGAATTACCAATAAGGTGTTGGTGATAACGGTGCCGCACGACAATCCTGCCCTGGTGGCGGAAAACATCCGGCTAAAAAGGACCCATGAGCATATTCATTGCTTTGATATCCATACCCTCGATTATTTAAAGCAGCAGGGCTATACCGTGGAATACCAGAAAACCCTTTGCCCCCTGCTGGTGGTGCCGCGGGTGGTAGCAGAGGGGCATGCCAAGCCAGACACTAAACGGACCTTTAAAATATATAACCGCTTAACGCCGTTCTTCAGAAAGCTGTGGGGCATCCGTACCGCCAACCGTTTAACTAATATGGATATACGATTGGCAAAGCTTAGCGGCTTATATGGCGGTATTACCTTTATTATAAAAAGAAAAGATACAGGGGAGAAAATGCAGCCCCGAAGCTTCCGGTCGCAGGACTTTACCGGCATTAAAGTGCCGTTCTACAAACCTGCAAATTAAACGTCTACGGTTTTATTCAGCCGGCCTATCTGCTTATCCAGCTCCAGTGCTGCGCTTATCAAAGCGAGATGGGTAAAGGCTTGCGGAAAGTTGCCCAGGTGCTCGCCTTTCTTGCTGATCTGTTCTGAGAACAGTCCCAGGTGGTTGGCATAGCCCAGCATTTTCTCAAAGTTCTCTATGGCTTCATCCAGCCTTTTTGATTTTGCCAAACATTCAATGTACCAGAATGAGCACATGTTAAAAGTGCCCTCTTTGCCGGTTAGCCCGTCAAATCCATCAATATCATTATCGTAGCGGTATATCAGCACATCCAGTCTTAGCTTGTTGTTAATGGCTTCCATGGTGGCTTTCCAGCGCGGCTCCTCCGGGGTAATAAAGTGCACCAGCGGCATTAGCAGCACACTGGCATCTATGGTATCACCGGCCTTGCCATTTGTTTTATGCTGTACCCAGGCCTGCTGCTCCTCGTTCCAGAAGTTGTGGTAAATGTCGTTGTAAATTTCATCCCTTACCGATTCCCATTTTTGTGCCGGGAATGGGAACGACCGGTCGCGGCCTATCTTAATAGCCCGGTCCATGGCCACCCACAGCATTAAGCGGGAATTCAGGAAGTGTTTTTTCCTTTGCCGGATCTCCCAGATGCCGTGATCTGCTTTTTCCCAGTTATCGATCACATAGTTCACCTCTCTTTCGATCAGCTCCCAGAGCTCATGTGTTACCGGTTCGTAAAATTTGTTGTAGATGTAAATGGTATCCAGCAATTCGCCGTGTATATCCAGCTGCAGCTGCTTATTTGCATCGTTGCCGATCCTTACCGGGTGCGATTGTTTGTAGCCCTGCAGGTGCGCAAATTCAATTTCATCAACGTCCGTGCTGCCATCTACCCGGTAAATCAAATGCATATCTTTCTCTTTGGCGTGTTTAATGATCCAGTCCAGGAAGGCCTTGCCTTCTTTATGAAATCCCAGCTTTAAAAAAGCATACATGCTAAAGGCTGCATCCCGTATCCAGGTATAGCGGTAATCCCAGTTACGCAGCCCGCCTATTTCTTCGGGCAGCCCAAAGGTAGCGGCTGCAATTACGGAACCATGTTCTATGCAGGTCAGTAATTTTAAGGTAATGGCCGATCGCATTACAATGCTTTCCCAGCCGCCTTTGTAGGTTGATTGCCGGGTCCAGGAACGCCAGTAGCGGATGGTTTCAAAATAGGTATGGTTCACAAAAAATTCCAGGTCTGAAAGGTATTGCTCCTGCCCTTTCTTTACTGATTCCATTACAAAATGGGTGGTCCCGGATTCTTTCAGCGTAAAATTGGCGTAGGCATCCTCTTTGCGCATCTTCAGCTTCACGCCGGCGGATAAACGAATGGTAAGCCCTTCCACTGCCTGTTCATTACAATCAAACAAAATGCTGTTGTTATCACCCGCGGCCGTGTGCATGGATCTGCCATAATTCAGGCGGGGCTGAAAATGCATATTGAAATCAATATTCCCCCTTATGGCCGTGACCTTTCTTACAATTACGTTATAGCTGTTGCAGGTGTCCGGCATTACCGGCATGTAATCCGTGATCTCAGCAATACCGGTATCGGAAAAGAAGCGGGTGATCAGTACGGCTGTAAAGGGAATGTACAGCTGTTTGCTTGTTACATCCTTCATTTTGGGGGTAATGGTAAATGCGCCGCCTGCCTGGGGATCAAGCAGTGAAGCGAACACAGAAGGAGAATCAAACCTGGGGGCGCAAAGAAAATCAATACAGCCGGTTAAAGATACCAGGGCCGCTGTGCGCATGTTACCAATAATTCCATGATGCTCTATAGATTCAAATTCAGTTTTTCTGTTCATATAGTACCGTATCTAATTTCCTTTTATTAAATTAGGAAAGTATTACCAAATGCTCATTTAATAATTGAAAAAATGAAGAAGCTTGAAAACAAGGTGGCCCTTATAACCGGCGCTGATGCCGGCATTGGCCGGGCTATTACACTGGCCTATGCCGCAGAAGGTGCAAAGGTTGTTATTATCTATCATTCGGATGAGCCCGCAGCAGCACAGCTTGCTGATCAAATAAAAAAGGAAGGCGGTAAGGCCATTTATTTTAAGCTGGATGTTGCAGACGAAGCAGCTGTAAAAGCAGTTTTCAGTAAGGTAAATGAGCAGTTCGGAACGGTGGATCTCCTGGTGAATAATGCTGCGGTCAATGGCAGCAATGTACCGGTAAAGGATATGCCTACGGCGGTTTTTGATACCTGTATCAAAACAAACCTCTACGGCCCCTTTTACTGCAGCAGGGCATTTTTAAACCAGCCGGGGCTGAAGGATGGGAATATTATATTCATCAGCTCTATTCATGAAGAGGTGAATACCGCCGGCAATGCCGACTATAATGCCTCTAAAGCAGCTATCAAAAATTTTAGCAGAAGCCTGGCGCTGGAAGTGGCCGGCAAAGGCATCCGTGTAAATAACATTGCCCCCGGCATGATCCTTACGGATATGAATAAGGAGGCCATGGAAAATGCACAGGTGCGCAAAGAAAAAGAACAGCACATTCC
>NZ_DATCRF010000657.1:0-5259 GCF_036569125.1 Chitinophaga sp. | reverse complement strand
AGTTGGCAGTGGGCAGTCTGGGAAGATTGCTTTATGCTGTCATCTATCATTTTTAAGTGTGCTGCTGCCAACTGTTACAACTTTATTTACTTTGAACTACTGTTTCCTGACTGCAAACTGCCAACTGTCAACTGGTACTATTTCCTGACTGCCAACTGCGGACTGCAAACTGCCAACTACTCATTATCTTTGCGGCATGCAGAATTATCTCATCAAAAATATTGCAGTCGTAAACGAAGGACGTACTACGGTACAGGACGTATGGATCAAAGGCGACCGCATTGAAAAAATAGCTCCACAGATCACCCTGGATGCTGATTACAAAGAGATAAACGGGGAAGGCAAACACCTGCTGCCCGGAGTTATTGACGACCAGGTACATTTCCGCGAACCCGGCCTTACCCATAAAGCCAACATTTATACTGAAGCGCGTGCAGCTGTAGCCGGCGGCACTACCAGCTTTATGGAAATGCCCAACACCAAACCTGCCGCCCTTACCCAGGAAATACTGGAAGAAAAGTATGACATCGCCGCACAGCGCTCGCTGGCCAATTACTCCTTTTTTATGGGGGTGGCCAATGACAATGCAGATGAAGTGCTGAAAACCAATGCTAAAAAAGACCGCGTGTGCGGTATAAAAATATTCATGGGCTCCTCTACCGGTAATATGCTGGTAGATAATTACCTGACCCTGGAAAGAATATTCTCCCAAAGCGAGCTGCTTATTGCCACGCATTGTGAAGATGAAAAGATCATCCGCACCAATATGGCTGCCTTTCAGGCGGAGAAGGGAGAAGAGAACCTTATCGCCGCCGATCATCCGCTGATCCGCAACGAGGAAGCCTGTTTTGAATCCTCCTTAGTGGCCGTGCAGTTTGCACAAAAGCATAATTCCCGCCTGCACATCCTGCATATTTCTACAGAAAAAGAGCTGCAGCTGTTCAGCAATATGCTGCCCCTGTCGGAAAAACGTATAACCGCTGAGGTATGTGTGCACCATTTATACTTTACTGCTGATGATTATGTGCGTTACGGTAACCTGATCAAATGCAACCCGGCCATTAAAGCGGAGCATAATAAACATGCCCTGTGGAAAGGCCTGCTGGATGACCGCCTGGATATTATTGCCACAGATCATGCCCCGCATACCTGGGAAGAAAAACAGCAACCTTATATGCAGGCGCCCTCCGGCGTGCCGCTGGTGCAACACAGCCTGCTGATGATGCTGGAACATGTAAGCAAAGGCAACCTGACCCTGGAAAAAATGGTGGAAAAAATGAGCCATGCACCGGCTACCTGTTTCCGCATACAGGAAAGGGGCTTTTTGCGGGAAGGGTATTTTGCTGATTGCGTGATCGTGGACCTGCAGCAGGCTACGATGGTAGATAAGCCCAATATTTACTACAAATGCGGCTGGAGCCCGTTTGAAGAACATACTTTCCCGGCAGCCGTTACCCACACCTTTGTAAGCGGCCACCTGGCCTGGGAAAACGGCCGGTTCAATGAAAATGTACAGGGCCGCCGGCTTACCTTCGGGGCATAAAAAAACTTACCTGTAATGATTGATAGTTAGTTAAATGCATAATGCTGTGCTAACTACTAATAACTTTTATGGAAATATGATTGTCCTGCATCCTTACAAAACGTATATTCACTAAAATTAAATACGGTTGCATGGAGCTGGACAAGACGACCTATTACGATCTATCTATTTTTAACCGGGAGGAAGAATTTTCACTGTTCCACCGGTTAGACTTCACCACTACTGCGGGCGGCCGCGAATACCTGCGGCAACTGTTCAGCGCTCCCCTGGCCGATATTGCAACCATCGAACAACGGCAGCAGGTGCTGCGATACATACTGGCTCAACAAGCGCAGTGGCCGGAGATCATTACCAACGGCACCATTGTAGTAGTAGAGAATTACCTGGAAGCGCAGATACAGCCTATTTCCAGCACCGGCGGCCCCGGCCTGCTGGTAAGCGCTGTAATGACCAAAACCATTTATGCGCCGGATTACGGGTTCATTAAGTTCTCGTTCTCCCAGCTTATGAACCTCATAAAAGGCTTTCGCAGGCTGGTAGATGTATTCAATACAGATACTACCCCCAAAATACTTAAACAGCTGCTGGAAAGGGCCCAACAGCTGCTACAGCAGCGGGAGTTCACGGAGCTGCTGCATATAGAATCCCTGGAAAAGCTTTCTTTTGTACAGATCTTACGCTATGATAACCTGATCCGCACCCGCCAGAAAAAGCACCTCTGGGAGCTGGTGGACCTGTATAAAAAGCTGGATGCCTATTATGCCATGGCCAAAGCGGTGAAACATTATAACCTGCAGTTCCCTGAATTTGAAGATACCCCTCACCCCTTTATAGCAGCTAAGCAGCTGTATCACATGATCTTACAGGCGCCGGTATCCTATGATATCGAGCTGGACCCGCGATCCCGTTTTTTATTCCTTACCGGGGCCAATATGGCGGGCAAAACCACGTTTATTAAAGCGGTAGGCGTGGCGGTATTTCTTGCGCATATTGGAATGGGCGTACCCGCAGAACATATGAAGCTTAGCTTTTTTCACGGTATTTTCAGCAATATACAGGTGCAGGATAATATCTTTAAAGGAGAAAGTTATTTTTACAGCGAGGTGCAGCGCATTAAGAACACCATTATCAAGATCAGTAACGGCCGTCACTGGCTGGTGCTGATAGATGAAATGTTCAAGGGCACCAATGTGGAAGATGCCAAGAACTGCTCCCTGGCTGTGATACAGGGCCTGTTGCGCAGCTCTAACTGTTTGTTCATTTTGTCGACCCATTTATATGAGCTGGCAGAAGAGCTGCAGGGAGAAAAGAATATTCTTTTCAAGTACTTTGAATCGGAAGTTATTGCGGATAACCTGCACTTTACCTACCAGTTAAAAGACGGTATTGCCCGTGAAAAGATCGGTTATCTGATCCTGAAACGGGAGAAAGTGCTGGACCTGCTGAAAGAAATAAAATAGTGCTTATTTTTGACAAGATTTTTAGGGGTTGCTGCAGGATAATAGCAGCGGCAACTACTAATTTTATCGCTATCCTCTGTTTTTTTGACCATTAAATGAAAACCTATGTATCCGTGTGAGAACCTGCTTTTTCTGGAATGAACCTCGTAGCAATGCTTTGCAGCAGTACTATGAAAAACCTGTAACGATCATTAAACCATATCTATTCATCATGTTAACCATTAAATACTAACAGCCCATGAAGTATTCATTTCCGGATGTGCCGGCACATTTGGTGAGTGTTACCTATGACATACCGGTACAGTACAAGAACTACCAATATCCCTTTGCACAAAGCCAGCTTATTTCCACCCCGTTAACGGTGATCCTGGAACAGAAAATTACCGTAAGAGGCTGCGTGGTATCGCACCACTGGATGTTTGTAAAAGGGCCGGTAAAGTTGTTGCTGCAGCCCGATGAAACCGGCGCTACGCTGTACTGTATGATGCAAGGCAGCATAGACTGCCGTATTAATGGCAGGGAGCGCGTACGCCTGTACCAGGGGCAGTATAACCTGCTGCAGCTGCACCAGGGCAGCCATGAAATATTCCTGAATCCAGGCCTGTATGCATCCTGGGGGGTAGACAGCCCTTACACGCTGCTGGAAGAAATGGCCACGGATTCTTTTCATGCTAAAAAGCTGCTGCACCAAACCCTGAGTAAAGACGGCGCACCCAAACCGCTTTCCGGCATTACCTGGAATAAGCTGTACCAGCTGATAGAGGATATTAATCACAGCACCCCTGTGAAAAAAATAACGGAAATGCAGCTTTTTGGCAAGCTGCTGGAAATACAGGCTATGGTACTGGAAGACCTGGATACCTCCGGCGACCGCCCTTACCGCGATGCCAACAGCCAGCTGTTTGAAACCATTAAGGTATACCTCTCCAACCACCTGGATACCCGGCCCGACCTGGCGCAGCTGGCACGCAGCTTCTGCATCAGCCAGTCAAAGCTAAAGCAGGGCTTCAAAAAATATTTCATGACCACTGTATGGAGCTACCATCATAAACAACGTATGGAGCGCAGCATGCAGCTGCTGCTGCATACCAATAAAAGTGTAGCCAATATTGCGGCGGATCTGGGCTACATGCCTACCAACTTTGCAAGGGACTTTAAAAAGTTCTTTGGTTATTCCCCACGGTCGCACCGGGCCAATGGGGTAAGCTATGCCACTGAAGAATAATATATCAGCGTCAAATCTTTTTTGACCAAGCGTTTAAACCTATGTCCAACAAAACGATGGCGGAAGTCATTGCAGGATTGTTTATTCTCCTGTTTTTGTACACCGCATTAAGCAAATTGGGTGAATTTGCGGTGTTCCGCCATTTCCTGCGCAGCTCTCCTTTAATAGGCCGTAATGCCGGTATGATGGCGGTATTGATACCTGCCGGTGAAATACTGGTTGCTTTATTATTGTTCCTGCCGGCTACCCGCAGGCAGGGCATGCTTGCATCCCTGGGGCTTATGCTGGTGTTTACCGCTTACCTTGCCTACATGCTTTTGTTTGTGCCCAGGCTGCCCTGTTCCTGCGGCGGCGTTATTAGCCGGCTAAGCTGGCAGCAGCACCTTGTATTTAATGTTGTGCTTATTGGGCTGGCGCTGCTGGGGATACAGCTACACCGTCTTATTTCACCATCTATAAAAACAGGCGAAGCTGAAAACCTGTAAAAAAGAGTAAGCCTATTAATCCATAAAACCTTCAAATTTTTGTATGAAGAAAAACCGTATTTGCCTGCTGGCTGTGCTGCTGGCAGTAGCAGCAGTGTCTTACACCCGGGCGGGCAAACTGGTAAGAAAACCTGCAGCCACGCAGTGGTTCCTGTATTCAGATGGCGGAGACGATATTGCTTTTAATATTAGTGAAGCCCGTAACGCAGGAAATTATATTGAGGCGGGTACTGATGTATCTGACATTTGCAACGGTACGGCGAACCTGTGTGCGGTGCTGGCGCAAACCAACAACCATTTGCCGGTAATTACGCAGGGCAGCACGCTGGATAACCAGCTGGTAACCTATTTCAACACCGGCGGTACTTCTGTGGGAGGGTTTCTCAGGGAGAAACCGTAAAGAATTTTAAATGCAAAATTTCAAATGATAAATGTAAAAGTGAATGCCGCAATGACCTTACCCGCTGCATTCACTTTTACATTTTACATTTGAAATTTTGCATTTAAAATTCTTTACGGTTTCTCCCTGAGAAACCCTCCCACAGA
>NZ_DATCRF010000656.1:0-4519 GCF_036569125.1 Chitinophaga sp. | reverse complement strand
GGGTAAATTCATCCATGGAAGGGTCTTCGCTGGCAGCCAGGTGGCTGAAAATAGATTTCACTTTCAGCTGCCCGTTCTCCGTAAGAATGCGGGCCAGGGCAGGAATATCCTTTTTATCAAATCCCAGGCGGTGCATGCCGGTATCCAGCTTTATGTGAATGGGGAAATCTGTTTTCCCGCTGGTGCGCACCTCTTCCTCAAACTGCTGCAACAGCAGCAGGGAGTAAATTTCCGGCTCCAGGTTCCATTGCAGGATGGCGTCAAAAGAGCTGGGCTCGGGGTTCATGACCATAATGGGCATGGTAATACCGGTGCGGCGCAGCTCCACTCCTTCATCGGCATAGGCCACGGCCAGGTAATCAATGCCGTGGAACTGCAGCAGGTTGGCTATTTCAAAACTGCCGCTGCCGTAAGAGAAAGCTTTTACCATGGCCATTAGCCTGGTTTCCGGCTTCAGGAGGGCCTGGTATTGTTTTACATTATGGGTAATGGCGCTCAGGTTAATTTCCAGGATGGTCTGGTGCACCTTATGCTCCAGCAGCTTGCCGATACGCTCAAACTTGAACGCGCGGGCGCCTTTCAGCAAAATGGTCTCATGCTGGAAATCCTGCTGGCTGAACTGCTGGATGAACGCTTCCATCGTGGGAAAGAACTGGCTTTTTAAGCCCGGTATATCCTGGAAGGCGCGTGTTTCCCGGCTAATATTCTTGCCAATGCCAATAAGGCGCTGGATGCCTTTTTTCCTGAGCATGCCGGCTACTTCCTCATACAGGGAAGCATCGCTGCGGCCGCTTTGTAAAATATCACTGAGTATAACCGTGCGCGTTGGGTGCTGTTGCTGCTGCTGTAAAAAGTCCAGTGCAATGGCCAGCGATCCCAGGTCGGAGTTATAGCTGTCGTTAATGATGGAGCTGTTGTTAATGCCCTGCTTCAGTTCCAGGCGCATGGCTATATTACCCAGCAGGTCCATCCGCTGGCGGATCACCTGGTGATCAATACCCAGATACAGCATCAGCGCCCAGCAATGAATGGCGTTTTCCACGGAGCCTTCATCTACAAAAGGAATACTGATATAGATAGGCGCGTTCTGGTACAGCGCATCAATACGGGTGCAGGCATGATCCTTATCTACACTGATAATGCGCAGGTCTGCGTCTGTTTTGCGCGACCAGGCCAGCAGCTGTAAGCCCTGCTGGTTATCCCGCTTGCCGATCTGCGAGTGAAATTGAAGCACACATTCGTTCAGCTCCAGGTAATCTTTACTGTAAATAAGCACATCGCTTTTGGCAAACAGCACCAGCTTTTCATTGATCTTCTGGCGCCGGTTCAGGAAGCCTTCATTATGCGCTTCGCCAATGTTGGTGAAAATACCGATGGTAGGGCGGATGATCTTTTCCAGGTGCTCCATTTCACCGGGCTGGGAAATGCCGGCTTCAAAAATGGCCAGCTGGTTGGAGGCGTCCATCTGCCATACGGATAAGGGCACGCCTGTTTGCGAGTTATAGCTTTTAGGGCTGCGTACAATATTGTAATCCTTTTCCAGCAGCTGGAACAGCCATTCCTTGATAATGGTTTTACCGTTACTGCCGGTAATGCCTATTACGGGAATGTGGAACTGCTGCCGGTGCCAGGCTACCAATGTGTGCAGGGCCTGGAGGGTATCTTTTACCAGGATGATATTAGCATCGGGGTACAGCTCCAGCGGCAGGTGCTCGCTCACCAGGAAGTTACGCACCCCCTTTTCATATAATTCGGGGATGTACTGGTGCGCATTACGCCGTGTGCTGACGATTGGAATAAAAAGCGAGGTCTCCGGAAAGATCAATTTCCTGCTGTCCAGCAAAATATGCGCTATCTCCGGTGCTCCTGCGTCCTGCAAAAGTTCTCCTTTCAGGATCTTACTGATACTTGCTGCGTTATACATAGTTTCTCTGTCTGTTGGCATCCGGCAGGCTGACTCTTTACCTGCCTATGCGCCTGAATTACTTTTCTGAAGTTAGCTTTTCCGGCACTCCTTTTTTCTTATGATAGATGGAGTACAGGATAGCGCCGCCCAAACAACATACAATCACTATGAGCGACAGATATACCGGCAGATGAACATGAAAGATCTCTACCAGCATTTTTAAGCCTATAAATATCAGTACAATGGCAATGCCCTGCTGCAGATAATCGAACTGATCCACCGCACCCCGTAACAGGAAGAACAGGGAGCGCAGGCCCAGCACTGCAAAGATATTGGAAGTATACACTACCAGCGGCTCCTGTGAGATGGCAAATACAGCCGGAATGGAATCCAGCGCAAACAGCACATCGGTTACCGCCAGCATTACCACGACTATACTAAGGCTGGTGAAATATACTTTATTATTTTTTTTGACGGTGAAACGGCCGTGTGGCTCTTCATGCGTAATGCGCATGTATTTGCTCATAAACCGGTAGGCAATATTTTCCTCCGGCTTAAATTCCTCATCCTGATCAACCACGAACATTTTAATACCGGTGTACACCAGGAAGGCGCCGAATACATAAAGGATCCAGGTGAAACGGGCTATAAGCGCAGCGCCGATGGTAATAAAAATAGCGCGTAATACGATCGCCATGAGGATACCGATGAGCAGCACGCGCGCATAGCTGCTTTCTTTTATTTTAAAGAAGCCGAAGATGAGGATGAACACAAAGATATTATCAATAGAAAGCGACCACTCCATGAGGTAGGCGCTCAGGTAGCTGATGGCTGTTTCATGCCCGTTCTCATACCACACAAATCCAAAGAAAACTAATGACAAACCTACCCAGAAACAGGTTTGCAACAATGCTTTTTTAATAGAGACGGTAGTAGATTTTTTACTTAATAAACCCAGGTCAAAGATCAGCGCCAGGACGATAACGATGCCAAAAATAAGATACGTCCACTGTGTGGGTGTCATGCAGCCGTTTAATGTTTAGTGAAAGGCAAAGATAATGTTTACGGTCCACAGTCCATAGTCGATGGTCTATTGCCTAGTTCGTATGGTTGTTGTACAAGTAAAGTTGCAGTGATGTGCTTAACGAACGCCGCAATACTGCACTATTGAAGCAGGCCATGGACTATGGACCATTGACCATCGACTGCGGCGCAAAGCGCCGCTACTCAAACTTACGCTGCCGTATAAACTGGAATACCATGGCAAACAGCAGGATCAGGCCTACGGGCACCAGGAAACAGATGACCTGCCATTTGGTGCGTTCCTGTTTTATTTTTTGCGCATCCAGCAGGCGCAGGGTTACTTCTTTATTGCGCGTTTCCATAATGCCGGAGGTGTTGGTAAGGTATTCCAGGCAGTTCAGGAAAAATTCTTTATTGGCAAATACAAAATCCGGGTTAAAGGAATTGATGCCCATTTGCAGCGGCCCGTCCTTACGGGATACAGCATTGGTAATAATATCGCCGTCGCTGATCACGATCATTTTATTGATGGTATCTGCATGGTCGCGGAAAGGCTCGCCGGAGGCCACTTCCACGGCAGCCTGCTGCGCTTTGTCCAGCCGGTGGCGGAACAGGGAGGTAAAACGGCCTTCCAGCAGCACGGCGGCGGGCAGGTAAGCCTGCCGGTAATCGCGCGGGTTGGGTTTGGTGCGCACACTTTCCCAGCTTATTTCTGCCGGGGTGCGTATGCTGCGGCTGTTACGGGAGGAGGTGAGCAGGATAGTTTTGGTAACATCTTCCCCCTTAATAGTATCAATAGAGCTGGTAAAATGGCTCAGCACCAGGTCCATATTTTTTACAATGGGATGGCTGCCGGTGGGCGAAAGCAGCGGGAAGTACGGGAAAGGCACCGGCCGGATCTGCGGTTTGTTGCCCATATTGCCTACTACCAGCGGCACCAGGTCTGACTGCAGATCCTGGATCAGGTCGGGGTTAATGCGTACCCCGTAGCGGAACAGCAGGTCTTCCAGGTTCAGGCCCCGGTCAAATGCAATAAAGGAGTTTTGCTGCTGCAGGCTGTCCATGCTGGCGTTCAGCACATCCAGGCACCACAGCACTTTGCCGCCCTTCATTACATACTGGTCTATTTTCAGCTTATCATCATCCGTAAACTTTTGTGTAGGCCTTGCAAACAGCAGCAGGTCAAAATCGCGGGGAATATGGCTGTTGCCCTGCAGGGAAAAAGTATCCAGCTGGTAATTGCTTTGCACGGTGGTAAGCGCGTCGTACACTTCTGCGCCTAAAGATTCCCCGTTGCCCAGCATATAGCCTACCAGCGGTTTGCGGGGCTGCTGCAGCTTGTAGATGGCGTTAATGAACTGGTATTCCAGCAGCGCTTCCGAATTGCTCATAGCGGCTGTAGGATCCTGCCCGCCCTGGCTTTTCAGCAGGTTTACGCCAATGGTCTTATCCTTGTAATGCACCAGGGCGCCGGGGAAAATAAGCTTTTCGGAAAAGCCTTCATTCGCATCCTGCTGCACCTGCAGGTTAAAAGGCATAATGCCTTTGGCTACCAGGTCCTGCTGAAAGGCTGCCCGTGCGCTGTCGGCC
>NZ_DATCRF010000655.1:0-8154 GCF_036569125.1 Chitinophaga sp. | reverse complement strand
AGGCCCTGCAGCTTGGAAATATCATTCTCAAACACTAAGGCGGCATCGTCCCTTCGCCGGGCCCATTCTTCCCTGCTGATGGTGATGTAAGGCGAATAACGCGTTGGTTTAGTCTGTTGTTTCATAGTTAATTATGGGAAGCAGCCTGGGTTGCTTAATTAAAATGAGGGGATGAAGGTAAAATACTTGGGGCATATATCCTATTGTAAAAGGGATAGCCGGAAGAGGCGGTTGCCCCTTCCGGCTATCATTTAACCTGCGTGGTGCTACTTGATGTATACCGTTTTGATATTCAGGAACTCGTGTGTGCCCTCGGCAGCCAGCTCACGCCCGTAGCCGGATTGTTTAATGCCGCCAAAAGGCAGGCGGGCATCGGAATGCACCATATCGTTTATATACACGTTACCGCTTTCTATTTGTGTGGCCAGGCGGGCAGCCTTTTCCAGGTCTTTGCTCCACAGGGCAGCCCCTAAGCCAAAAGTAGGGTGGTTGGCCAGGCTAACGGCCTGCTGCTCATCTCTGGCGGTAATAATGGTGGCCAGGGGGCCAAAGGTTTCTTCTTCAAAAGCCGTCATGTGGGGCTGCACATTGGTGAGCAGGGTAGGGGCAAAGTTACAGCCCTCATATTGCCCGCCGGTAAGCAGCCTGCCGCCCTGCTGTGTGGTTTGCTGTAATTGTTTGGCCAGGCCTTCGGCCAGGTCGGGGCGGGCCATAGGCCCCATGTCGGTGCTTTCCGCAAAGGGATCGCCCTGCTGCATTTTTTGCAGGATGGCGGTTACCTGATGCGTAAATTCTTCTGCAACGGCGCTTTCCACTATCCAGCGTTTAGCTGCAATGCACGACTGGCCGGCGTTTTGCATACGCGCCTTTACCGCTGCAGCGGCAGCGGCTTCCAGGTCGGCATCTTTCAGCACCACAAAGGGATCGCTGCCGCCTAATTCCAATACGCTCTTTTTAATGTATTTGCCGGCCAGCTGCGCTACGCTCATACCGGCCGGTGTGCTGCCGGTAAGGGTTACACCCTGTATACGGTCGTCGGCTATAATGGGCTCTATGTCTTTTGAGTTTACCAGTACGGCCTGGAAGGCCCCTTCGGGGAAACCGGCCTGCAGGAACAGCTTTTCAATGGCCAGGGCACAGCCGCTTACATTGCTGGCATGTTTCAGCAGCCCGGTATTGCCTGCCAGCAGGTTGGGCAGGGCAAAGCGGAACACCTGCCAGTAAGGGAAATTCCAGGGCATTATAGCCAGTATAATGCCTTTGGGCTGGTAGAGCACGTAACTTTTGCTGGCGTCGGAATTAAGGGGCTTAGGCTGCAGCATGGCTGCAATATGCTGCGCATAATATTCTGCGCTGGCGGCACATTTTAATACTTCTGCTTTGGCTTCTTTCAGTGTTTTACCCATTTCCCGGGTAATAATGGTAGCATGCTCCGTTACCTGCTCTTTCAGCAGGGCTGCGGCTTTCAGCATCCAGTCGCAGCGTTGCTGCAATGGTATTTGCCCCAGCTGGCGGTAAGTGCTGTGGCCTTTGGCTAAGAGATCTTCTATCTGCTCTTTGGTGTGTGCTGCATACTCAGCTATGGTTTCCTGCGTGTACGGGTACACGCTTTTGAAGTTAGCCATGTGAAAAGGTTTAAAGATCAAATGTAGTTCATAAAAAAAGAGGAACAGCAAAAGCCGTTCCTCCTTCTGAATGTTATGCTTAACCAGGCGCTTAATCCTGCACCCGGGTGATCTTTAATACGTTGGTGGGCAGGTGCTCCTTTACAGGGGTGCTGCCGGTGTTCACCACAATATCTTCCTTTGAAAGGAAACCTCTTTCCTTCAGGATGTTGATCTGGTCCTGGATAATATCGTCCAGGCTGTTCTCTTCTGCGTAGTAGAAGGCGCGTACACCCCAGCTCAGGCTCAGCTGGTTTACCAGCGACCTTTCCTTGGTGAAAATGTACAGCGGGGAGCGCGGGCGGTAGCTGCTCAGCATAAAGCCGGTGTAGCCGCTCTGTGTCATACCGATGAGGGCATCTGCATCCAGGTCTTCTGCTATCTTACAGGCGTTGTAGCACAGGGCATCGCTCAGGAAGGTGGCAGAGTGGCGGTGAGGGATCAGGTTACGGTTGTAAATGATATCTTCCTTCTCTACTTCAGCAATGATCTTTTTCATCGTCTGGATCACCAGTACGGGGAACTGGCCGGTAGCGGTTTCGCCGCTCAGCATCACTGCATCGGCGCCTTCCAGCACTGCGTTGGCCACATCCGTAATTTCACTACGGTTGGGGCGTGTACGGTCTATCATGCTCTCCATCATCTGGGTAGCTACGATCACCGGTTTAGCACGGTGGATACATTTGCGGATAATATCTTTCTGGATCATGGGGATCTGCTCTACGGGCAGCTCCACGCCCAGGTCGCCGCGGGCAATCATTACGCCGTCGCTTTCCCAGATGATCTCTTTGAGATTCTCGATAGCTTCCGGCTTTTCTATTTTAGAAATGATCTTGATCTTGGAATCGCGGGCTTTCAGCTTGCTGCGCAGGTAGGTAAGGTCTTTTACATCGCGCACAAAGGACAGGGCTACCCAGTCGCATTCATGGTCAATGATAAATTCCAGGTCTACCAGGTCTTTGTCTGTTAAAGCCGGCAGGGATACTTTGGTATCCGGCAGGTTAAAACCTTTTTTGGAAGAGAGTACACCGGGCAGGCTTACTTCTGCCTTGATCTCTCCGGCAGGCGTAATTTCCCTTACAATGGTTTCGATCTTACCATCGTCCAGCAGGATCTTCTGACCCGGCTTTACATCGCGGTGCAGGTTTTCATAAGAAACATAGATGCGCTCCATGTTGCCTACTACTTTCTCGTTCACAAAAGTGAGGATATCACCTGCTCTCAGGGGCAGCGCGTTATTCTCAATTTCGCCTACACGCAGTTTTGGACCTTGCAGATCGGCCAGGATGGCTACATTATAAGGTTCTGTTTTGTTGATCTGGCGGATGTGATCAATGATGCGCGCTTTGTCTTCATGCGCACCATGTGAAAAGTTCAAACGGAACACATTCACACCAGCTTGTACCAGCGCCAGCAATTTTTCATAGGTATCGCAGGCGGGACCAACCGTGGCAACAATTTTAGTTTTGTGCGTGGAATGTTCTCTGGATGCCTCGTGATCCATCTGCTTGTGATAATATTTGGATAAATCCTTTGTACTCATAAACTTATTTTTAACTCGCTAGTATTTTACACATTTTAACCCAGTCCGTGTCCATTTCTTCTTTGGCCTTAACGGCATGGTCCAGCGGTGTATAGTGGATCTTGTTGTTTACAATGCCTACCATTACGTTATGGGTGCCATCCAGCAGCGCATTTACTGCTGCATAGCCCATACGGCTGGCCAGGATACGGTCCTGGCAGGTGGGGGTACCGCCCCGCTGGATATGGCCCAGGATACATACCCGGGTATCCGCATTGGGTAAGCGGTGTTTGATCATCTTGGCCACTTCAGCAGCCCCGGTTTCATGGCCTTCCGCTACTACGATCAGGTTCACCAGCTTTTTACGGCGTTCATTGGCCTGCAGGTCTGCAATAATATCTTCCACCTCGGCTTTATGCTCCGGCATCATGATATGTTCTGCACCGGTGGCAATACCACTGTGCAGCGCAATATAACCGGCATCGCGTCCCATTACCTCAATGATGAAGAGGCGGTCGTGCGCGTCGGCGGTATCACGTATCTTGTCAATCGCATCAATGGCGGTATTTACGGCTGTATCAAACCCGATGGTGAAATCGGTACCGGCAATATCCTTATCAATGGTGCCTGGCAAGCCTATGCAGGGAATATCGTATTCCTGAGAGAATTTTTGTGCTCCTTTAAAAGATCCGTCGCCACCGATCACGATCAGCCCGTCAATATTATGCTTTTTCAGGTTCTCGTAGGCTTTCTGGCGGCCTTCCGGTTCGTAGAACTCCATACAACGGGCGGTTTTAAGAATAGTGCCCCCGCGTTGAATGATGTTAGCTACTGATTTGGACTCCATAGGAAGAATCTCGTTCTTTACCATTCCCCGGTACCCATACATGACGCCATAGACATTCATCTGATGGTAAATACCTGTTCTTACAACGGCTCTTACTGCTGCATTCATGCCTGGGGCATCTCCGCCGGAAGTAAGAACTGCAATGTTGTTCACTTTTTTCATTCAGGATATAATATTTATCTTCCCAGTGGTTATTTGGTTTGTTAAAAAAACACCAAAAGGGCGCACAAAAATAACATTTTGGATTTTGTTTCCTAACAGATATTAGATGAAATAACCTAAATTTTCAACTTTAGTTAATCAAAGCCGGAATTTTTTACAAAAATCTCAGACATGCTAAAAAACATTTATAGATCTATTCCGATATTTTATATGAGCATTTTAACAGGCAGTGCAGTGGCACAGGAGGCACCGGGGCTGGTTTACCCGGTTACACAAAAGACAGACACCGTAGATGATTATCATGGCACAAAGGTACCAGACCCCTACCGCTGGCTGGAAGATGACCATAGCGAGGCCACCAAAGCCTGGGTGCAGGAGCAAAATAAGGTAACGCAGGCCTACCTGGCTAAGATCCCCTTCCGGGAAGCCATCCGCCAGCGCCTTTCTACCCTGTGGAACTACCCCAAAACAGGGGCGCCCTTCCGGGAAGGCGATTATTTTTATTTCTATAAGAACGATGGTTTGCAGAACCAGGCCGTATTATACCGCCAAAAAGGGCTGGAAGGTACGCCGGAAGTGTTCCTGGACCCGAATAAGCTATCGGCCACCGGCACTACCGCCCTGGGCGGCATAGAGTTTTCCAAAGACCACCAATACGCCGCTTACCTGCTGTCCAGCGCAGGTTCCGACTGGCAGCAGGCCTTTGTGATGAATGTAGCCACCAAAGAACGCACTACGGATAAGCTGGACTGGATCAAGTTCAGCGGTATTTCCTGGAAAGGGAACGGCTTCTATTACAGCCGTTATGATGCGCCGGATGAACAGAACCGCCTGTCTAAAAAGAACGAGTTCCATAAAGTGTACTATCATAAGCTGGGTACGCCGCAGGAGCAGGATGAGCTGGTGTATGTGGATAAAGAGCACCCGCTGCGCAATGCAGGCGTTTCTGTTACGGAAGATGAACGTTTCCTGATCCTGCATACCTCAGAAGGTACGTCCGGCGGGGAAATACAGTACCGCGACCTGCAGGATGCCAGCCAGAAGGATTTCAAATTACTGATAAAGGGCTTTGACTATGAGCCGGATGTAATTGATAATGTTGGCGGTAAGCTGCTGGTGCGTACCAACCATGATGCGCCAAACTATAAGATAGTGCTGATAGACCCGCAGCATCCTGAAAAAGAGCACTGGCAAACCATTGTGGCTGAAAAGCCGGAAGTGCTGGTGAGCGCCGCCACCGGCGGTGGTTACCTGTTTGCCAGCTACCTGAAAGATGCTGCTGAACAAATATACCGGTACGACTATAAGAAAGCGCCCGGCAAAGTAACGGAGCAGGCGGTATCCTTACCCGGCATTGGCACTATCTCCGGCTTTTCCGGCAAAAAGGATGAGAAGTTCCTGTTCTACTCCTTCACTTCTTTTACCACACCAGGCACCATTTATAAGTATGATATAGCCAGCGGCCAATCTACCCTGTACAACAAGCCGGTAGTGAAGTTCAACCCGGAGGAGTATGAGACCAAACAGGTGTTCTTTAACAGTAAGGACGGCGCCAAAGTACCCATATTCCTTTCCTATAAAAAAGGCATACAGCTGGATGGCAACAACCCGGTATTGTTATATGGCTATGGCGGTTTTAATATTCCCATGACGCCGGGCTTCAACGTATCCAACCTGTTCTTTATGGAGCAAGGGGGCATTTACGCGGTGGTGAACCTGCGCGGCGGCAGCGAGTATGGGGAAGCCTGGCACAAAGCCGGTATGCTGGAACATAAGCAAAATGTGTTCAATGATTTTATTGGCGCTGCAGAATACCTGGTAAAAGAGAAGTACACGCAGCCTTCCCGTATTGCCATCCGTGGCGGATCTAACGGCGGCCTGCTGATAGGCGCCTGTATGACCCAGCGGCCGGATCTGTTTAAAGTGGCCCTGCCGGCAGTGGGGGTAATGGATATGCTGCGCTACCAGAAGTTCACCATTGGCTGGGCATGGGTAGTGGAGTATGGCAGCAGCGATAAGCCCGAGCAGTTCAATTACCTGATAAAGTATTCACCCCTGCATAACCTGAAGCCCGGTACCGCATACCCGGCTACGTTAGTGACCACCGCAGATCATGACGACCGCGTGGTGCCGGCGCACTCCTTTAAGTTTGCGGCTACTTTGCAGGCAGCGCAAAAAGGACCCAATCCTACACTGATACGCATTGAAACGCAGGCCGGGCATGGCGCAGGCAAGCCTACCTCCAAACAGATAGATGAGGCAACGGATGTATGGGCGTTTACGATGTACAATCTGGGAATGACAATTACGAATTAGTCAATTACGAATTACGAATTGAGCAAAGCGAGTGAATATGTGCTTACAGATGCCACTGGTATAAAATTACGGGTAAAGAAAGTAATGTATTTAAAAGGATAGTTGTAATTTAAACTGCTGGTTGTACTCGCAGAATTATAACAATCGCTCCACCCCATTCGTAATTATTCATAATCATAATTATTTTCAATGGTATTCATGAATGCTCCGCATTTCGTAATTGACTAATTCGTAATTTTAAGAAAAGGCTGCTATGAAGGTTTTAATCACAGGAAGTAACGGTTTATTAGGGCAACATCTGCTACCGCTTTTCGTACAGGATGAACAGTATGAAGTAATTGCGGCGTGCAGGGGCGTGAACCGCCTGCCGGTACAGAACGGCTATACGTACGAATCCGTGAACCTGCGCAATGCGGTTAGTGCCCAGCAGCTGCTGGAAAAACACCGGCCCGACATTGTTATTCATGCAGCCGCGATGACACAGGTGGATGAATGTGAGCGTAACAAGGATGCCTGCTGGGATACCAATGTAGCGGCTACACGCTACCTGATACAGGCCGCTGAAAAATACAATGCCTACTTCCTGTTCCTTTCCACCGACTTTATCTTTGACGGGCTGGAAGGCCCTTATGCAGAGGATGCGCCGGCCAACCCGCTCAGCTACTACGGATCCAGCAAAGTGGCGGCAGAGCGTTTGGTGAAGAACAGCAAGGTGCCCTGGGCTATTGTAAGAACGGTGCTGGTATATGGCACTGCTGTGGATATGCAGCGCAGCAACATTATTACCTGGGTAAAGAACAACCTGCAGCAAGGCAAAAAGATAAAGGTGGTGGATGACCAGTGGCGCACGCCTACACTGGTGCAGGACCTGGCCGAAGGCTGTAAGCTGGTGGCGGATAAACGCAGCACCGGCGTGTATCATATCTCCGGTAAGGAAATGCTGTCGCCTTACGAAATGGCGGTACAAACAGCGGAATTCTTTAAGCTGGACCAGCGCCTGATCGAAAAAGTGAATGCAAAAACTTTTGTGCAACCTGCCAAACGCCCGGCCAAAACAGGTTTTGTGATCGATAAAGCCGTGCAGGAGCTGGGCTACCAGCCGCATAGCTTTGCAGAAGGGCTGGAGATTGTGGCAAAGGAGATCAAATGATGTGCGGATGTGCAGATATGCAGATGTGCAGATGGATTAAATGTGCTGATATGCTAATGTGCTAATGTGCTGGTGTATGTTGGGGATTTACTGGTATAAAAAAAGTGCAAATGGATAGGTCCATTTGCACTTTTTTATTTTAGAATATTTACAATCAAGTGTTTAGCATTCGCTGCATTTCATCTGCACATCTGCATATATGCACATCTGCACATTAGAACTCCAGGTACACCTTCCCATTCTTACCTCCATAGTTATCCCTCACTTTCTTGATGTTTGCGGCGGTATCTGCGGCCAGCGAGCGGAAAGGCATAGCCAGCTTGAAGTTGGTGGAATCGCGGGTATTGTACATGGCAACATTCAGCCCAAAACCTTTTAACTGGCGGAACCTTTTTTCCGCAGCGGCCCGGCTGGGATAGGTTGCAAATACTACGTAGTACTGCAGCGTATCAGTGGCTGCCGGCATAGCAGCGCTGGTATCAGTAGGCGTGGT
>NZ_DATCRF010000654.1:0-3363 GCF_036569125.1 Chitinophaga sp. | reverse complement strand
AAGATCGTGCAGGCATACGGTGTGTTTGGCGAGAAGAAATTCATGGGCCGCATCTTTGACGGCACACACCGTACTACTTTCCTGATCAATGAAAAAGGGATCATAGACAAGATCATTAACAAGCCGGTTAGTAAGAATCATACGGAGGAAATACTTGAGATCTGGAAGTAAGCATAAAGCATAAAGCATAAAGCTTGCGAAGCGATATCAAACAAACAGCTATAAAATACAAAAGCCCGGTATCACTACCGGGCTTTTGCTTTATGCTTTATGCTTTCGGCTTTCAGCCTCAAGCTTATCTCTTCTGTCTTTGTTTCTTGAACAGCTGACCAGTTTTGAACTTGTTACCTTCGGGGCTGCCCACGCGGTCCATTGCGCAACGGAAACCAACGGTATTGGTAGCCATATCTTCCTGCATGTAGCGGCGGGTACCGGGTGACAGCCAGTAGGCGCGGTCATTCCAGCTACCACCTTTTACTACGCGGGATTTATCGTTTATCAGGGAGGTTACACCGTAACCATACTGTACCTGTGATAAGGTATCACCATCCAGGTAGTTGATCACATCACCTTTCTGGTAGTTCAAACGGTTAGCGCTTTCTTCGTCGGTTACATCACGCATTTTCAGCGCACCCAGGCTATCTTTTTCCGGCTCATTTTCACCGTTCATGTAAGTAGTCTGGAATTTGTTACCACGGAAGTAGTTGAAGTCATCTCCATCGATCGGGTTCAGCGGTCTGTAAACGTCCAGTACCCATTCGCTTACGTTACCGGACATGTTATAGATACCAAAGTTGTTCGGGAAGAAAGAGCGGATAGGGCCGGGGATGGAAGCACGGTCATTCAGACCACCTGCCATACCCATGTTATCACCGGAACCGCGTTTAAAGTTCGCGAGGAACTGGCCCTGCCAGTTACCGCGGCGGATATCCCTTAAACCGCTGGTGTTGGTGCCCCAGGAGTAGATCTGTTTGTTCATGATCAACTCTTCACCACGTTTGCCTTCTTTCTTGGAAGGAGAGGGGTTCTGACCTATATAACCCAGTGCGGCGTATTCCCATTCTGCTTCTGTGGGCAGGCGGTAAGCCGGCAGCATAATACCATCTTCAAACTGCGCAGTACGGGGTGAGCCGTCGGCATTTTTGAACTGATCTTTTACGCTTTTTGACATTTTACCCGGAGTACCTTCGTACAGACCGGCGGTATATGCTTTAGTATCAAAAGTATTGTCATCAGCCTGGTTGGTGATATCACCTTTGGAAAGCAGGCCTTTATCCATCAGCAGCTTTTCGTTCACACGGTTAGAGCGCCATTTGGCATAATCGGTAGCCTGTTTCCAGGTTACGCCTACCACCGGGTAATCGTTGTAAGCAGGGTGGCGGAAGTAGTATTCCACCAGCGGCTCATTGTAAGCCAGCTCACTACGCCATACCAGGGTATCCGGTAATGCCTGGCGGTATACCTGCGGGAAGGATTCGCCGTACATACGCTGTAACCAGAACAGGTATTCGCGGTAGTGTACGTTGGATACTTCGGATTCATCAATGTAGAAGGAGGAAACCGTGATACGACGGGGAATGTTGTTCCAGTCCATCATCACATCCTGTTCGGTAGCGCCCATGGCAAAAGTACCACCCTGCACAAACACCAGGCCCGGACCGGTTTGCTGGTCCTTACTTTTAGCCACACTGAAACCACCCATTTTCTGGTCATTATAGTTCCAGCCGGTTGCGGAGGATTTTTCTTTTTTCTTGCCAAACAGCCCTCCGCCATCCTTATTACAGGCGGTTGTGGCCAGCATTACACTGGTGCCTAAGAGCAAAGACAGAGAGGTTAATCTATGCATGAGATTCAGCTTTTAGTATTGGTTTTATAGGTAAACGCAAATTTAGTATATTTTATTTTATAGTGAAAAAAATTAATTTGTAATGGTTTGGCCCTTAAATTTACTACAAACCGGTTTGTCTGTCAAGGGGTTATTTGCACTTTGTGTCGCCGGTTTATTAAATTTACGGGGCCTACGGCCTCCGTATCCAGTAATAAAACCCTTATGAAGCTGTATCGCCTGCTGCTTTTGCTGTTGTGTAGTGCCTGGTTGCCGGCACATGCGCAGCGCACCTATGCTCCCCATTCCGTTTTAGCCGCCGGTACCTGGTATAAGCTGGCGGTTACCCAGCCCGGCATTTATAAGATCCCGGTATCCCAGCTCAATAGCATGGGTATCAATACACAATCCCTATCCTCCAATAGCATACGCATTTTTGGAAGCGGGGGGCAGCTGCTGCCGGAAAATAACAGCCTGCCCCGGGCAGATGACCTGCCCGAGCTGGCCCTGGAAGTGGCAGATGGGGGCGATGGCCTGCTGAACGGGAATGATTATGTGCTGTTTTACGCCCCCGGCCCGCATGGCTGGGTGTATAACCCGGCCGGCCGCACCTTTACCCACCAGTATAATTTATATAGTGACACGGCCTGGTATTTCCTGAGCATTGGCGGTAACGGCCGCCGTATTACCACGGATAACGCCACGCCACCCGCACCCACGGTGGATATTACGGCTTTTGACTATCATGCTTTTTATGAGAAGGACAGCGTTAACCTGGTAAGCAGCGGCAAACAGTGGTGGGGCCCGGTGTTTAATAATGCACCCGGCGGCACCCTTACCCGCAGTATAGATTTTACCCTACCCGCAGCCACTGCCCAGGTGCAGGTACGCGCCCGGGCTGCTGCCCGCAGCAGCGGCAGCCGTTTTGATATTACGGTGAACCAGGCCGCTGCCGGCAGCCTGAATTTAAACCCGGTGAGCGGAAATATATTTGAAGCTTTTGCCACGGCCGCCTACGGCGCTTTTAATGTGAATGTGAACAGCGCCCAGCTGCAGGTAGGCCTGCAATACATTGCCGGTAACGGCGACCAGGGCTGGCTGGATTATGTGGAGCTGCAGGCCCGCTGCCCGCTTACAATACCGGCCCAGGACCCGCTGTTCTTCCGAGATGCAGTAAGCGTAGCCTCCGGTGCTGCCGGGCGCTTTACCCTGAATAATGCAGGCGCCGGCACGGCAATATGGGAGCTTACCAATACCGGCACGCCGGTGGCCATACCTGTGCAGCACAGCGGCAATCAGCTGCAGTTTGTGCGGGACGCAGCCACCCTGCGGGAATATGTAGCCTTTGACCCCGCCCGGCTGCCCCAGCCGGCCTTTGCGGGCACCATGCCTAACCAGGACCTGCATGGCAGCGCAGCCGCAGATATGCTCATTATTACCATCCCGGCCTTTAAAGCAGCGGCAGACCGGCTGGCGGCTTACCATACCGCCCATGACCAGCTGCAGGTACAGGTAGCCCTGGTGCCGGATATTTATAA
>NZ_DATCRF010000653.1:0-3323 GCF_036569125.1 Chitinophaga sp. | reverse complement strand
TTATAAGGGTGCAGGAACATATGTGTATGCCCCTCTATTAAGCCCGGCAGCAAGGTTTGCTGCGGCAGGTTAATAGTGCGCACCTGCGCCGGTACAGTGAAAGAACCGGCCGGACCGGCGGCTGCAATGGTATTTCCTTTTACCAGCACCTGCCAGCCTTTTTGCAGGGTGTGGCCGTCAAATACCTGCATGGGCTGCAGCAGGATGTAGCCGGTATCTATGGGCTGGGCTATTAGCCGGCTACAGTAAAAGCATAAGATCAAACAAATAAGGCGCATAAAAGGGATTGTTATTACAAGATAACAACTCATCCTGCACAGACCTAAGGAGTACTGAAAAATGTGCACCACATCATGAAAGCGTGGCGCATTTGCCTACGTCATTTGTCAGATAAGCCATATATACTCCATATATACTCCATATCTGAGCCATATATGTCCCATCCCTTATAAGAGATGGATTATCTATGGGTTAGTTATGACGTAATTACGGCTTAATTATACTTCACTCTTAAGAACCCATAATATTTTTCTACTTTTAAAATATAATTGCCGGTCAATCCGTCATGCCTTAATACCCTCATTCAGATCAACTATGAAAAAAGCCAACGGAAGCACCACACCTGCCGGAAACAAACCTCCCAAAATAGCCGCCCTTATTAAGCCTTACCGGGGAATGGTGCTGTTGCTGGTATTGCTGGCGCTTCTCAGTAACGGGTTAAACCTGGTTATACCCCGC
The DNA here is from genome assembly GCF_036569125.1 of Chitinophaga sp. Classification (GTDB taxonomy): domain Bacteria; phylum Bacteroidota; class Bacteroidia; order Chitinophagales; family Chitinophagaceae; genus Chitinophaga. Next base: position 2,585 of record NZ_DATCRF010000653.1, on the reverse strand, counting down.
ATTATTGCCTACGGGATCGATTCCTTTGGCAAAGGGCAGCTGGTGTATAAACCTATTCTCATTTACTTTGCCGGCGCCAGTGTGCTCATTTTCATTTTTACGTACCTGCAGAACATTGTACAAACCTATGCTTCTGAACGGGTGGCCCGCGACCTGCGCACCCGCCTGGCCTTAAAAGTATCGGGACAGAGCTATGCACAGATCCAGGAAAGCAACCCGGCCAAGCTGCTCACCAACTTCACGGCGGATATTGATACAGTAAAGCTGTTCATTTCACAGGCCGTATCCTCTATTGCATCTTCCGTGGTTATTATCATAGGCGCCGCCATTTTGTTAATGGAGATCAACTGGAAACTGGCGCTGGCCGTGCTCATGATCATCCCGATGATCACCATCACCTTTGTAATGGTGTTTGGCAGAATGAGGGCGCTGTTCCTGAAAGTAAGGGCTACCACCGACTGGCTGAATAAAGTGATCACGGAAAGTATCTTGGGTTCCGCCCTGATACGGGTGCTGAATGCGCAGCTGCTGGAATACGATAAATTCTATACTGCCAATACAGATGCCAGGAACATTGGCCTGGACATTATGCGGCTGTATGCCCTGCTGATACCGGTGATCTCCTTTATTGCCGGTATAGCCATTGTAACCATCCTGGCGCTGGGCGGGCATTTTGTGATCAGCGGCAGCATGACCCTGGGCGACCTTGCAGCCTTTAACAGCTATCTTGCCATTCTCATTTTTCCCATTGTGCTGATCGGTATTATGAGTAACGTGATCGCACAATCCACCGCTGCCTACCAGCGCGTGCAAATGGTATTATCCATGCCGGATGCCGTGGAAACCGGTACGGTAACAGAAGCTATCCGCGGCGACATCAGCGTACAAAACCTGCACCTGCAGTATGAAGGTAAACCGGTATTAAAGGATATTTCCTTTTCCGTAAAAGCCGGTACAAAAACAGCTATCATTGGCCCAACAGCAGCAGGTAAAACACAGCTGTTATACCTGCTCACCAATCTGGGTAAGCCGGATAGCGGCACCATTCTTTATGACGGGCATGAGCTGAGCACCTATAACCGCGATGCATTGCACAAGCAAATAGGCATGGTGTTCCAGGACAGCATTATCTTCAACATAAGCCTGCGGGAGAACATTGCGTTCAACGACAGCGTAACGGCAGATGCTATGGAACGCGCTATTACCACTGCTGCGCTGAAAGACTTTACGGATGCACTGCCGCAGCAGCTGGAAACCATGGTATCTGAACGCGGCACCAGCCTTTCCGGCGGACAAAAACAACGCATTATGCTGGCGCGTGCGCTGGCCATTGATCCGAAAATTTTATTGCTGGATGATTTTACCGCGCGGGTGGACAGCAGCACGGAACAACAGATCCTGCAAAACCTGTCCTTATATTACCCGGACCTTACCCTGGTATCCGTAACGCAAAAGATTGCCTCCATTGAGCATTATGACCAGATCATATTACTGATGGAAGGCGAAATTGTGGCTTCCGGCACCCACGAAACACTGATGCAAAGCTGTCCGGAATATGTACAGATCTATCAATCACAACGCAGCACCAATCACTATGAATTACAATCTAAATAGCACTGCTGATCCGGCACAGAAAACCAGCACCCTTTCGGCGCTGAAAAAGTTATTCCGGTTCCTGGCAGCGGAGCAAAAAACCTTGCTGCTGGCTTTTTTCACTATTATCGTCAGCTCGGGATTAAACCTTACGGGGCCTATCATCATCGGCTATACGATCGATCATTTTATACAAAACCATCAATACCACAATGTGCTGCTCTTTTGCGGATTGTTGTTACTGGTATATACCGCAGCCTTTATAGCCAACTACCTGCAGGCCCGCCTGATGGGCGGTATAGGCCAGCGCATGCTGTTTAACCTGCGCAACGCGGTGTTTGCCAAGCTGCAGGAGCTGCCTGTAGCTTTCTTTAACCAGAACAAAACCGGCGATCTTATTTCCCGTATCAATAATGATACGGATAAGGTGAACCAGTTCTTTTCGCAGTACCTGCTGCAGTTTGTGAGCAATATATTCCTGATGACGGGTTCCGGTATTTTCCTGCTGTCTATTCATCCGCGTTTGGGCGGGGCTGCGCTGGTGCCGGCGCTTTCGTTGTTGGTATTCACCCGTTTGATCTCGCCCTGGGTGCGCAGGAAAAATGCCGCCAATATGAAAAGCACCGGCAGCATGAGCGCAGAGATCCAGGAAAGCCTGAACAACTTTAAAGTGATCATCGCCTTTAACCGGCGGGATTATTTCCGGAAACGTTTTGATGAGGTGAATAAGCAGAACTACGGTACTGCTATTGGTGCTGGCATGGCCAACAACGTATTTATGCCGGTGTTTGGCTTATGCGCGCAGCTGGCGCAGCTAACCGTGCTTACGTATGGCATTTACCTGGTAGCTACCGGGCAGTTCACGATTGGAATGCTCATCAGCTTCTTTGCATACGTCACCAACTTTTATAATCCTATACGCCAGCTTTCTGTGCTCTGGGCTAACTTCCAGGTAGCGCTGGCCGGCTGGGACCGCATCTCACAGATCCTTA
>NZ_DATCRF010000652.1:0-8732 GCF_036569125.1 Chitinophaga sp. | reverse complement strand
GTTTTGCTGTGCGGAAGCTTCTGCAGCTATCAGATAAACATCAGCCAGGCGCAGAATGGGGATGTTAGTAGCCCCGCTGCCGCCAACCGAGTTAGGATCCATATATTTTTTAACCAGCACGCCCTGCTTTGTAATGGGCGTAATATCTTTCTGGTGTACGATCTGCCCCAGCTTGTTGATGTAAAAGGTGTCCATCAGCATCCGCCTGCGGTCTGCAGGGTTAAATGAATCAAAGAACGACTGGTACGCAAATGCAGAGCCAAAAGAGGTCACTGCATATTGCGGCCCGTCGCTGTTCTTAGGGCCAAATAAGCTAATGATCTGCGTAGAAAAACCAGGCGATGTACTTTCGCATTCAAAAGCCCACATGTTCTCCTGCCTGGCTGCATCTTCTTTGGCAACATTATACACATCCAGCACATCGGGCATCAGGCTGTATTTGCCGGAGCTTAACACCTGCTTTGCTTTGTCCAGCGCATTTGCCCAGTCCTGCGCATACAACGCTGTTTTTGCATACAACGCCATGGCCACTTCTTTTGAGGGCCGGCCTTTCTGGATATTCGCTGAATAAGAAGGCAGCTTTGCGATAGCCTGGTCCAGGTCCTGGTATATCTGTTTAAAAACATCCGGCTGCAGGGTTTTGCCAATGATGGCAGTATCAATGCTGGTGCTGGGCGTGGTTTTAACCACGATGTCCCGGAAGTTCTTGGTCAGCATCCAAAAATAAAAGGCGCGCATGTAATACGCTTCTCCAAGTATAACGCTTCTTCTGGCAGTGTCCATATTGGTTGCCGGTACGCGCAGCAAAACCCAGTTTGCTTTTTCAATACCCTGGTAACAGGATTGCCATATTTGCTGCGGTGATTCATTTTGCCTGCTAAAGCTTTTTTGCGTAGTGTAGTTAGGATCATAGCTGAACAAGGTATAGGTATCCCTGCCAACTACAGGGCGGGGATAGATCTGGTCAGCGCTGAAGTCGGACGCACCGGTGGCGGCAGTAAGGTATAAATTAACCATAGGGCCGTAAACAGCTGTTAACGCTGCTTCTGCATCTGATGCCGTTTTATAGAAATTATCTGTAAAGATGGAAGAGTAGGGGTTTTCATCGAGCTTGTTGCAGGATGTATGCACAAGCAACAGCAGTAGTAAACCACCCAGCAGGTATTGTATGTTCTTCTTTGTTTGCATATACATCATTTTTTATAGTCCAACCTGTAAGCCAACGAGGAAAGACCTTGCCATGGGATATACGAGGTTATCAACCCCGATCAGTGTGTTTGAGCCGCCAAAGGAATTCACTTCCGGATCGTAGCCGCTGTAGTTGGTGATGGTGAAAAGATTGTTGCTGCTGATATAAAGCCTTGCATTGGTGATATACTTTATGGCCGGCAGCTTATAACCAAGGGTAATATTCTTCATCCTGATATAGGAGCCATCTTCCACAAAACGGTCTGATACCGGCAGCCTGCCTCCCTGGAACCCGCTCGCATATTCATTGTTAGGGTTTGTGGGCGACCAGCGGTTCACCACACCCGAAACCACATTCCTGCCTCCCAAACCATTTTCAAAAGTGTAGCGGCTCAGGTTAAAGATCTTATTGCCCTGCACACCGGAAAGAAAGAAGGAAAGATCAAAACGGCCGTAGCTGAAGTTGGAGGAGAACCCGAAAATATAAGAGGGGTTTGCATTGCCGCTGATCGTTTGATCGGCGCCGGTGATCTGGTTGTCCTTATTCAGGTCAGCCACCTTTACACCGCCTGTTCTGCTGCCGCTGCCAGCCAGCACCGTTTCGCCGGTTTGGTAAATGCCATTAAATACATAGGTTTTAAAGATGCCCAGCGGCTGCCCAACCCTGAGCACACTGTAGGGGTTCAGCACATATTCATTGGTGCCGCCCTCCAGGCTTAACAGCTGGTTGCGGTTCACGGAGATATTTGCATTCACGTTCCATTTAAATTTGCCGGTCAGCAGCCTGGCATCCGCAGCTACTTCTATGCCCTTGTTCCGGATGCTGGCAAAGTTGCCGGTTACAGAAGAATACCCGGACGAAAGCGGCAGGTTCTTCACAAACAGCAGGTCCTTTGTTTTCTTGTTATAATAATCCACCACAATGTTCAGGCGGTCCTGCAGCAATCCTATGTCAAGGCCCACGTTGGCTTGCGTTGATTTTTCCCAGCGCAGGTCTGCATTGGGAATGCCTGTGGGGCTGATGCCCACAGTATAAATATGGTTGAACTGGTAATTACTGCCGGAGCCTTCAAGCGCCAGTGACTGGTACGGCGCAATGGCGCCCGCATTCCCTGTTTGCCCGTAGCTGGCCCTTAATTTCAGATCGCTGAACACTTTGTTGTTTTGCAGGAAAGGTTCTTCAATAATGCGCCAGGCGCCGGCAATAGCCGGGAAAAAGCCCCATTTATGATTTTCGCCGAACTTGGAAGCACCGTCATAACGGGCAGTAATGTCCAGGAAATATTTATTGGCATAGCCATAGTTAATACGGCCCATGTATGAATTAAGCGCCTCCTTATTACGGTTGCTGCTCACCGTTCTGTTCACGGCCAGCTGCACAGCTTCATTGCTGGTAGCATCGTTCGGGAAGCCGTTTGCAAAGATGCTGTTATCATTATACAAATTGCTTTGAATGGCATACACGCCTGTGAACTTGATGGTATGATCGCCAAAAGCATGATCGTAGGTAAGAATGCTTTCATGCAGCCAGGAGGTAGTGTTCACATTCCCTTTGGATGCAGTGCCGGAGTTGGCGTTCACTTCCGCCTTGCCAAGAATGTAAATGGGCGAATAATAATCATTCAGCGTGTTGCTTACATCCGCATTAAAAGAGGCGCGGTAGCTTAAGCCGGTAAGGATCTTTGCATCAGCATATACATTGGCCAGCGTACGTTTAATAGTATTGCGGTTCAGGATATTGGCCAGGCCCACCGGGTTGGCGATCTCCCGGTAACGGCCGTTGAACTGGTCCGCAAAAGGATAAACACTGCCATCATTCCTGTAAGGCACCAGGGTAGGAGGTGCGCCCAGCGTAGCGCCCACAATGCTTTGGGTTACCAGCGGCCCGTCAATAGAGCTAACGCCCGTAGGTATATTGTTGTTGATGGTGTAGCTGCTTACAATACTGGTGCCCACTTTAAAGCGGCTGCTGATGTTGTGGTCCAGCGTAGCTCTTAAAGAATAGCGCTTGAAATCCGAAGAAATAATAATACCTTCCTGATCGAAGAAGTTGCCGGATAAGGAGAACTGGGTTTTATCCGAACCACCGCTTACAGAGGCCTGGTAGTTTTGTATGCTGGCCTGGCGGTAAATAATATCCTGCCAGTTGGTGCCCTGTCCCAGGGAAGCCGGGTCAGGATAGATCGCTGAATTATAAATGTCATTTTCCAGCTTTCCAAACTCCGCAGCGTTCATCATGGATAGTTCTTTGGTAATGTTTTGTATGCCCCGGTACATGTCCAGCTGTACCCGTGTAGCGCCGCTCTTTCCGCGTTTGGTGCTGATCAGCACAACACCGTTGGCGCCTCTTGCACCATAAATGGCGGTAGAAGATGCATCCTTCAGTATTTCCACGGATTCAATATCATTTGGATTGATGGTAGATAAAGGGCTTACATCACTTACGCCGCCGCTGTTGGAGATCTGGATCCCGTCAATAATGTAAAGCGGTTCAGAAGAGCCGTTGATGGAGTTGGTGCCGCGGATGCGCACACTGATGTTACCTCCCGGGGCAGCATTGTTTTGCGTAATTTGTACGCCCGGCACCCTGGCAGCAAGGCCCTGGGCCACATTTGTAACAGGCGTTTGCGTAATATCCGCCGATTTAACGGATGCTATGGAGCCGGTGGATGCCGCTTTACGTTGCGTACCATAACCAACAACCACCACATCGTTCAGCTTACTGATATCAGGCTTCAGGGACACGGTAAGGGACGATTGGCCGCGGACTTCCACCGCGGTGCTTTCATAGCCCTGGAAGGTAACGGTGATGGTAGCATTGGAAGCTACCTCCTTCAGGGTGAACACGCCGGTGCTGCTGGTAACGGTTCCTTTCGAAGTGCCTTTTACCGCAACAGTGGCGCCTGGCAAGGCCTGCCCGTTCTCATCCAGTACCTTCCCGGAAACAGATGGTAAAAGGGATTGTGCATTTGCCGGCAGCACAAAGCAGGAAAAAAGCATAAGCAGCAGGATACTGACACAGCCCGGTAATTTAAACAAGGGACTTGTTCTTTTCATAACGTAAGCATCTTTAGCTTTTAAAAAAGTTTGACATAAAGTGGTACGCAATGTTAGAGAAGAAAGTCAAACAATGAAAAATTTCGCGGCCTTTTGGAAAACAGAATCTACCGGGAACGTAACCGCAAACGATACCGATAGCAGCAGGGGGAAAAAATCTTATTGCCGCACGTTAACAAAACGTGCTTTATTTTAGCATTACCAATCAAAATCTATTTGTTTTAGATGATAAAATGTATCCGGTGCAGTCATGTGCACGCGATCACAAAATCAGGTATTGTAAGGGGGAAACAACGCTATTATTGTAAGGATTGTAACATTCATTTCACCCTGCCCGGGGAGGCGGCAGCGGAGGTGCGGCAGCAAAAAAAGCATATGGCCACCATTGTGGATATTGCAAAAGCGCTGAACATCTCCAAATCCACCGTATCCAGGGCATTGCATGAGCATGGGGATATTAACCCGCAAACCAAAGCAGCGGTGCTGGAAATGGCCCGCCAGCTCGATTACCAGCCAAACCTGCTGGCCAAAAGCCTGGTAAAAAGTAAAAGCAACACCATCGGTATTATTGTACCGGAGTTCCTGACCTATTTTTTTCCTACCATTATTATGGGCGCACAGCAGGTAGCAGAGCAGGCCGGCTATAATGTGATCATCTGCCAGTCGCAGGAATCCTTTAAAACAGAAGTGGCCAATGCCAGCGTATTACTGGCTAACCGCGTGGATGGGGTGCTCATCTCCATGACCCGGGAAACTAAAAACTTCGAGCACTTCAAGGCATTTGAAAGGCATGGCATTCCCGTGGTGTTCTTTAACCGCATCTGCGATGAAATGGATACCTCAAAGGTGCTGGTGAATGATTATGAAGGCGCGCTAAAAGCAGTGGAGCATCTTATTGAGAACGGCTACCGCAATATTGCACATATCGGCGGCCCGCCGGCATTACGGATCACGCATAACCGCTTAAAAGGCTACCGGGATGCATTGGAAAAACATGGCCTGCCTTTTAAAAAAGAGCGGGTGGTGCATTGCAACCTTTCAAAAAAAGATGCCGTTCATTGCGCTGAAAAGCTGTTGAATCTGAAGCAGCGGCCCGATGCTGTTTTTTGTGTGAACGATCCCGTAGCCATTCAGCTGATGCTGGCCGCCAAAAAAATGAAAATAAAGATCCCTTCAGAGCTGGGCATTGTGGGTTTCAGCAATGATCCTATTTCGGAAGTAATAGAGCCGGCGCTTACCACCGTACAGCAGCCGGTAGCAGATATAGGCCGCTCAGCCATGCACATCCTGCTGGATGCCATTACAGAAGGGGAGGCTTATTCACCCGTGCTGCAGTCGCTGGAAACAACCCTTATTATCAGGGGATCATCATCGAGGAAATAACAGCAGTATTATTTAGCAGGCATCCGCTTCAGGAACACAAACCCGTTCTTCCGGTATAGCTCTTTCAGGCTGGGATTGTCTTTGGTGTATTCCTCCACCCGGTCTACCTTACTGATGAAATAAGTGGGTTTATCAATATCTCCCCGCAGCAGCCACCATTCCTCATAAGAGTTGGGGTTAGTTGGTTTTTCCTTTTGTGCATAAAAGAAGGGTGCATAACTCCAATACCCCAACGTAGTTACATAACAATCTTCGCCCTGCCGTTGTATTAAAAAGTCAATGGCCGCTCCCTGGGAGTAACGTTCTACCTTGGGTACGATCAGCGCTGCCGCAAAAAATATCACCAGCGCAGTACCGCCAAAAAAGGTCCAGGCAGCGCGGCTGAAAGCGCGTTTTTTCAGCCACCACAGACCCAGTATTACGGTTACCAGCATTAGCGCGCCGGCGGTGCCTTCCCAGCCGTTCCAGTGTACATCGGCCTCCATATTGCCCTGCGCAAACTGGTCGTGCACATAGGGGATCAGTTTTTTAATGTTCAGCGCAATCACCGTTACGGAGATCAGCACTATGGAAATTAAAATACCCAGTATGGCGGTTATCACCCCGGCATACTTTTTATACGCAGCTTCCTTGTTCTCCCATTTATAAAAAGTATAGGCTGCCAGGAACGTTACCGGGAACCAGGCCATGGAAGAGTAGTGGATAATGCGCGACTGCACAATGGTGAACAGCACGGTCACTACCCAGAACAGCATTACCATCCACATCTTAAAATCTTTATCATACCGGCTGCTGTAACGCATCCGGAAAAATGCCGGGATGGCAAATACCGAAGCCGGAAAACAGCCGATCAGGATCACGATGTAGTGATAGCCGAAAAAGCCTTTCTGCCCGGCATCGTGTGTGGAAAACAGGCGGTACTGGTATTTCAGGAACTCCGTAATAAACCAGGGCCCGTTCTTCATAGTCTCATACCCGTACCACGAGCAGGTAATGACCGCAGCCACCACCAGGAACAGCAGCGCGTGCAGCCAGTTAAAATAGATCTTAAACCGGTTGTAAATAAGGTATACCCCCAGCACCAGTAAAAAGATCATCAGCGCTACCTGTCCTTTGGTTAAAACAGCCAGCCCCATAAAAATACCTGCCCAGGCAGCATAGGTTACCGGGTCTTTTTTCAGGCGTACATGATCAAAGCCATTCCTTTTCCAGTGGTATAAAATGAAATAGTATAACGAAAGAAAAATGAACAGGTTAAACCAGGGATCTATTAACCCGGATTTAAAATACATATTCGGGAACAGGGAACCCGCATAAGCCAGCGCCCAGTAGGTACCAAATTTGCGGTCATACACCTGCTGCCCGCACAGGAACAGCACTACCAGCGTAACAATGCCGCAAATGGCATTGGGCAGGCGCGCTGCAAATTCGGTATAGCCAAAACATTTCATGGCTACCGTTTGCATCCAGAAGAACATGGGCGGCTTTTCCCAGAAAGGTTTGAAGTTCACATAAATGCGGGAGTAATCATCCAGCTTGATCATTTCCCGGGAGCATTCCGCAAAATTGATCTCATCCCAGTCAAATAAATGCACACGGCCCAGGAAAGGAATGAATAGCAAGGCTGCAATAATGCATATTAGTACAATGATCACTGGTTTTGGCAAACGCATAGTTCCGTGTAGCTCTTTGCGGCAAAGATAGATGCATCTGTGTTTTTTAGCAAATCGGCCCGGAAAGATAAAGATATGATCATGTGCCGCGCACGCTTGCCGGATAACGGGGAGGTATATACGCCAGGGTATTGCCCGGAGCATAAGCTATCACCCGCCATTCGTTCGTAACCTTTTGCCATCCTCCATCCCTATGCCGTCCTTCTGTTAATACCTTTGCCACCCGGCCGCCGGTCATCCCGCCTCCTTTCCCCCTTCTCCCTGCCTCAAGTCCGGATCAAGTCCACATCAAGTCCACGTCATGCCCACAATGTATTGGTGAACAATGGCCTTACGCTTAGGGTAATACTTGTATAAGACTCCCTTCCTATGCACAATCATCTGTATTGCAGTCCTATATTATTATATGATGCCCTGCAATATCACCGCATTTCATCGCGCTATCGCCCCAATGCGCTACACAATGGGCTGTGGATCACTATAGTCCCTTCACTCTGTTCTATGCAATGGACCATGGACCATCGACTATGGACTAAAACAAAAAAACTTTCTCCATCCACCCCCCCGCTTATGAACAGTGATTGTATTTAGAATGAACCTGAAAGCCCTTTATTCACTTAAACCATTTAACAGTAACACAACTACGGTAACCCTATAGCCGTTCCGTCGAGTTGCCCTGGCGCCAACCAAAATGATGAGCTAACAACATGAAGACCATATTTATTATTGTGCTAACGCTGGCGGTATGCCCCGGCATGGGAAAGTTATATGCACAAACATACACCCCCGTAGCGGTTACGGGGTTTAATAATGATGTTGTTGCAGACACAGGCACCAGCTCAATGGCGGTTACCACTACGCCGCTGGACCTGAGCTTTAATGTGCTTTACAGCGCAGCCTTTGGCGTAAAGAATGTTTTTCCCGGCGGCCTGCCCAATACAGGCACCATTGTAAGCGGTGTGCGTACTTACCAGCTGGCGCCTTATACAGCTGCTAATGGTTTGTTCCTGTCGCTTAACGGCGCTGTGGCCAACAGCGCTGCTGATGGTACGCTTACACTGGTAACACCCGCAGCCTTTAGTAAAATAAGCCTGCTGCTGTTTTCAACAGAAGGTTCCAGCACGCTGCGCGTTACATTGAATTTTACAGATGGCACTACCGCAGTAGCGGGCACCGCAACGGTGCTGGACTGGTTTGATGGTGGCAATGCCGTATACGCTGGTTTTGGCCGTACTACACGTATTACTGCACCGCCCTATATTGCAGATGGCATCGCCACCAATAACCCGCGCTTTTATAAGTACGATGTTTCGCTGGCCTGTGCCAACCAGGTAAAGCAGCTGCAATCTGTAACCATTAATTTTTTAGGCGGCGGCACCACATTCCCTTCAAGGGCTGTGGTGCTGGCGCTTTCAGGCATATCCATTACAC
>NZ_DATCRF010000651.1:0-8662 GCF_036569125.1 Chitinophaga sp. | reverse complement strand
GGTATGGGAATACATTTGCCATAAGGTGCAATGGGAAACCGGCGAAAAGCGCCGCCGGCGTAAGCGCAGGGAGCCGCCTGTCCATACTGTTATTAACTTACAGGAAGCGCCGCGGAACCAGCAAATGCAGGTAAGCATCTGGTGGCGTTGTATTTTTATTGGTTTATGTGTGCTGCTGATAGCGCTGCTGGCAAGCAGCATTTATTTCTATAACAAATACCAGGAGCTGGAAAACAGGCTGCTTCATAATTATCCTGCATCAACCGCCCCCGCTTCAACAAAATAACCTTTCCCGGTGTTTAACTGGTATATTTCTTGCTTTTGTATCGTGCAAAAGTTGAGATTTGCAGTCAAATTAAATTTTAACAGATGAAGATGAAAAATCTTGCCCTGGCAGCATTATGCCTGATCGTAGCATCCCTGTTTGCAGTTTCCTGCGCCAGCTCATCCGGCGCCACCTCCACCTCGCAGGACATTTCCAAAAGCAGTGTAAAAGGTAACTGGGTAGTTACCGACATCCAGTTTGAAGGGATCCCCTCCAACAGTAAGGTAACGGTGTTTGATGAGGCTTCCTATAACTGCTTTAAAGGCAGCAACTGGGTATTACCTTCCAATGGTAAAGGTTCGTATACTTTATCGGCCACCTCAGATGGATGTACTACTGCTACACAGCCCATTATGTGGTCGTTATACAAAAATGGCGGATCCAGCATGTTCCAGTTTAAGAAACTGTCAGAAGGGGTAAAAGCCAAAAATGTAACAGATGGTTATCGGGTAGAGCTTAGCTCTAACGATGGTAATACAATGGTGTGGAGAGCACCGGTGAATTTTGAAGGTAACAGCGCGTATATTATTTATACGCTGCAAAAAACCAGGTAAGCCTCTTCAAAGAATGTAAAATTCTAAGTATAAAATTTCAAATGTAAAGTGGAATGCCGCGAAACCGGGTGTGTATCCTGGTGTCGCGGCATTTCACTTTTGTGTTTATCCCGTTCATAAAGTCTTTTCAGTGGTCGCTATGAACCTTCTTCGTCGGTTTATCCCGTTCATGAAGCCTTTTAGATGGTCTCCATAAAGCCCCTTTGACGGTTTTAAATTTTACATTTATGATTTTACATTCTTTTAGCCCACCCCTTTCATTTGTATAACTTTTATAGCTCCTTTCCCCCTTCCCCTTTTTCCCCTTTGATCTCTTTACCGGCAAAGCGCATAAACAGCTGCGCCAGCTTATCCTGCTGGCCCTGCAGATGGGTGAACTGGAACTGCCGTACCAGCTTAAAATTCTTCACCGGTAGTATTTTAAACTCGCCTGCTTCCAGCTCCCTGCTTACGGCCTGTAAGGAAAGAAAGGCTGCGCCGGGCGCATGATGCAGGTACGACTTCATACTTTCCGTGCTGCTCATATACATAGCTATATTCAGATCGGTTAGCTTTAGCTTTAAGCGTTTAAGCTCCTCCGTTATAACCTCCAGTGTGCCGGAGCCCTGCTCCCTCACCAGCAGGGGAATGGCCGCCAGCTCCGCAGCGGTTAATACTTCACCGGCGCCGTAGCTGTAGTTTACATTGCCAATAAGGGCAATTTCGTCCTTGGCAAACTCCGTATACTTTAACTGCGGGTTGCGGGAGCTGCCTTCTATAATGCCCAGCTGTATATTTTTTTCCAGCAGGTCCTGTTCTATTTGTTCTGAGTTACCGCTGATAAGGGAGGTTTTGATCTCAGGATATCGCTGGTTGAACCTTGCCAGCAGCGGGGGTATAAAATATTGCGCAATAGTGGTGCTGGCGCCTATTTGCAGCCGCCCGCCCCTTTCATGCTTTAGCTGGTTAATATCATATTCCAGGTTGCGGTAGCTGGTAAAGATCTCATCTGCATACCGCATTACAATGCGGCCTGCCGGTGTAATGGTGATCTTATTGCCAATGCGTTCAAACAGCGCCATGCCCAATTGCTGCTCCAGCTCATGAATATGTTTGGTAACGGCCGGTTGTGAAATAAACAGCTCTTCTGCAGCCTTGGTAAAGCTTAAGCGCTTAGCCACGGTATAAAAGACCTTTAATCTGAAATCCAACATAGTGTGAAAATACGAATTATGCTGAATGCGGAACGCTGAACGCTGAATGCCGAATGCTTTATGCTGTATTGAGCTGCCGTGGGTTGAACACAAACCATTAAGAGCGCCGGGTGCATAACAATAATGATTATCAGCTTTCAGCATCCGCAATCAACACACGGGCTTCAGCGTTACGCGTTCGGCGTTAAGCATTCCGCATAAAAAAAAGGGGTGTTTCCGAAGAAACGCCCCTTTACTATAACAGTTTTAAACCTTACTAAACGTTAACTTTTCTTTTTTGCGGCCTCCTTGTTGGCTTTATAGCGCATATCAGCGGTGCCGTCTTTCTTTTTAGGGCCTTCAGTGGCCGTGGTTTTATTGGCTTTGAAACGTTTGTCCGGTGTACCATCCTTCTTTAATGGCGTACCGGTGCTGGCTGCCGCCTTTTCAGTTTTAGCCTTGGCTTTGGTTGTGGCGGGCGTTTGGGCCATGGATACAGAAGCGCCTAAGAGCAGGATCAATATCGCCGTCAGAAATTGCTTCATACAAAAGGTGTTTTAGGCTAGTAATATACGTATAAAAAGTATTTCCCCGTAAAAAAACCCGTATAAATACGCTTGTCCGGCATGATCATCAGAATGTACCTTTGTACTGTCCAATAGATGCAGTTAACCCCTAAGATTTCATCACCTATTGATGCAATGTGTTGAAACGCTTTTCTCAACATCCTGTTAACCTCAAAAAATAGCTATAGCAAAATGTCCGCCCCACCCCAGGCGGGCATTTTTATTTTTAGTTGGCCTGGGTTTCCACCCACATGCCATTCTCTTTTATCAGGTTTATGAGCTCCGTTACAGCAACTTCGCTGTTCAACCCCCGCTTTACCACTTCCTTACCGCGGTACAGGGTTATTTTACCTACCCCGCTGCCTACATAGCCAAAGTCCGCATCCGCCATTTCACCGGGGCCGTTCACAATACAACCCATAATAGCAATTTTTACCCCTTTCAGGTGGTTGGTTACTGCGCGGATCTTAGCGGTGGTTTCCTGCAGGTCAAATAAAGTACGGCCGCAGGAAGGGCAGGAGATATATTCCGTTTTGGATATACGCGTACGTGTAGCCTGTAAAATACCAAAGGCCACCGGGTTAATACGGGCCAGGTCCTGCAGGCTGCGCTGCTGTGTATAATTAATGCCCAGGCCTATGCCATCGCCAAAACCATCCAGCAGCAGGGCGCCGGTTTCTATGGCGTACTGCAGCAGGCGGTCATCTGCTTCGGTATGTGTGCTGGAGCTTAACAGGATCACCGGGTTAGCTACCTGCTGCTCCATCAGCGTCATTAACATGCGGCGCACTTCCGGCATGGCATGTTTATTCTCCGTAGCCACTATGCATAGTACAGCAGTGTTATCTGTTTTCAGCTTTTGCAGCAGGGCGCTTGTTAAAGGCTTTCCGCTGTCGGTATCAATTACATTCAGTACAGCCGATCTTTTGCCCGTACCCAGGTAAGCTTCCTGTGTGAGGTAAGGGAAGTACTTTTCCTTATCCGCAGCCTGTAACCAGGTTTCGTACGGGGTTATCACCTTTAAAGTGCCGGGTAAGGCAAAGGGTAATACCTGCTCTGTAAAAATATAATCCGCTGCCTGGTCGGCAATGTTCCATTTATCGGTAGCCTCATCGTAATGGTACCCTATGGCTTCCAGGTCATTAGGCTGAATATTTTTAATACCTCCGAAATCCGCTACTACTACCGGTACCTGCTTGCCGCCAATATTATCCACGGCAATGGTTTCCCGGCGTTTGTATTCAAAGGGGGAGTAAGGCGGTTTGTCTGTGGAAAGGATGGGTGCATGCCCTTCCCGGTTGGTATAACGTTTCACCAGGTCGCGGCACACCGGCAGCTCAAATTCCGGGTCTTCTGTCAGCGATACGCGAATGGTATCGCCCACACCATCTTCCAGCAGGGCGCCAATACCAATGGCCGATTTAATACGGCCGTCTTCCCCGTCGCCGGCTTCCGTTACGCCCAGGTGCAGGGGATAGCAATGCCCCAGCTCCTGCTGCATAGTATGTACCAGCAGGCGGTAGGCCTGCACCATTACCTGCGGGTTGCTGGATTTCATGCTCAGCACAATGTTGTGGTAGTTCAGGTCCCCGGCAATGCGCAGGAACTCCATGGCGCTTTCCACCATGCCCATGGGAGTATCCCCGTAGCGGCTCATAATACGGTCGCTGAGGGAGCCGTGGTTGGTGCCGATACGCATGGCTGTGCCATATTCCTTACAAATATTCACCAGCGGGGTAAACCGGTCCCGGATGCGCTCTATCTCCTCCGCGTACTCCGCATCGGTATATACCAGGGTCTCAAACTTCTTTTTGTCCACATAGTTGCCCGGGTTCACCCGCACTTTTTCTACAATACGGGCGGCAATTTCCGCTGCATTAGGCGTAAAATGTATATCAGCTACCAGGGGCGTGGTGTAGCCCCTTTTGCGTAATTCATTCTTAATAGGCAGCAGGTTTTCCGCCTCGCTTTTGCTGGGGGCGGTGATACGTACCAGCTCGGCCCCGGCTTCAATACAACGGATAGCTTGCGCCACGGTGCCGGCGGTATCCATGGTATCCGTGGTGGTCATGGTTTGAATGCGGATAGGGTGATTGTTCCCGATAAGCAGGTCGCCCACCTTTACTTCCAGGGTGGGTAAACGCTTATATGCTGTGAGTGAAGGGCAATATAGCTGCATAGTGCTGCAAAGGTAAAGAATAGTGGCAAGTTGTTAAGGGGGTAGGGCAGCACGCTGGCCGGCAATCCATTAAATATTATGAGCGGCGTACACCTGCGGTCCCAATTTTTTAAATTTGAAGTGTATGCTGCAAAAACACACGGATATACCTTATCAGCAGCTGCCCTTTACAGGGCAGTTCAATATTTTCCCGCTGCTGGGCTTTAAAACCGAGCTTACCCGGCAGCCGCACCGGCATGATCATTACCAGGTGGTATGGTTTTCCAAAGGCAGGGGGCAGCATATAGTGGATTTTGTATCCTACGAGCTGGAAGATAATATGCTGTTCCTGCTGGAACCCGGGCAGGTGCACCAGCTGCTGGATGATGCCAAGGAAGGCCATGTGATCACCTTTACGGAGCATTTTTACTTCAGCAACCGCCATGAGCAGGCTACCATGTATGATTTCACCAACCTGTTTGATGCTACCCGCGGTTATGCGCCCATCCGTATCAGCAACCGTACCGCCGCCACTTTCCAGCTGCTGGCAGAGCTGATGTACCGGGAAAAAAGTGCTTCCGGCAGCAGCCGCAGCATCATAAAACATTACCTGAACGCCTTTTTATTGCAGGCCGAAAGGGAAAAGAAGCGCAATGCTGCCCAGGCCATTGCGCCCCTGAAGGGCGATGAGCGGGTAGTGCTGCTGCGCCGCCTGCTGGAAAAAAATTTCCGGGCACAGCACCATGTTACCTTTTATGCCAGCGAATTTTCCCTTACGCCCAAACGCCTGAACGAGATAACCCGCGAAAAAACAGGCAAAACCGTTACGGAGCTGCTGCACGACCGCCTGGTGCTGGAAGCCAAGCGTAAGCTATCTTTCAGCCACCAAAGCGTAAAAGAGATCAGCTATGAGCTGGGCTTTGAAGACCCGGCCTACTTTAGCCGCTTTTTTAAGAACCATGCCGGCATTGCCCCGCAGGATTTCCGGGATGTAATGTTCAAATAGTACAAGGCAATAACCGTTTTGTCCTAACAGGAACGCAGCCCGCCTGCTAATTTTACGGCCTGTTCCCTTTCACTCAACTACACTCATGAACCTGATCAAACTAGCCTTACAAAAGCCCATTGCCGTCATTGTAATTGTGATAGGCCTGCTTTTTTTCGGCATTTCATCGTTGCGTGATATTAAGATCGATATTTTCCCGGATCTGAACCTGCCCTCCATTTATGTATCACAGCCCTATGGCGGTATGTCGCCGCAGCAAATGGAAGGTTTCATATCCACCAACTACCAGAACCTGTTCCTGTATGTAACCGGTATTAAAGACATTGAAACAAAGAATATACAAGGGTTATCCATGCTTAAGCTTACCTTCTATGAAGGTACCAACATGGCCCAGGCAGCGTCGGAAGTAACGGCAATGGCTAACCGCGCATTTTCGCAAATGCCTAATGGAACGCAGCCGCCGTTCCTGATACGGTTCGATGCTTCTACGCTGCCTATTGGCCAGCTGGCGCTTAGCAGCCCTTCCCGCAGTAATAACGAATTACAGGATCTGGCCATGACGGTAGTCCGCCCCTCGTTCTCCCGCATTGCCGGTTTAACCTCGCCCGCTGCATTTGGCGGTAACAACCGCACCATTGTGATAAGGGTTGATCCGGCGCTGATGCGCAGCCACCACCTTACGCCCGACCAGATTGTGGCTGCGGTGAAAGACAATAACCAGATCTCGCCTGCCGGTAATGTGCGTATCGGGGATATTACTTACCTCACGCCCAGTAACACCGTAATACGCACTATTAAAGAGTTTGAAAATATTCCCCTGGTAATGGGCAGCGGCCCTTCCGTATACCTGCGCGATGTGGCGCGGGTAGAGGATGCGGCGGACCTTACCACCAGCTACGCCGTTATTAACGGCAAACGTTCGGTATACCTGCCGGTAATTAAAACCGGTGATGCATCTACCTGGACGGTAGTTAAGAACCTGAAAGCCGCCCTGCCGGATATTCAGAAGCTGCTGCCGGAAGATGTGAAGGTGATCTTTGAATTTGACCAGAGCGTGTATGTGGTGAATGCCGTAAAAAGCCTGATCAGCGAAGGCGTAATAGGCGCGGTGCTTACCGGCTTAATGGTGTTGCTTTTCCTGGGCGATAAGCGCAGCGCATTGATCGTGATCGTTACCATACCGGTATCCATTATCATTGGGGTAATGGGCCTGCGCCTGGCCGGGCAAACCATTAATATTATGACGCTGAGCGGCCTTGCCCTGGCGGTTGGCGTGCTGGTAGATGAAAGTACGGTAACTATTGAGAACATTCACCAGCACCTGGAAATGGGTAAGCCCAAAGCCCGGGCCATCTGGGATGCCTGTAAGGAAATTGCTTTCCCAAAACTGCTGATCCTGTTCTGTATCCTGGCTGTATTTGCACCTTCCTTTACCATGAAGGGCGTGCCCCGTTCCATGTTCCTGCCGCTATCGCTGGCCATTGGTTTTTCCATGATCGCTTCTTATTTGCTGTCGCAAACACTGGTGCCCGTACTTTCCAACTGGATCCTGAAGGCAGAGCTGTTCAAGCATCATGTAAAAGCCAAAGGCGCGGTGCACGAAAAAAATAATGAATACATAGAACAGGAGCTGCAGTATGAAAGGGAACATCAAAAGGAAATATCCCGTTTTGACCGTTTTAAGCTGCGCTTTATAGGCTGGCTGGAAGGGTTGATGAAATGGCGTAAGATGGCCACCATCAGCTATTTTGTAGGCATCCTTATTATTGCAGGCCTGTGTTTTAGTTTTATCGGGCGCGATATTTTACCCAAGCTGAATAACGGCCAGTTCCAGCTGCGCTTAAAAGCGCCGGAAGGCACCCGCCTGGAACGTACGGAGAATATGCTGCTGCAGGCGGTAGATATTCTGAAACAAACCGTTGGCGAAAAAAATATTGACATCACCTCCTCTTTCATCGGCACGCACCCATCCTCTTACTCCACTAGCCCCATTTACCTGTTTATGGCCGGGCCTAATGAAGCCGTAATGCAGGTGAACCTGAAAGAGGATTATAAGGTGAATATGGATGATT
Organism: Chitinophaga sp.; assembly: GCF_036569125.1. Lineage (GTDB taxonomy): Bacteria > Bacteroidota > Bacteroidia > Chitinophagales > Chitinophagaceae > Chitinophaga. The sequence continues at coordinate 809 of NZ_DATCRF010000651.1, read as the reverse complement.
TTAAGGAGCGGCTGCGCAAACGCATTCACCGGCAAATGCCGGAAGTGAAAATGACGTTTGAACCCATTGACCTCACCGATAAGGTAATGAGCCAGGGCGCTGCCACACCTATAGAAATAGCGGTCAGAGGCAAGAACCTGGACCTGAGCAAACCCTATGCACAAAAGCTGCTGGCAGAAATTAAAAAGATCCCTTACCTGCGGGATGTGCAGATCGTACAGCCGCTGAACTACCCGGCCATCCGCGTGAACATTGACCGGGAAAGGGCCGGGCAGCTGGGCGTAAGTATTACAGATATTTCCAAATCACTTACCGCCGCCACCTCATCCAGCCGGTTTACGGAAAAAAATATCTGGCTGGATGAAAAGAATGCACAGTCTTATTTTGTGCAGATAAGCATACCGGAAAATGAAATGAGCAGCATGAACGATATGGCGGCCATTCCCATTTCAAAAGACCGTACCCGCCCGCTGCTAGGCGATGTAGCCACTTTGCAGCCGGATACCGTGGCCGGGGAGTACGACCGTGTAGGCGCGGTACGTATTATTTCCATTGGCGCCAACGTGCATAAGGTGGACCTGGGTAAAGCCAGTGCAGCGGTGGATGCTGCCATTAAACGCGCCGGTGAGCCGCCCCGTGGTATTAGTGTTGAAAAGCGCGGCTTAACACTGCTGCTGGATGAAACGCTGAACAGCCTGCAATCCGGCCTGCTGGTAGCCGCCGTGGTGATCCTGTTATTGCTCACGGCCAATTTTCAGTCGTTCAGGGCAGCGCTGGTAGTGGTAAGCGCTATACCCGCTGTGCTGGCA
>NZ_DATCRF010000650.1:0-4520 GCF_036569125.1 Chitinophaga sp. | reverse complement strand
CGTATATGGAATTGTTGTTTGGACCAATATGGATCATAATCCTATCGCTAAGGGAAGTGGATTTGCGCATGATAGTGGTCCAGCCGCTGACGGTTGCATCATATTTAAACTGCGCTTCCAGGGTAAACTTGGACGCATTGTTGAGCTGCGTTACATTTCCAGCTGTTATCCTCCCTAAGGAGGACATGCTAAGTCCTTTGCCGCAGCTGCCGTTATCAGTAGCCTGATAGCTGGTAACATAAGTGCCGTTGGTGATAGTACCGCTATAAGCGGTTCCCAGTTCCGCAGTGGCTGTTGACGGGTTGGTGTTGTCATCCAGTGGCCAGTATACAACCAGGTGGGCAATATTGGGATGGCAGCTGCCGAGCAGTTTGTCTTTCCAGGCTCCGATGGTAGCCGCTGAAAGTACGGTATCCCATACACGTACCTCATCGATCGTACCATTAAGATAACAGCAGCCAGGCTCTCCCCCTGCCATGAAAGGTGCGGTATTAGTTGTGCTGGTATTAGCAGGTAAGTCGATGGCCGAGAAACTGAGCGTTTGCTGAACGCCATCGATATACACTTTCAGACGATTGGCATTGCCGCTTTGGGTTCCATCAAATACAGCAGCAACATGGTACCAGGTGCCGGGGCTTACGGCATTGGCCCCGGTATAGCCATAGGTATTACTGCCATTACCCACCATCACATATATGGAATTGTTGTTTGGACCAATATGGATCATAATCCTATCGCTAAGGGATGTGGATTTGCGCATGATAGTGGTCCAGCCGCTGACGGTTGCATCATATTTAAACTGCGCTTCCAGGGTGAACTTAGACGCATTGTTGAGCTGTGTTACATTTCCAGCCGTGATCCTCCCCAAGGAGGACATGGTCAATGCCTTGCCGGAATTAGAACAGCTGCTTGTAACTGTGATCGTCAGCGTGTCCCTGGCAATGGCCGCCCGGTTGTCAACAACATTCAATTGATATTTATATACACCTGCCGTTGTAAGCCCAGACACAGTTGTAGAGGAGCTGGAACCCAATGGGGTAGCAATGGTACCAGCGGCCGGACCGGAAATTTTTTTCCATACATACCTTACAATATTCCCATCCGGATCTGTGGAAAGGGCGCCATTCAATGTGGCCGCCCCGGAGCTGGTGCAAATGGTTGTATCGCTGCCCACATTAGCTGTTGGAAGGACATTAACAGGAAGGCTTTTATTTTGCCCAAGGAACCATTCGTAGATATTTAATATACCGTCGTAACCATATGTATATGCCGGGTTGTCGATGTTATACACCCTGGGCCATATGCCGTGCCCTCCGTCTGGCCAAATAGTCTTTAATGCTTTTACCTCCGGTGAAGGGATATGGTTGTTGATCGAATCAATTGGGATCGTAGTGCCAGTAACATTGCATGTTGAATCATTTTCGGCATGAAATCCCCACACGGGCAATTTGGCATCCCCCACATACTGCGCACCATTGGGGGTACTACCCCAACCATCAAAATGGTGTGGAGGTGCGCAAAGCGGTGCTGCTGCTGCCAGTCGTTTAGCGTTTGCCGCATTGAATGCAAGAAAGCCAAAAGTACCTCCTCCGCCAAAACTCATGCCGGTCAGGTAAACTCTGTTGGTGTCTATTTTGAGATTGTTCTTAGCATAATTTAATATGGAAGTTATATAAGCGACCTGCCACTGCCCTATTGGGTTTCCGGTGCTCCGGAAAGTGCTCCGGCACATAGGGGATAAAACGATAAAAGTATCTACCTGTCCGTTCCAGGTAAATGCCATTTTATACCCGAGACTTACCAGGCGGGAAGGCCCAAAACCTTCTATATCCCATACGGGAGCTCCGGCAGCAATGGATGTATTATTACTTTGCTCGCCACCACCGTGCAGAAAAACAATCAATGGGTATTTCCTGGTATTGCCCGGCGCGTCGTGCCCTGCTGGTTTGTATTCAAGAAATGGAATCGTATCGCCGTTGCTGGCCGTAATGCGTTTGGCAATATTTTGTGCATTTAAATGAGCAGGTAAATTGGAAAGAAGCAGAAAGAAGGCCAGGCATTGGCCGATTAATGGGGTAAATCTTTTCATGGAATAAGCGTTTTAGTATTAAGGTTATTTATGAGATCAACTTATCAGGGCTTTTTTGCATTAAAAAGGGTGAAAGAAGTTAAGTAAAGAGTTTTGAGGGTGTTGACAGGGGATATAACTACAGTACTTGTACCGGGCTCAGAGTTTTTGTATTTGCCACAAATCTTATCTTAAGTTAGTATTTCTTGTGGCAATTATCAAAAGTTAGGATGTATATCTTTTTTCAACAACTATTCGTTCGGCAGTTTTAAATATTTACCATTGCTGCTAACCGCCATCCTGTAAACTAAAACCCAATTCGAATTAAACCTGAAAGTAAAATACGGACATACAAATATTATAACGAAAGATTGGAAACGACTGGCAGACTTTTATGAATTGGTTTTCAGCTGTACAACGGTTCCTCCGCAGCGCGACGAAAAGGGAAACTGGCTCGATAAAGGAACGGGTGTTTTGAATGCTCATTTAAAAGGAATGCATTTACGGCTTCCTGGTTATGGCGACAATGGCCAACATTTCAGACCCGGACGGCAATATTATTGAACTTCAAAACTGGAGTTAGACCGTGAGCCGTTCATTGTCCTTTTCCATCATTTACATATTCCAGAATATCGCCCGGCTGGCAGTCTAATGCTTTACAAATTGCGTGTAGTGTGCTAAAACGAATTGCTTTTGCCTTCCCTGTTTTTAAGATAGAAAGGTTAGATAATGTCAAATCAACTCTTTCAGAAAGCTCATTCAGAGAAATTTTCCGCTTTGCCATCATCACGTCTAAGTTTACGATAATTGGCATAGCTTAAATTGTTAGGTCATTTTCAGATTTCATATCCAGGGCATTCTGCAATATTTTTTCAAATATTGCTGCAGCAGTTGCAACTACGGCCGAAACAAAAGTAGCCATGATACACATAGCCAGGAAACCCGCAGGGTCATCGTCTTTATTGTGCGCTATCCTTATAAATATTCCTGCTGCCACAATTAAAACACTAAGTACGATCGCACAATATTTTATGCTCTTTAAAGCCTTAACGGAGCTGGATGAGAATACTTTATTCTGCCCGATATATCCAAGTAACCGGAACGCCTTGTAGAGCGCAACAAAAAAAGCGATGGATGCTGCGTATCCATATAAGATGAGGGGGTCAGCGTAAATGCTGAACAAGTCGAGGTTTGCGGCTCTTCCTTCGGTTAAGGGAAACCGGATCAAAATGGCAAGCGCCACAATGCCGATAAGCACAATGACTGCCTGAAGGAATACGATTGAGGCTCTTTTCATAATGGTTTTATGAATTTTAGATCACGCTGTAAAAGTAATAAATAATTATTGATAAACAATAAATATTTAGCGTTTTTAGAAAAATATTGAGATAGATGTTTTTGCCGTATAAAATTGATTTACAACACCAGATAAAATGCAGAAGTTATCTTTGTGGTTTACAAGGATGAGAAAAAAAAGCAACCAGATCCCGGTTTACACTTTGCCAACCGGCAATGGCGAAGGGATATTCATTGGCAGGACTTCGTTAAATGGCCCTCCCGATTTTAAAGAAGTAGAACGTTCTCACCGGGACGGTGGGTATTCTTTTATCCTGCAGGAGAAAGGAACAACCTATATGGAAATTGACTTTCGTAAACATGCTATTGAAGCACCGGCTCTTATCTATATACACCCTGGTCAGATACATCGTGTGATAGCCTTTGAAAATGCTACGGTTTGCAGCTGGATAATCACTATAGAAAATCTTCAGCCAGCGTTCCTGAAATTATTGGAAGAACTTGCACCTGTAAATGCATTGCCTGTAACAAAAGAGACATTGTCCATTATTGCAGAAGCAGCCTCCTTATGTATAAAGCTTTCTGAAAGGAAACACGATAAACTATATGATGCTATCATCAAAGAAAGCTGTAATACATTGGTTGCATTGGTTGCATCGCAGTATTTAGCACTGTCGGCGCCAACAGACAATTATTCCCGGGCTGAGGTTATTACCAAAGCCTTCAAATCATTACTGGAACATCATTTCACGACAGTTAAAAGTCCAATGGCATATGCCGGCAGCCTTAATATATCCACGCCCTACCTAAATGAGTGTGTTAAAACTACCACTGGTTATTCTGTCTCCTATCACATTCAGCAACGTGTTATTTTAGAAGCGAAACGCCTTCTTTATCATTCAGATAAATCCATAAAGGAAATTGCAGGAGAATTGGGCTACGACGATCACTCGTATTTCTCCAGGCTGTTTGTTAAGGTTTCAGGCATAACACCCGTAGCTTTCCGGAATAAAAACTTCGAATAGTCCTATACTTACTGCGTATCGATATTGTCTGCGGTAAAAAGACGCTGTTCCTTTGTATCCAACTAAAAAGGTATAAAAATGGGAACATCGAAAGGAATAGCGCTATTAAAGGACAAGAAAATAGCCATTAT
>NZ_DATCRF010000649.1:0-5513 GCF_036569125.1 Chitinophaga sp. | reverse complement strand
GGCTCAAACCCCAAGCCCCTCCGATATTCATCCGGTAATGATTTCACAATTTATCCCCTACCTTTACGAAGTATAACCACGTCAACGCAGTAACGAAAACCTATAACAAGAAAAACCTAATCACCCTTAAAAATCAAGTGTCTATGAGAAAACCCTATGCCATACTGGCAACCGGCATGCTATGCATTGCAGGCCTGATCGTACAAGCACAAAAAAAGCCATTTCCACAAGCTGTAAGCTATCCTGGCTGTATCAAACCAAACAACGTTACACAGGCCGACATGAACACCAGTGTAGCAAGCTTCTATGATTACTGGAAATCAAAGTACCTGAAGAACAACCTGGCTTCATTACCCGGCGGCTATTACATTAAAGGAGAGATCAGTGGTGACGCCGACGGTTACACGCCGTTAGGCTCCTCTGAAGGACAAGGCTACGGTATGGTCATTACGGTGCTGATGGCCGGTCATGATGCCAATGCCCGCACTATTTACGACGGGCTGTTTAAAACCGCGCGTGCATACCGCAGCTCTATCAATAATAATATTATGGGCTGGGTGGTAGCAGACAATGCCAGCGCACAGGGGCATTTTGATTCCGCAACAGACGGCGATATTGATATCGCCTACTCCCTTATCCTGGCGCACTACCAGTGGGGATCAGATGGCGCCATCAACTACCTGAACGAAGCTAAGAAAATGATCACCAATGGTATTAAAGCCGCCAATGTTACCACTACCAACCGCCTGAACCTGGGCGACTGGGATAGCAAAAGTGCGCTGAACACCCGTCCTTCCGACTGGATGTTAAGCCATATGCGCGCCTTTTACCAGGAAACAAATGATGCAGCCTGGTTGAATCTGATCAATAACCTGTACAGTGTATACAATCAGTTCAGCGCTACTTATTCACCCGCTACCGGTTTGATCTCCGATTTCGTAGTAAAGAATCCGCCGGAGCCCGCTCCTAAGAACTTTATTGACGAAGGCCCGCAAACCAATGAATATAACTACAATGCCTGTCGTGTACCCCTGCGCGTAGTGATGGACTATGCATTATACGGCTCAACAAGCGCACAGGCTATTTCCAATAAAATAGCCGGCTGGATCATCCAGAAAAGCGGCGGCAACCCTGCCAGCATCCGCGATGGCTACCAGCTGAATGGCGCCACCAGCGGTACTGATCCTGAAGCAGTATTTGTAGCGCCGTTTGTGGCGGCCGCAGTGGCCAACAGCGCTAACCAGGCTTTTGTGAACAGTGGCTGGAACTTCCTGAAAACTAAAAAGTCCGGTTATTACAGTGATTCCTACAGCCTGTTATGCCAGCTGTTTATTTCCGGTAACTGGTGGAAGCCCGAAGCAGGTACTACACCGCCGCCGGCCTGTGTGCCCGCCAGCGCCAGCAGTGATGATGGGAATGTACCGGCCAATGTGCTGGATAATGACCTCAATACCCGCTGGTCTGCCAGTGGCGACGGGCAATGGATCCAGCTCTGTTTGAGTAATCCTGTAACAGTGACAGGGGTGGATATTGCTTTTTACCAGGGCAATACCCGCCGTGCATTGTTTGATATTCAAACCAGCACAGATGGCCTTACCTTCACGAATGCCGCTACCGGCCTGCAAAGCAGCGGTACCTCCCTGGCATTGGAAACTTTTACGTTTGCCGCCAGAACGGCTAAGTATGTACGCATTGTAGGCCATGGCAATACTGTGAACGCCTGGAACAGCTACACAGAGGTAAAGGCGAGAACCGGTACGCAAAGCAGCCGGCAGGTAACCGCAGGAGCGCCCAAAACAGGGGCCGGGCAGGCGTTTGCAGCGTCTGCAGATACATATGGCGATAAGCTGCAGCAGCTGAGCGTATTCCCCAATCCCGTAGGCAGTACGGCTACGGTAGCATTTACCCTGCAGCAGGCAGGCCCGGTACACCTGGCAGTATATAATACCAATGGTGAGGTAGTAAAGGTATTGGCCAGTGAGCAGTTACCGGCAGGCCGCCATAGCCGCACGTTTACACCCGGTAACATACCCGGAGGTTTATACGTGCTGAAGCTGGTGCACAACGGTAAGGTAAGCACTGCGAGGGTGGTGAAACAGTAAGCGATGTGCTGATGTGCTAATATGCTGATGTGCTGGTTTTTGCTCAGGTAACCCAATTTAAAGGTGCAAATGAACCGCTTCATTTGCACCTTTTTCATTAATATAAATACCGCCAACCATAAATACCGCCGCCATAAATACATCTAATCATAAATAACGCCAATCACATACACCAGCACATTAGCATATTAGCACATCAGCACATTCACAACCTTTATTCATAGAGAGGACGGTGCTGTTTGGCAAAGCTGCGTATGATCACAGATGTTGGAATAAGTTTTCCTAACCTTGCCACAACCCGGTTCTTAAAGCCGGAAATAGCCACGCTTTTACTACGGCGAATGCCGCTGACAGCCGTTGCCGCCACCTGTGCCGGTGTTTCAATGCCCATGACCAGGAATGCGCTTTTATTTTCTTCGCCAATTTTTGCCGCTTCAAAAAAGTTGGTGTCTGTAGCGCCGGGGCACAGCAGCATTATCTGAATGTTATAGGGGCGGTTCTCTTCCTGCAGGGCGCCGGTGAATGATCTTACAAACGCTTTGGTAGCCGCATATGCCGCCATAAAAGGCACCGGCATAAAACACGCCATAGAGGCTACGTTAATAATGGTGCCGCTGTTACGCGCCCGCATTTTTTGCAGGTAATGATGGGTAAGCGCAGCCAGGGCTGCCACATTCAGGGATATCATATCCAGCTCGCTGTCCAGGGGCAGTTTTGAAAAGTCGCCGGCAGAACCAATACCGGCATTATTGATCAGCCAGTCCACTTCAAGCCTGCGCTTTTCCGTTTCCTCAAAAAGCTGTTGCCGGCCGGATGCTGCTGCCAGGTCTGTAGCTACATATTGTGCGGTAATGGTATGGGTGCGTGTAAGCTCATCGCACAGCTGCCGCAATTTGTTTTCCGAACGCGCCACCAATAAAAGATGATGCTTTTCTGCTGCCAGCCGCCTGGCCAGCGCTTCCCCAATACCACCGGATGCGCCTGTAATAAGTGTAACTTTCATAAATGCTGCATATTGCTTTGCAGTAAAGGTCGGGTGGGTTGCAGGCATGCACATAACCGGATTACAGATACTTGTATCCAAAAAAAGAACCTGTTTTGGATACAATAAACCATGATCTGGTTACGTCCTCCCGGTATAACAAGGTGAAATTAGCAGTAATATGAAAAGGACAGCCGCCATGCACTATGTTATTCATTCCATTACGGAACAGCATCAGCTATTATCGCTGCCAGGCCCGGAGCATCCGTTGGTAAGCGTCATTAAATTTGAAGATATTCAATACATTCCGGTGGATGGAACGGTTCATTTCTCCACAGATTTTTATACCATTGCCATTAAGAAAGGCTGTGAATGCAAGTTCAGGTATGGGCAGCATTATTATGATCATGACCAGGGCGTAATGTCGTTTATTGCGCCGGGGCAAATGCTTTCCTGGGATGAGGACGATACCCCTCCGCCGGCGGGCTGGCTGCTGGTCATGCACCCCGATTTTATCCGCGGTCATGCGCTGGAGCAGAAGATAAAAGAATATGGCTTTTTTAACTACGCGGCAGATGAAGCCCTGCACCTCTCGCCCGGTGAAGAGAAAATGATGGAGACTATCATGGAGAATATTAAGCAGGAGTACTGTTCCATCATTGACAGCTACAGCCAGGATGTAATTATTTCCCATATTGAGCTGCTGCTGAACTATTCCAACCGTTTTTATAACCGGCAGTTCATTACCCGCAAACATACCAATAATGATGTGCTGATAAAGCTGGAGGCCCTTTTAACAGCATACATCAACAGCCCAAAGCTCAAAGAGAACGGGCTGCCCACCGTCCGGTATATTTCTGCGCAAATGAACTTATCCCCCAACTATTTAAGTGATCTGTTAAAGAAGGTAACCGGCCAAACCACTCAGCAGCATATTCATAATAAGCTCATTGAAAAGGCCAGAGAGCTGTTGGCGTCCTCCAGTTTATCCGTTAGTGAGATTGCTTACTATCTTGGCTTTGAGTACCCGCAGTCCCTCAGCAAACTATTCAAACAAAAAACCAGCCTTTCTCCTTCAGCCTTCCGTAGCTCCTTTAATTAACGGTCAGCATCTGCATATTCCAGTCATTTCCTATACAAACCAGCACATGATACCAACCCGGTCACATACACCAGCACATTAGCATATCAGCACATCAGCACATTCGCCCTCCATCTGCACATCTGCATATCCGCACATTTGCACATCAAAACAAAGGCCGTCCCCTATGGAACGGCCTTTATCTTTACTGCTCGTTACAAATGCTTAGTGAGAGGTGCTGATAACAGTGGTAGTAGGCTGGTGCAGAATAGAATCTGCCTGTTTGCCTTTACGTCCTGTTACAGCAGTTTCGCTTACATTAGCAATGGTTCTTTTGTGCATAGCCAGTTTCTCGTGGCTTTGTTTATCCCAGTTGGCTAACACGTCCAGGGAAAACTTGGTTTGCTGAGACTTTACACTCATGGTTTAGATTTTTGTTAGGTGAACAATAAATGCCTACTCTTTTAAAGGTATTTCGGCTACCCCTTTTGTATATTGGCCAAATAATACTTCCGTGCTTCATACCGGTCCAGGATATCATACAGCGCCATTTCATACTGCCGCGGTTTGCTGCTCATGATCCGGTTTATCATCATGTGCACATAGCTGCCTGTTAAATGGAACCAGTTAACATTCAGCCGGCCCTGCTGCCGTAGCTGGATCAGCTGTTGCGCCAGGGGCGCTATCTGCTGGCTGCGTGTTTCCAGCAGCTGCAGCACCGGGTAAAAGCGGTTCTGCGGGGTAATAGCTTCCATAATTTCATGAATGTAGCCGGCATGCTGCTCATACTGCTGGTTCAGCTGCTGCCGCATGGGTTTATCCACCTGCATTTCCTGTGCAAAGGCTGTTTTCTGCTGCAGGATGAACGCCTTTTTCTCCGCCGCATCCAGCTGAAGATCATTCAGCCAGGTATCCATGCCTTTCAGGGCCCATAGCCATTTTATTTTCTCCTGCTCATCGCCGCTTAGCATGGCTAGCAGCTCCAGGGTGGCCTGGCTATCGTAAAAGAACAGTTTTTCCGACAGCGCCATGGCGGCAGCGCCGCCGTATCTTTCCAGCTCCCGTTTATAAGTATCCAGGCGTGTTTTCCAGATCATGTGCGAGGCCTGTAAAGGCGCCAGGGCCTGGCTTAACAGGGCAATGGCTTCACCTGCCTGCCGGGTATCCGTTAAGTGAAAGCGTATGCGCAGGTGAAAGTCGGGGTCCAGGTAGCGGATAAAGAACCACTGGTCTATAATACCGGCTGCTGTTAATGTTTCCACCACAGGCCGTACCTGTTCTGTAAGTATATTATCCGCCAGTGAAGGCCCGCAATACAGCTTATAGTACAGCCATTCCGATCCCACGG
>NZ_DATCRF010000648.1:0-30955 GCF_036569125.1 Chitinophaga sp. | reverse complement strand
ATGGATTCTCCCTCGTTCACGAACAGGGGCACCATTACCGTAGCGCCGGTTTCAATAGTAGCGGGTTTCAGGGTGCGGGTAGCAGTATCCCCTTTCATGCCCGGCTCGGAATAAGTGACCTTCACCACTATTTTATCAGGCAGCTCCACGCTCATAGGCTGCTCTGTTTCGGTATTGATCATTACAAACACTTCATCCCCGTCTTTCAGGAACTGCGGAGCATCCACCATAGTTTCTGCCAGGGCTATCTGCTCAAAAGTTTCTTTATCCATGAAATTGTAACCACTGTCGTCCTTGTACAGGAACTGGAATGCTTTTTTCTCAACGCGTACAGGGAAAATGTTATCGCCGGAGTTCCAGGTGTGCTCTATAGAGCGGCTGTTATCTACACCTTTTAATTTAGCCCAAACCTTGGCAGCGGCACGGGCGGTCTTGTTCTGTCCAAACTCTACAACAGAATATAAGCTGTTATCCAGCTTTATGATCAATCCTGTTCTGATATCTGCAGTGGTAGCCATAAATAGGATACTTAATTTAGGTTTAAAAATTTTAGGTCAGGACAGCAAAAGTAAATCATTCTCCGAAATCTTTCTGAACTGCTCTGTGGTACTACATTCCGCGAATTATTTAGATTTTAAAAACGCTAAAATGCGTACTCATTATTTTTTTTAGGAATGCAAACATAAGGTAAGGACAGGTAATCTAGTAATTTTTTTGCAAAAAAATCAATTTAAGGGGTTGATTCAGCCCGTTCTACCTTAATTTTAGCACTCATTATCCAAAACTAGCCTGAAACATGCGTTATTTACTTTTGTTGTGTTTATGTATTTCCACTTTCCTGGCCCAGGCCCAGAATGCGCCTGCACAACCCGCTAAATCACCTTACCTGCAATACCCGGTCATACCTGCTTTCCCGCTCACCCTGCCAGACGGGCATGTGATCACCAAGAACGATCTGCGTAAGAACATCCCTACCGTGGTGTTTGTGTTCAGCGTAGACTGTGACCATTGTAAAGCGCTGACCGAAGACCTGCTGAAGCATATAGACGAGTTTAAGAAAACGCAGATCCTGATGGTAACGCCTTTTAAACCGGAGCAAATGAAGGAGTACTATGATCATTATAAGATCCAGAACTACCGCAATATTATAATGGCCAGCGAACCCACCCGGCAGATCATGTATTTTTACGACATGCATTATTTCCCCGGCCTGTTCGTATACAATAAAAAACAGGCGCTGGTAAAAGGCTTTGAAGGTACCGTGAAGCTGGACCAGGTGCTGAAGTACCTGAATTAGGCAGAAAGCTCAAAGCAGAAAGCAGAAAGCTGCCTGCCATTTGACTATGCTTTACGCTTTCTGCTTTCTGCTTTGAGCTTTTTACTTACATTTACCTTATTCTTCATTCTTCACCTTAAAATATTTAGATAAAATGAAAGTTACTGTTGTAGGAGCCGGGAATGTAGGTGCAACCTGTGCTAATGTACTGGCCCACAGAGATTTCTTACGGGAAGTAGTATTACTGGATATTAAGGAAGGCACGGCGGAAGGAAAAGCACTGGACACCTGGCAACAGGCGCCCATTGACTATTACAGCACCAAAGTAACAGGCGTTACCAACGACTACGCTAAAACCGCCAACAGTGACGTAGTAGTAATTACCTCCGGTTTACCACGCAAACCCGGTATGAGCCGCGATGACCTGATCTCTACCAATGCCAACATCGTAAAATCTGTTACTGAGAACATTGGTAAATACTCCCCGGATGCTATTATTATTGTAGTAAGCAACCCGCTGGATGTAATGACCTACTGCGCTTTCCTGACTGCTAAAAAAGACAGCAGCAAAGTATTTGGTATGGCCGGTATCCTGGATACAGCGCGCTACCGTGCTTTCCTGGCCGATGAAATAGGCTGTTCCCCTAAAGATATTCAGGCAATATTAATGGGTGGCCATGGCGATACCATGGTGCCCCTGCCCCGTTATACCACTGTAGCCGGTATTCCTGTAACAGAGCTGGTAGCAGCCGATAAGCTGGAAGCTATTATACAACGCACCAAAGTGGGCGGCGGTGAAATCGTGAACCTGCTGGGCACCTCTGCCTGGTATGCACCCGGCGCTGCTGCTGCACAAATGGTAGAAGCGATCCTGAAAGATGAAAAACGCATCTTCCCCTGCTGCGCATGGCTTACCGGCGAATACGGGCTGAAGGATATTTACCTGGGCGTACCTGTAGTATTGGGTAAAACCGGTATTGAAAAAATTATTGAGCTGCAGCTGAACGCAGCGGAAAAAGAGCTGCTCAATACTTCCGCACAGCACGTAAAAGAAGTAATGGACGTGCTGGATAATATGAAAGTAACAGCATAACACCAGATGCTGATATGATACAATACGGTGGCTGATCTCAGACAGATCAGCCACCGTAACTTTTTAAAGGGGATAGTGTAAAAACAACACATCAAAACAGCTAAGATCAACCGCTTTTACGGCCTGTTTTTTGCACCGGCCATGTATTATTGACACTTAAAATCTATCTGTACCTGCATTATGTCGAACATCGAAAAACTGCTTTCCCAGAAAGCCTTTGATAATGAATACACAAAAGGCATGATAGGCCTGGTATTCGTAGGCAACTGGATCGTAAGCCGTAACCAGCAATTCTTTAAAAAGTTTGACATTACCATGCAGCAGTTTAATATACTGCGCATACTGCGTGGCCAACACCCCAAAGCCGCCAACATTAATATGCTGAAAGAAAGGATGCTGGATAGAATGAGCGATGTATCCCGCCTGGTAGAACGCTTACGCAAAGCAGATCTCCTGGAACGCAAAAGCTGTGAATCAGACCGCCGCGCCGTGGATGTGAAGATCACACCCAAAGGCCTGCAGCTATTGAAATCAATAGAAGAAGAAGTAACACAGCTGGATGATGTGCTGAAAAAAGCATTGGATCCCCGGGAAATAGCCCAGCTCAATAGCCTGGTAGATAAAGTGCTGGCGCAGTATTAAACGCGGTTATATCTCTTCCACATAGTTTAATTCCTTACCAAAGGTTTCTTCCAGGTAATAAGAGGTTACCAGTGCTATGCCTATGCAGATAGCGGCTACAATAGCGCCGCTTTGCAGGTAAGTAAAGCTGCCCTGTAAGGCCACAAACAGCATGGAAATAAGCGGCAGCAGCCCCCTGGCAAAGTTGGGCACCGTAGTAGCCACGGTAGCCCGCAGGTTGGTGCCAAAGCTTTCTGCAGCAATGGTTACAAAGATGGTCCAGAAACCAACGCTGAAGCCTAAGCCAAAACACACTGCATAAAAGCTCCATTTACCTGCCCCGTGCAGCTGAAAGTACAGCGCTACAAAAGCGGCCGTGAGCAACAGGAACAGCAGCATTACCTTACGGCGGCTTTTCCATAGCTGGCTAATAAGGCCGGTGGCAAAATCGCCCAGGGTAAGGCCGGTATAACAAAAAGCAATGGCATCGCCGGGGTTAATGGCATCACGCACATGCATTTCAATGGCAAATTTATTGGAGAAAGCCATGAGTATGCCTACTACAAACCAGGTAGGAGTGCCCAGCAGCAGGCATTTCAGGTATTTTAAAAAACGGTGCTTGTCAGTGAACAGCTGCAAAAAATTACCGCGGCTGGCGTTACTTGTTTTAATGGCGTTAAATAAATGCGATTCCAGCACACTGATACGCAGCACCAGCAAAGCCAGGCCCAGCGCCCCTCCTATAAAATAGCAGATCCGCCAGTCCTGCACTATTTTGGCCACAAAGTTTGCCACCACTGCGCCGAATACGCCGATAGTAGCTACGATCATGGTGCCATAACCACGTTTTTCCTTGGGTAATATTTCAGATACCAGGGTAATGCCGGCGCCTAACTCGCCCGCCAGGCCTAAGCCGGCCACAAAGCGCCATACCAGGTACATGGTGGTGCTATGCACAAAACCATTGGCAATATTGGCAACGGAATATATTAATATAGAACCGAACAACACACTCAGGCGGCCTTTTTTATCGCCCACAATGCCCCAGAAAATGCCGCCTATTAACAGGCCCGCCATTTGAACGTTAATGAGCAGCAGGCCAATACCGGCATCAATTTCCGCTTGCGGTACACCCAGCGATTTAAGGCTGGGTACGCGCACGATCGTAAAAAGCAGCAGATCATAAATATCTACAAAATAGCCCAGTGAAGCCACTATAACGGCTATATTGAAGATAGACGTGGAACGGTTATTTGCATTCTTCATATGGTTAGTAAATAAATAGTTCGTTTTCTTAGGAAACCGTGGTATCGGTTGATTTTTTGCTATCCTCGTGGTGCAGGTGCTCCGGGTGTTTGGTTTTTCCGAAAAACAGTTTTATCAATACCGGCAGGGTGGTGATCAGTATTATTACAATGATGATCAGCTCCAGGTGCTCCTTTAAACCGGGGAACATTTTATCCAGGTAATGGCCGGCCAGCATCATGGAAAATACCCAGGAAAAAGAGCCTACAATATTATAGAGCATGAACTTTTTACTTTCCATTTGTACAATCCCTGCTACAATAGGTGCAAAGGTGCGCACAATGGGTAAAAACCGCGCCAGGAAAACAGCGCCGCCGCCGTGTTTATCATAAAACTCCTTGGCCTGGTATAAATATTTTTTCTTGAATAATAATGTATCCTTTCTTGCAAACAGCAGCGGGCCCGATTTACGGCCAAACCAGTAGCCTACCATATTACCCAGCACACCGGCAATAGCTATCAGCAGCATTATCACTACAAAAGGCATATTAAAAAAGCTTTCGCTCAGCCTTTCACCGTAAATGCCGGCTACAAACAGCAGGGAATCACCTGGCAGGAAAAATCCCACAAACAATCCTGTTTCCGCAAAAATGATCAGCAACAATAAGTAAATACCCCCGTGGTCAATGATCCATTGCGGGTTAATAAGGTGTTTAAAAAGCTCTGTGATCTGGTCCATGCTACTATGTTATGAGAAATTTCCAAAAATGGCGAATTGCCAAAATAGCAATTTTACTGTTACTGAATTGTTATACTTCCTGTAATGCTTCCGGCTCCTTTGCAAGCGAGCCTTCCCATTTAGAAACTACGGCGGTGGCCATAGCGTTACCAATTACGTTGGTGGCGGAGCGGCCCATATCCAGTATATGATCTACCCCCAGCAGCAGCAGCAAACCGGCTTCCGGGATGTGGAACATGGATAAAGTGCCTGCTATTACAACCAGCGAGGCCCGGGGCACACCCGCAATCCCCTTGCTGGTGATCATGAGTACCAGTAACATGGATATCTGCTGCTCCAGGCCCAGGTGCATATTATAAGCCTGTGCAATGAACATGCTGGCAAAGGTCATATACATCATAGAGCCATCCAGGTTAAAGGAATAGCCCAGGGGTAATACAAAGCTCACTATTTTACTGTCACAACCAAATTTTTCCAGCTCCTCCATGGTCCGCGGGTAAGCCGCTTCACTGGTAGCTGTGCTGAAAGCCAGCAGCAGCGGGGCCTTTAACCGGCCCAGTAAATTGAATGCGGAGCGGCCCAGTACAAAAAAACCTGCCAGCGACAGGATGATCCACAACAGGATCAGCCCTCCATAGAACTGAATGATAAATGTGCCATAGGTTAGCAAAATTCCCAATCCTTTCTGCGATATGATGGCAGCCATAGCGCCAAATACGGCAAAAGGCGCAAAGTTCATTACGTACGAAGTTACCTTGAGCATAATATGCGCCACGGCATCCAGCAGCTTTACCACCGGCAGCCCTTTTTCCCCGATAGCTGCAATAGCTACCCCAAAGAATAACGCAAAAATTACGATCTGCAATATCTCATTATTGGCCATTGCCATAATTACGCTGTCAGGGAACACGTGGCGGAAAAAGCCGCGCAGCGTCATATCCGTTCCCGAAACCCCGGCGCTGGCATGCGAATCCGGCACAGGTAAGTTTAATGAATGGCCGGGCTGTAATATATTCACCAGTATTAAACCCAGGAAAAGGGATACAAAGGTGGCCGTAATAAACCATAACATGGTTTTGCCCCCAATGCGGCCCACGGCTTTAATATCCCCCAGTTTAGCCACCCCCGTTACCAGGGTAGAGAATACCAGCGGGGCAATGATCATTTTTACCAGCCGCAGGAAAACATCGGTAAGTATAGATAAGTTGTCTGCTATTTTTTTAATGGCCGCTTCATCGTTCGCATATGAGTTGAATATAATATACCCTGTTAAAATTCCTAATATCATCCCAAGAACTATGTACAGGGTAAGCCGGTTAGATTTCTTCATGCCATGCTTAATTTGTTGCTGCTGTGCGTGTTTAAAATTTCCCAAAAATAAGGTTCTGAACCAATATTCACCCATAACGCCATAAAATAAAACAAGCCGATTTGAGTTTTCATAGTTATATTTGGCGGTCTCAAAACAACAACTAAACCATTTAAATCAACCAACAATACTTCTATCATGAGTAGACTCTTTGTAAAAAAGCCACTGGGTCAATTATTATCTGAAGCCTCGGAAACAGAAAAAGGATTAAAAAGAACGTTAACGGCCGGGTCCCTGGTTGCGTTAGGTATTGGCGCTATCATTGGTGCAGGCCTGTTTGTACGCACCGCGGCTGCTGCCGGCGCACACGCCGGACCTGCGGTAACCCTTTCCTTTGTAGTAGCCGCTATTGGCTGTGCCTTAGCCGGTTTATGTTATGCGGAATTTGCTTCCATGATACCAATTGCCGGTAGCGCCTATACGTATTCCTATGCTACCCTTGGTGAATTTGTTGCCTGGATCATTGGCTGGGACCTGGTGCTGGAATATGCCCTGGGCGCCGCCACCGTATCCATTGGCTGGTCCCAGTACCTGAACAAGCTATTATTTTCACTCTTTCATACTACCATACCATACGAGCTGTCCCACTCGCCGTTTGAAGTATCTGCCACCGGCGTACATGGTATGATCAACCTCCCCGCTATTTTTATCCTGCTGCTGCTCACCTTACTGCTGATCCGCGGTACGCAGGAATCTGCCACGGTTAACACCATCATTGTAATAGTAAAAGTAGCCATCGTATTATTGTTCATTGGGCTGGGCTGGCACTTTATAAATCCTGCCAACCACACCCCTTATATGATACCTGCCGATGCCGGTACCGTAACACTGAACGATGGCAGCGTGGTCGATTACGCGCAACCCCGCAACCACGGCTGGTTAGGTGTATTGGCCGGCGCGGGAGTGGTATTTTTTGCCTTCATTGGATTTGATGCCGTATCCACCGCCGCACAGGAAACCAAAGATCCCAAGCGCGCTATGCCCATCGGTATCCTGGTATCCCTGGCTATTTGTACGGTATTATACATCTTATTCTCCCACGTATTAACAGGTGTGGCCCCTTTCAAAGACTTTTTGAAAGCCGGTAGCGAAGCCTCTGTAGCATATGCTATTGATACCTATATGCCGGGGTATAGCTGGTTGTCATTGTTCATCACCATCGCTATCCTGGCCGGTTTCTCCTCCGTGATCCTGGTAATGTTGCTGGGACAAACCCGCGTGTTCTACTCCATGTCCAACGATGGGCTGGTGCCACCGGTGTTTTCCAAGCTGCACCCCAAATACCGTACTCCGTACAAATCACAAATGCTGTTCTTTGTGTTCACCGCCCTGTTTGCCGGTTTTATCCCGGATCACATTGTAGGTAACATGACCAGCATCGGTACCCTGTTTGCCTTTGTGCTGGTATGTATTGGCGTACTGGTAATGCGCAAAAGCGATCCGAATGTACCGCGCCCCTTCAAAACCCCCTGGGTGCCTGTTGTACCCATTGCCGGTGCTATTGTGTGCGGACTAATGATCCTGGGCCTGGGCGCTGATAACTGGATCAGGTTAGTGATCTGGCTGGCCATTGGTTTTGTCATTTACTTTGGCTACAGCGTTAAACACAGTAAAGCGCGTAAGCTCCAGAAATAGGCTATCGTATTAAATAATTGAACCGCTCCGGAATAATACCGGGGCGGTTTTTATTTTAGGGGTTTTACATTCCTATAAACTGTATTTTTGCGATTCGATAATAAACCAACATGGGAAGAATATTTGAAGTAAGAAAGCACACTATGTTTGCCCGTTGGGACCGGATGGCCAAACAATTCACCAGGATAGGTAAGGAAATAGCCATCGCAGTAAAACAAGGTGGTCCTGACCCGGATAACAATCCCGCCCTGCGCCGTTGTTTTGCCAACGCCAAAGGTGTGAACATGCCCAAAGACCGGGTAGAAGCTGCCATTAAGCGCGCAATGGGTAAAGACAAAACCGATTATGAGGAAGTTGTATATGAAGGGTATGCCCCCCACGGCGTAGCGGTGATGGTGGAAACAGCTACCGATAACCCTACCCGTACCGTAGCGAATGTGCGCATGCACTTTAATAAGGAAGGCGGCAGCCTGGGCACCAGCGGTTCTGTAGGCTTTTTGTTTAACCGTATGGGCGTGTTCAAGATCAAAAATGAAGGTCAGAACCTGGAAGAACTGGAGCTGGAGCTGATCGATGCCGGTTTGGAAGAGATCGGGGAAGATAGTGAAGGCAACATTATTCTGCGTACGCCTTTCACAGAGTTCGGCAACATGGCCAAAGCCCTGGAAGAAAAAGGTATTACCCCCCTGAGCGCGGAGCTGCAGCGCATTCCTACCACTACTACGGAGCTGAATGAAGAGCAGGCCAAGGAAGTATTGGAGCTGATTGACCGCCTGGAGCAGGACGATGACGTGCAACAGGTATTCCACAACCTGCGTTAAACCACATTACAGCTATAAAATAAGAGAACCGTTCTGCCAAAAGCAAAACGGTTCTCCAATAATATACGTGTTGGTGTGGTGTTTCTGCGTTACTTAGTTGTCCAGCAGGCAGGCCTGTTCATCTGTCATAAGGCGTAAGCCTTTACCATGAAAGGTTTCCAGCTTTACCGTATCATCCATGCGGAAATGCTTTCTCAGGCGGGTCAGGTACACATCCATGGTACGCCCCGCAAAAAAGTCATCGCTCCCCCAAACACTCAGCAAAATGTTTTCCCGTTTCAGCTTGCGGTTAGGGTTCTCACACAGGAATTTCAGCAGCTCGGCCTCTTTTGGCGGCAGATTTACGGTTGCATTAGTTGGCGCATGATAGATCTTGAGCTCCGTGTAGTTAAACTCCAGGGAGCCTATCTGATAGATCTGCACCTTGCGGCTCTGCAGCAGGCGGCTCCTTTTCAGGAACACATCTATGCGGTATTGCAGCTCCTCAATGTTAAACGGCTTTACCATATAATCATCCCCACCGGCGGCAAAACCATTCAGGCGGTCCTGCTCCATATAGCGGGAGGAGATGAAGATAATAGGCACATTCGTATCCCGGTTGCGGATCTCCTGCGCCAGGCTAAAACCATCTTTGCCGGGCATAATTATGTCCAGCAGGCAAATGTCGAATGCACGCTCCTGGAACGCTTCCCAGGCTTCATCGCCATCCAGGCAGTGTACTACATTAAAACCTTCCTTCTCTAAATGTCTTTTGATAACCTTAGCAAAAAAATGGTCATCTTCTACCAGTAGAATTCCTGCTTTCATACAGGTGGATTTTAGATCTAATGATGAAAAATTTGATTGATTCCAGGGCGTTTTGTGGCCTAAATGATTATTGAGCGTCTTTTAAATAGCAACCCCTACATACAGTGTTTATAACCTGTTCCAATTTAGCTAATTATTACTGAATCCCGAAATTACCGGAAAAGTTTTTTTGTAGTCTTTTTTGTTCATTTTATTCACCGGTGGTATACCATATAATTCATATTCACTATTGATTAACAAACAAATCAATAATTAGTTTATCCAGCTCATCATATTCCTATTATAACACAGATCTGCTAGAATTTATATCTATTATTTTGATAAACAGATAATCAGCCATTTAATACATGCTGCGGCTGGCCCGCCAACCAGGCTTTTACATTTGCAATGGTGGTATGCAGCAAACGCCCCCGGGCCTCTATGGAAGCCCAGGCAATATGCGGCGTAATAATGCAGTTTTTAGCGGTTACCAGGGGATGACCGGCCGGCGGCGGTTCAGTGGAAAGTACATCCAGGGCAGCGCCGGCTATACGGCCGTTATTCAGCGCCCGGGCCAGATCGGCTTCATTGATCAGGGGCCCCCGGCTGGTGTTTATTAAAATAGCGCCCGGCTTCATGGTGTTTATTAACGGCTCATTTACAAAACCCCTGTTCTGCTCATTCAGCGGGCAATGCAGGCTTACCACATCTGCCCGGGCAAAACAGGCAGCCTGGTCTACGAATGTAACGCCCTCCATTTTATCCCGTTCCGGGTGTTTATGAAAGGCTATTACCTGCATACCAAAAGCCAGCGCAATGCGGGCTACTGCCTGCCCTATTTGCCCCAGTCCTACTATGCCCAGCACTTTGCCATGCAGCTCGTGCAAAGGCGCTTTCCAGTAGCTGAAATCCATACTGCGGCTCCAGTCGCCGGCGCGCACACTGGCCGCATGCAATCCTACATGGTTGTATAGCTCCAGCATCAGGGCAAAGGTAAGCTGTGCCACCGCAGGCGTACCATAGGCCGGCACATTGGTTACAGTGATCTGCCGGGCAGTGGCAGCAGGTACATCTACAATATTATACCCGGTGGCCATTACGCCAATGTATTGCAGCTTTGGTAATTGCGCTATGGCAGCGCTGCTTATAATAGCCTTGTTGGTGAGCAGGATCTCGGCATCTTTTGCCCGGGCAGGTACTTCCGCTTCAGGGGTGCGGTCATAAACCGTTACATTTCCCAGGGCCTGTAAAGGACCCCAGTCAAGATCGCCGGGGTTCAGGGCATATCCGTCTAAAACAACTATATTTTTCATCCTTGCTATTTTTCAAATGGCCAATGCCGTAAAATAACAAAGTAAACTGGCATATTTTCTGCCTGCTCATGTTGAAATTATGGTTAAATAACACGGGCATGGCATAGTAGTATGGATATATTTTTTAATATTTGTGAACATACTGCTTGTCATCTGCCTAAAACCTACAACTGTTACAGAAAAAAAACGTCCCGTGCGGCCTGGCCGCTACGGGACGTACTGTTTTTATACAAAACGCTTTATGCGCTATTCTTCCATCATAGACATTACCACCTTCACCACATCTTCCGTATTAGGCTTGGAGAAATAGTCCCCGTCAGAGCCATAGGCCGGCCGGTGCGCCTGTGCGCTCAGGGTGCGGGGCGCTACATCCAGCCAGCGGTAACCGCCCTGCAATTCCATTACCTGCTGGAACATGTAGGCTGTGCCGCCACCCGGTACATCTTCATCAATAAACACAATACGGTTGGTCTTTTTTAAAGATTCAACAATACTGTGGTGAATATCAAACGGCAATAAGGTCTGTACGTCGATCACCTCGCAGGAAACGCCCATTTGTTCCAGCGTATGCGCGGCTTCTTCCACAATACGCAGGGTAGAGCCATAGGATACTAATGTAATATCCGTACCGGCCATTACCACTTCCGGTATGCCCAGGGGCACGGTAAAAGTAGTGAGGTTATCCGGCAGCTGCTCTTTCAGGCGGTAGCCGTTCAGGGATTCAACCACTACGGCCGGTTCATTGGCGCGTAATAAGGTATTATACATACCGGCTGCCTGTACCATGTTGCGGGGCACGCAAAGATGCATGCCACGCAGGCTGTGGATCATCATAGCCATGGGCGACCCGGAATGCCAGATGCCCTCCAGCCGGTGGCCGCGGGTACGTACGATCATTGGGCAGGCCTGTGTACCGCCGGTGCGGTAATGCAGGCTGGCCACATCATCACTTAAGGGCTGCAGGCCGTATAACATATAATCCACGTACTGGATCTCTGCTATAGGCTTCAGGCCACGCAGCGCCATGCCCACGGCCTGACCCATAATAGTAAGCTCCCGTATGCCGGTATCAAAAATGCGGTCTTTTCCATGTTTTTGCTGTAAGCCGGCAAAGCCCTGGTTCACATCTCCGATCTTACCTACATCTTCCCCAAAAGCAAATACCCTGGGGTTTTCAGCAAACAGCTGGTCAAAATATTTATTCAGCACTTCATAACCATTCACCACATGCGCATCTGCTGCATAAGTAGCCGGTATTACCGGTACATTCAGGGCTGAGTTAGCACCCTCTCCATACAGCAGGCTGTTATAGGTTTGCTTTTCCTGCTGCAGCTGTTGGTTATAATATTGTTGTAAAGCCTGTAAGGCCGGGCTTTGTTTTTTCTTGTTATGGAACAGAATAGTGGCGGCTGTTTTCAGGATATCGCGGCGCAGCGGCTCACGGTTCACCTGCAGCTCATGAATGGCTTGCTGCACCATTGCCGTATCTGCCACCCCTTCTGATACTATCGCATTGCCATACCCCACCATGGTTTGCACCTGCTGCTTAATGGGGGTAATATATTTTTCCCAGGCGCTTTTACGGCTTTCCTGGGCCAGTACTTTAGCGCGGGCTTCTATTTCCTGCAGGGTGCCTTCGTCAGACAATGCATTTTCCAGGATCCACTGCCGCATTTTATGATTGCAGTCAAAATCCTTTTCCCAGGCCAGGCGGTCCTTGCTTTTATAACGTTCATGCGATCCGCTGGTGGAGTGGCCCTGTGGCTGCGTGATCTCCTCTACATGGAACAGCGCAGGTACATGCGTTTCCCGCACCTTGCGCAGGCCGTTCTCAAATACCTCACACATGCCGGCATAATCCCAGCCCTTTACATTATAAATATCAAAGCCATTGGTGCCTTCTGTTTTCCGGAAGCCTTCCATCACGGTGCTGATAGAGCCTTTGGTGGTTTGGTATTTACGCGGTACGGAAATCCCGTATCCATCATCCCATATGAACACCGCCAATGGCACCTGCAAAACACCTGCTGCATTCATGGTTTCCCAGAAATGCCCTTCGGACGTAGAGGCGTCGCCGATAGTAGCAAAACAGATCTCGTTACCGTTCTGCGACAGGTGACTGAACTCTTTCAGCACCTCCACTTCCCGGAATAATTTAGAGGCAAAGGCCAGACCCAGTGCACGCGGCATTTGCGCGGCAGTAGGCGCCATGTCGGCGGCCGTATTTTTTATTTTGGTAAGGTCACGCCATTGGCCATCCGGCGTAATATTGGGCGTGGCAAAATGCGCATTCATTTGCCGGCCGGCGGAGAAAGGCTCGTTAAGCGGGTCCGGATCGGCATACAGCTGAGAGAAAAATTGCTCTATAGTAGCAATACCGCTGGCAAAGGCAAAAGTCTGATCGCGATAGTAACCGGAGCGATAATCACCCGGCAGGAAATATTTAGCCATGGCTATCTGCGCAACCTCCTTACCGTCTCCGAAAATGCCAAATTTGGCCTTACCGGTCAGTACCTCCTTGCGTGCCAGCAAACTAACTTCCCTGCTTTCGCAAGCCAACCGGTAGTCATTCAATACCTCCTTGCGGAATTCTTCAAAAGATAACCGGCTGTCCATATTCATAGTCAGTTCATTATTTTCTATCATGCGGGTTGGTTAAAGTGCAAAAGTAAGGTTAATTTATACAGATGAAAAATAGTTGCTAACATGCTGAAAATGCCGTTCTTAAATTAAAATGTTTTTTTTAAGAAGATTTTAATAATTTGCTTTACGTGAAATAAAATTTGGCTGTAAATTTGCATAAATCCGGGTAGGATTTATCTTTTTAACCAAAACCGTTTAAAACCAAACTATACATGATGAAAAAGTTTATCTTATCCCTATTTGCGAGCATGCTGTTAACGACAGCACTTTGGGCCCAGACACAAAATGGTTCCGCCACCGGCAATACTGCAGACGCAAAAGTGAAATTCGTGAAGGAATCAATTGATTTTGGTAAAACCCAACTCAACAAACCCGTAACTGTTGATTTTGAATTTACTAATATCACCAAAGAACCCATCCTGGTAGAAGCAGCCCGCGCATCCTGCGGATGTACTACTCCCAACTGGACTAAAGAGCCCATTTTACCTGGTAAAAAAGGTAAAGTAACGGCTACTTACAGCGCCAATGGTGTAGGCCAGCAAAGCAAAACTATCTGGGTTAAGTTCAAAGGCGTGGATCAGGATAAGGAATTACACCTGACCGGCACCGTAGAAAACTAATTTTCAAATGATTGGATGTGCACACCGTGCAGATCCTTCCATTGATAAAAAAAACCTTACAGTTTTGAAAGCTGTAAGGTTTTTTTATTGAACTGTTTTCCGCTCATCACAGCCCGGTGCTTTGCCCCGCATAAAATTTGTGCCTTAATACGGCATATATTCCCATATTCACGCGCTTACCGGGCTGCACATTATGTACTCCCCCGTCAGCATATCCCTACATTTCCTTTAACTTTGCAATCGCCAAACCAATCAAACGATGCCTGATATAAGCCAGAGAGGCGTGCACATGCCGCCCTCCCCCATCAGAAAATTAGTGCCTTACGCCGAAGCAGCTAAAAAGAAGGGCGTAAAGGTTTACCACCTGAACATAGGTCAGCCGGATATTGAAACCCCTAAGCCGGTGCTGGATGCGGTACGCCATTCCGAGTTCAAAGTGCTGGAATACAGCCACAGCGCGGGTAATGAAAGCTACCGCCGTAAGCTGGTTACTTATTATGAAAGGTTTAATATCCGGGTAAACCACCAGCAGATCATTGTTACCACCGGCGGTTCAGAAGCCATCCTGTTTTCCTTTATGGCCTGCCTGGATGCGGGCGATGAGGTGATTGTGCCGGAGCCTTTTTATGCTAACTACAACGGATTTGCGGTGGAGGCAGGCGTTACCATCCGCACCATTGGCTCCAGTATTGAAAGCGGTTTTGCGCTGCCGGCAATGGAAGCGTTTGAAAAAGCTATTACGCCCCGTACCAGAGCCATTTTAATCTGCAATCCCAATAACCCTACCGGTTATTTATATAGTAAGGAAGAAATGGAAGTGCTGAAGCAGCTGTGCCTGAAGCATGATCTGTACCTGTTCTCTGACGAGGCTTACCGCGAGTTCTGCTATACCGGCCAGCACTTTTCCGCAATGAACCTGGAAGGGATGGATAACCATGTGATACTGATGGATACTATCTCCAAAAGGTATAGCGCCTGCGGCGGACGTATAGGCGCACTGGTTAGTAAGAATCAGCAGGTGCTGGATGCCGTGATGAAATTTGCGCAGGCCCGTTTAAGCCCTCCCTCCTTTGCACAAATAGCCGGTGAAGCAGCGGTAGACCTGCCGGCCGATTATTTTGACGGCATTAAAGCAGAATACCTGGCCCGCCGCGATGTGCTGGTAGCCGGCCTGAATAATATTCCCGGTGTGTTTTGCCCGAATCCCGGGGGCGCCTTTTATGCAATGGCAAAATTACCGATCGATGATGCGGATCGTTTTTGCCAATGGCTGCTGGAATCTTTTGCCTATGAGCAGCAAACCGTAATGATGGCGCCCGGTACCGGCTTTTATGCTACGCCCGGCCTGGGTAAGCAGGAAGTACGCCTTGCTTATGTGCTAAACAGGGAGGACATTGCCAAAGCCATCGTATGCCTGGAAAAAGCCCTGGAAGTTTATCCCGGCCGTGTTGCAGCAGCTACCGCTCATACTGTAACCACACACGGATAACCCAGGTCAGCAGCGTTCATAATATTTTAACATAAACGACAATAGAAAATACCCGATCTTTGCACCCGTAAGAAATCGATTGAAAAGGAAATGTGATATATTATAAATAATTACATACGTTTACTTTTCAACTTTGACAATTTTTGGGTTCACAGATCAGAAGAGTTCACCTTTATCCAATTGTATTGACTATCAGCAAGTTACAAGGAATTTTAAAGGTTTAGGGATTTTTTTGAAAGGAATAATGTCATATTACAAATAATTCTATGTTCATTATTTTCATAAAAATTCGAAATAAATTTGAGAAAACTCTTTTTTAAATCAATTTAAGCTTGTACATTTGTTATAGAAACGGTGAAGGAACAGAAAAAGTGAAGAATTAAACAAATCGAGATATGAGGAAAGCGAATACGGTTTGTTTAAGAAAAATTTAACTAACAGAATTTTTTCAAACGTTTTTTTGGTCCGAACTTTGACTCATTAAAGCTTGAAAATTAGAATTATCAAGTTTTTGTAAAAAGTCGAAAATCAACTAAAACGTTTTAGCAAAATAACATATTTTTGTATCAGTTTTTCATAACGTGGAATTTATAAAGGCAAACGGCTCTGTTCACAGAGCCGTATTTTTTTTCTCTAATCCCTGATTTTCCCCCACTTATCGCTCAGAAAGGTTAATTCATCACTTGTAGCTAACGGCCAGTCAAAATTTTTCCCATTTTTGTTCCATCATGAAACGGCGATGACGCCTTGTTACCTGCACTATGCAGTAACATTTCCCATCTGCTTGTTTTCATAACGTGGAATTAAAACAACGGTCCCGAATCTTCGGGACCGTTCTGGTTCTATGCCAATATGTTATATGCTGATTACTGGTATTGCTCGATCATCTTAAAGAAATCATCAAACAAATAGCGGGAATCATACGGACCGGGTGTTGATTCCGGGTGGTACTGCACGGAGAATGCCGGTTTGTTCTTAATGCGGATGCCCTCTATGGAACCATCATTCAGGTTCACATGAGTGATCTCCACATTTTCGCTGGCAGCTATCGCCTTAGGATCTACTGCAAAACCGTGGTTCTGGGTAGTGATCTCACAACGGCCGGTAGCCAGGTTCTTTACCGGGTGGTTTAAGCCCCGGTGGCCATGGTGCATTTTATAGGTAGGAATATCGTTTGCTAAAGCCAGCAGCTGGTGGCCCAGGCAAATACCAAACAGCGGGCGGTTGGCATTCAGCACTTTCTTTACGGTATCCACCGCATAGGTTAGCGGGGCCGGATCGCCGGGACCGTTGGATATAAAGTATGCATGCGGTTTAAACTGCTCGCATTCCTCAAAACTGGTAGTAGTAGGGAATACCTGCAGGTAAGCGCCTTTTTCCGACAGGCATTTGAGCATATTACGCTTAACCCCGTTATCCATTACCGCTATGCGGATGCTGGAATTGGGATCGCCAATGTTATAAGGTTCTTTGGTAGATACCTCTGCACACAGCGCCAGGCCTTCCATAGACGGTACCTGCTTCAGCTGGCCTTTCAGCTGCTCCACATCCAGGATCTCGGAAGAGATGATGCAGTTCATGGCGCCTTTGCTGCGGATGTGCGATACCAGTGCCCGGGTATCCACATCGTAAATGGTAACCAGGTTATTGCTTTCCAGGAATTTCTCCAGGGAGCTGTCGGCCATTTTACGGGAGTAGTTCTGGGCAATGTTCTTACAAATCAACCCGCTGATCTTTACACTGCTGCTTTCCACATCTTCCTGCTTGGTGCCATAGTTGCCTACGTAGCAGTTATTCATGATCAGTACCTGACCCTTGTAGGAAGGATCGGTAAATACTTCCTGGTAACCCGTCATACCGGTATTAAAGCAAAGCTCACCGGAAGCAGTTCCAATTTTACCAAAAGCTTTCCCATGATAAACCGTGCCGTCTTCTAATAACAAGATGGCAGGTTGGCTGTGTTTAGTATGAGGCATTGTTCTTATACGACTCTTTTTAAAAAATCGTGCAAAATTATGCATTTCGCATTTAAAAATAAAGCAAAATGCGCGTATGGGGCTGTTATTCCCCACACGCGCATTACTTATTTATTAATTATAAACTGTTAAAGCTTCACTATTAATGGCTTCACTTTCACGGAGTTAAATACCCGTTTGGCTACCTCCTGCCCATTATTATCATCGGTCCGGTAGCGGATGCTTACCAGCCAGCGGTGCTGTCCTTTTACCATGATCAGGTTATAGAAAGAAAGTTTTACTGCATTCTTATACAGGTAGCTTCCCTCCTGCATAATGCCCTGAATTTCGGTCTGGGGCATGGGATTGGATTCATAGTGCAGCTCAGACACACCGGGTTCTCCCTGCATGCCTTTAATGGCCAGGTTATTAGCCTCTTCCAGGTTGTTGGATACCGTTTCCTTAAAGCTGAACATATCTACCGTTATCTGCATGCCGGTTCCCTGCTGGTTGGCGTAGCTTTTAGCATATTCCACCATACCGTTCAGGTCATCGGGCAGGGCTTTATCACTTACCCGTAAATGTACCGGCGAGCTTATTTCCAGGGCCTGCCGGCCAATGGTCACTGTTTCCCAGGAGGTATACATCCAGGATTTGGCCACTTTAGGGAAGAACCAGGTGAGCACCGCCTCTTTACCGAAATAGGTGCCTGCTACTGCCACCAGGGCAAATACCAGCCCTAAAACCAGCATTACGCCCCTGCGGCCGGCCGGCCACAGATATTGTTGTACCCATCCCGGTTTGGGTGGCGTTTCATCTATATAGATAGCTGTTTCCTGCTGGTAGGCTTCAAACTCCCCTTCCGGGTTCTTTTGTTTCCATTCGGCAAAGGTGTTGGGCAGCTTCTTGGCGCAGTGTTCACAGAAGGTGAGAAATTCGGATCTGAGAGCGTTATTGTGCCCACAATGTTGGCATCGCAGGTAATACATAGGAATAAGGGAATTAAAAGTTTCTGACCGCTATATTACGAAAAAAAAGCATCTGTTTACAGCCGCTCAGCCCTTATGTGCATAAAAAAAGGACAAGGCAAATGCCTTGTCCCTTCTATACTGTTGAACAACCGTGAGTTACTCGGCTGCTTTGTCGTCAGATTTTTTTTCAGCAGCAGGTGTTGCTTCTTCAGCGCCGCCTTCTGCCTTCTTTTTACCACCACCAGCACGACGGGTTCTCTTAGCCGGTGCTTTCTCGGTCGTTTTGCCGTAGATCTCGTTAAAGTCAACCAGCTCAATCAGTGCGGTTTCTGCGTTATCGCCCACACGTTTACCCAGCTTAATGATGCGGGTATAACCACCGGGACGGTTAGCAATTTTCTCGCTGATCACGCCGAACATTTCCTTGATAGCTTCTTTATCCTGCAGGTAGCTGAAAATGATCCTGCGGTTATGGGTGCTGTCTGCTTTAGCGCGGGTCAGCAGGGGCTCTACATAGATACGCAGGGCTTTTGCTTTTGCTAAAGTGGTTGTGATACGTTTGTGGCTGATCAGCTCACAAGCCAGGTTGGATAACAGTGCCTTACGGTGAGCAGAGGTTCTGCTCAGGCGATTTAATTTTACTCCGTGACGCATGACATTTTGTTTTTTATTCCCCTATACCGTGTCAGGAATTACAGGGTACTTATTATTAAAGCTTTTAGCTGTTAGCTTTTAGCTGTTTGCTAAAGGCTAACAGCTGTTTAATTATTCTTCTTCCAGTTTCAGTTTGGACAGGTCCATACCAAAGTGGAGGCCTCTTTCGTTCAGCACCTGCTCAATCTCACTCAGCGATTTCTGACCAAAGTTCCGGAACTTCATCAGCTCTTCCTGCTCATACTGTACCAGCTCACTCAGGGAGTTGATCTTGGCAGCTTTTAAGCAGTTGAAAGCGCGAACGCTCAGGTCCAGGTCTTCCAGCGGTGTTTTCAGGATCTTACGCAGCTGCAGGGTTTGTTCGTCAACCACATCTTCTTTCTCAGTATCCTTGGTATCAAAGCTGATGTTTTCATCAGTAATGATCATCAGGTGCTGGATCAGGATGCGGGATGCCTGTTTTACAGCTTCTTCCGGGTGAATGGTACCATCGGTAGCCAGTTCCATGATCAACTTCTCATAGTCGGTCTTTTGTTCCACACGGGTATTCTCGATGCTGTACTTTACATTTTTTATAGGGGTAAAGATCGAGTCAATGGCGATGTAGCCAAAAACTGCATCCTTGGGCTTATTTTCTTCTGCCGGCACATAACCACGGCCTTTACCGATGGTCAGCTCAATATCCAGCTTGGAAGAAGGGTCCAGGGTACAGATCAGTAACTCTGGGTTCATGATCTGGAAAGCACTGGTGGCTTTTTCGATCATATCAGCCCGGAACTCGGTCTTACCTTTGATGGAGATCTGGATCTTTTCGTTGTTCACTTCATTTTCCACAATCTTCTTAAAACGTACCTGCTTCAGGTTCAGAATGATCTCGGTAACGTCTTCGGTAACACCTTTCAGGGTGGCAAACTCGTGGTCTGCACCTTCTATCTTTATTCCTACAATGGCATAGCCCTCCAGGGATGACAGCAGTACGCGACGCAGCGCATTACCGATGGTCACGCCGTAACCAGGTTCTAACGGCCGAAACTCGAATTGTGCTTCAAAGTCTGTTGACTTCTGCAAAACGATCTTATCAGGCTTTTGGAAATTTAGAATTGCCATTGCTATATGAAGTTTAGTAGTTTATTATTTAGAGTACAATTCCACTATCAGCTGTTCCTTAATGTTCTCAGGAACGCTCTCTCTTTCGGGATAGGCTATGAAAGTACCTCTGTTTTCTTTTTCGTTCCAGTCCAGCCAGCTGAATTTGGGGTTCTTACCACGGATAACGCTGGTTAAAGCGGTATTACCGGCTGTTTTGGGTTTTAAGCCAATGATATCACCGGGTTTCAGCTGGAAGGAAGGGATATTCACTACCTGGCCGTTAACGGTGATGTGTTTGTGGGATACCAGCTGACGGGCAGCAGGGCGGGAAGGGGCGATGCCTAAGCGGAACACGGTATTATCCAACCGGGCTTCCAGCAATTTGATCAATACTTCACCGGTTACACCTTTACGACGGTTTGCTTCATCAAACAGGTTAGCAAACTGGCGTTCCAGCACACCGTAAGTGTATTTTGCCTTTTGTTTTTCGCGCAGCTGCAGTGCATACTCGCCCAGCTGTTTACGCTTACGGGTTGCACCGTGCTGACCGGGAGGGTTGCTGTTCTTACCTAAATACTTACCATTACCTAAAATGGGTTCGCCAAAAATCCTGGAGATCTTGGTCTTTGGTCCTGTGTACCTTGCCATGTTTTTTCTTTGTTAGATTTTTTAGTTACGATGTATGATCTTTAAAAAATCTTAAACCTGATCATACACCCAATTTAATTTATGCTGATCACAATATAAACTCCAAAATCCAGATTCCAGATCCCGTATATCGGAACCTGGAACCCGGAATTTGGATATTGTAATACCTATACTCTTCTTTTCTTGGGAGGACGGCAACCGTTGTGCGGTAAAGGTGTAACGTCCTTGATCATATTTACCTCAATACCGGAGTTAGAGATAGCACGGATTGCGCTCTCACGACCGGCACCGGGGCCTTTTACAAACACGTCAGCTCTTTTCAGACCGGCATCAAAGGCAGTTTTAGCAGCATCGGAAGCAGCTAACTGGGCGGCATACGGAGTGTTCTTTTTAGAACCCTTGAAGCCCATTTTACCTGCAGAAGACCAGGATATTACCTGACCGTGCTTGTTGGTAATGCTTACGATGATATTGTTAAAACTGGCAGAGATATGTACATCTCCGTAGTTGTCTACTTTAACTACCCTCTTTTTATTAGCAGCAGTTTTTGTATTGGTTGCTTTTGCCATAATAATTTATAATTCCAGATTCCAATTGCCAGGTTCCACTTACCAGGTATCTCACCATTGGAAAACGGAACTTGTTATTTGTGATGTCAAGATTATTTCTTCGGTGCCTTTTTCTTACCGGCCACTGTTTTACGCTTACCTTTGCGGGTGCGGCTGTTGGTACGGGTACGCTGACCTCTAACCGGTAAGCCTTTCCTGTGACGTAAGCCACGGTAGCAGGCGATATCGAGCAAGCGCTTGATGTTCATCTGCACTTCAGAGCGCAGCTGGCCTTCTACTTTGATCTCAGCATTGATAATGTTACGGATGGCAGCCTGCTCATCATCATTCCAATCCTTTACTTTCTTGCTAAAGTCGATCCCTGACTGGGTCAGGATGTATTGGGCGGTAGAACGGCCTATACCAAAGATATAGGTGAGGCCTATTTCTCCTCTTTTATTTTTAGGAAGATCTATACCGGCTATACGTGCCATATTGCTATTTTAATTTAACGTTGTTGAGTTTAGAATACGATTATCCCTGACGTTGCTTGAAGCGAGGATTCTTTTTGTTGATCACCAACAATTTCCCCTTTCTACGCACTATCTTGCAATCTGCACTTCTCTTCTTTATGGAAGCTCTTACCTTCATAAGTTAAAAGTTATAAGTCTAGTTATTGATATCTTATCTGAAAATGATCCTGCTGCTTCTTTTGCCCTGCTACCCTATTCTTTATTTGTACCGGAAGATGATCCTTCCTCTTGATAAATCATATGGGCTCATTTCCACTCCTACCTTATCACCGGGCAAAATTCTTATATAGTGCATTCTCATTTTTCCAGAAATGGTAGCCAAAATCTCATGCCCATTCTCCAATTTTACACGGAACATAGCGTTTGACAAGGCTTCCAGTATAATTCCATCCTGTTTAATGAGTGCCTGTTTTGCCATAAAAATTTTTAGGACTGCAAAGATAGCATTTATCTTTTGAAATCTAAAAAAATCACGAAATTAATTGTTATTAATGCTGAATAATCAATATTTTCCGCGCATAAGCCCTCATTTTTCCACTTTCCCCGGTGCGGCCGCATTAACAGCGCTTAATTATTGTGTATTTATTAGTAATTAGTATTCAATGCACTATTTGCTTTCTCTGCCTTTTCAATACCGGCAAAGCTGGATAAAAGATCGGCCTGGCCTTTCTTCACCGCTACGGTATGCTCAAAGTGTGCAGAGGGCTGCTCATCGCGGGTAGCTACTGTCCAGCCATCGTCCATATAGGCTACTTCCCGGGTTCCCATGTTAATCATAGGCTCAATGGCTATCACCAAACCTTCCTTCATCATAGGGCCGCTGCCACGCTTGCCGTAGTTAGGCACCTGCGGATCTTCATGCAGGTGTTTGCCCAGGCCATGGCCTACCAGCTCCCTTACCACGCCATATCCCCGTTCCTTCTCTGCATATTCCTGGATAGCAAAGGCAATATCCCCGATACGGTTGCCTACCAATGCCTTTTCAATGCCTTTATACAGGGCTGCTTTGGTAGCAGCCATCAGCTTCAATACTTCTTCCTTTACGTCGCCTATGGCAAAGGTATAGGCGCTATCGCCATGAAAACCGTTCAGGAACACTCCCACATCTACCGATACAATGTCCCCATCCTGCAGCACATAGGCATTGGGAATGCCATGCACTACCTCTTCATTCACGGAAATGCAGCTGCTTTTGGGATAGCCGCGGTAGTCCTTAAAGGACGGAATGGCGCCGTTATCGCGGATGAACTGATCTATCAGCGTATCTACCTCCAGGGTGCTCATACCGGGCTTTAATGCGCCGGCCACTGTTTCCAGGGTAGCGCTTACCAGTAATGCGCTTTTGCGCATCAGCTCTATTTCCTCTTTGCTTTTATAGTGGATCATGATATTCTCCCGGTGGTCACAATGTCACAAGGTCAAAAGGTTTCGCTCCTGCGGTATAACCCTCTGACCTTGTGCCTTTATAATCAAATAATTACCTACACGTTAGCGGGCGCTGTTCTGCCCTTGATACGGCCACCGCTCATCAGGCCATCATAATGGCGCATCAGCAGCTGGCTTTCTATCTGCTGCAGCGTATCCAGTATTACCCCTACCATGATGAGCAGGGAGGTACCACCAAAGAAGGAGGCAAAGTTACTGTTGATATGCAGTGCAGCGGCTACACCGGGCAGTATACCTACCAGCGCCAGGAAAAAGGCGCCGGGCAGGGTAATACGGTCCATTACAGCGCCAATATAATCGGCGGTAGCCTTACCGGGTTTTACACCGGGTATGAAACCATTGTTACGCTTCATTTCTTCCGCCATTTGGTTGGGGTTGAAGATCAAAGCGGTATAGAAGTATGTGAATACAATTACCAGTACTGCGTAGATCAGGTTATAATACCCATTGGTATGGTCGCTGAAGATACGGATAAAACCGGAAGCGCTTTCGCTGGAGGTGGCAAAACCTATAGCCGTTGCCGGTATGAACATAATGGCCTGTGCAAAGATGATGGGCATTACACCGGCTGCATTCACCTTCAGGGGAATGAACTGGCGCACGCCGCCATATTGTTTATTACCTACAATACGCTTGGCATAGTTAACCGGTACTTTGCGGGTACCCTGTACCAACAATATCAAACCGATAGTGATCAGGATGAACACTGCCAGCTCGATCAGGAACATCAGCAAACCGCCGCCGCCTTCTGTTGTTTTGGAAGAGAACTCCTGCAGTAATGCCTGCGGTAAGCGGGCCAGGATGCCCACCATGATGATGAGGGAGGTACCGTTACCAATACCTTTATCGGTGATCTTTTCGCCCAGCCACATTACAAACAAAGTACCGGCAGTTAATACTACCGTTGTGGAGAGCCAGAAAAGGAATGCACTGTATTGAGGAATGATAGCGCCGCCAGACTGGTTTTTCAGATAAGCCACGTACGCGCTTGCCTGGAAACCGGTTACTACTACGGTTAACAAACGGGTGTACTGGTTGATCTTCTTACGGCCGCTTTCCCCTTCTTTCTGCAGTTTCTGGAAATAGGGTACTGCGATGGTAAGCAGCTGAATGGCGATAGATGCAGAGATATAGGGCATGATCCCCAGCGCAAAAATGGATGCGCGGGAGAAAGAACCTCCTGCAAACATGTTGAAGAGCCCCAAGATACCCTGATTAGATTTCTCTGAAAACTGATGCAGGGCGTTCGCGTCAATACCGGGCAGCACAATGTAGGAACCAACACGGTAAACCAGGGTTAGGAGCAACGTGGTAAGAATGCGGTTACGCAGGTCTTCTATACTCCAAATGTTCTTTATTGTTTCAATAAATTTCTTCACAGGAAGATAAAGGTTTAATAGCGCTATTAAATTCGAAAAGACGCACTACTCCGTAGGCGTCTCCTCAGTCGTAAAGTCTTATACCAGTTCTACAGACCCACCAGCTTTTTCGATCAGCTGTTTGGCTTTTTCACTGATTGCGTTCACCTTTACGGTTACTTTGGCTTTCAGTTCTCCCTGGCCTAACAGCTTCACTTTGGCGGTTTTGTTCACCAGGCCGTTAGCATACAGGTTATCAACTGTGAAGTCCTGCAGACCGTATTTTTCAACCAGGTGATCCAGCTGGCCTACGTTAAATATCTTATACTCTAAAGGATCGATGCTTTTGAAACCACGTTTAGGCAAACGACGCTGAATAGGCATCTGACCACCTTCGTGACCTTTTTTGCTGGAATAACCGTTGCGGGACTGATGACCTTTGTTACCTTTTGTAGAAGTACCACCTTTACCGGAAGCTTCCCCACGACCCAGGCGTTTCTCTTTATGTACAGAACCTTTTGCAGGTTGCAGTGTATGCAGATTCATAATAATTTTTTTTACTTACGCGGAAATTAACCGCTCGCTTAAATATAGATGTTATTTTCCTAATACCAACGCAAAATTAGTACTATTTAGTGAAGACTGAACACAGTGCTTAGCCTTTCACTTCTTCTACCGTTACCAGGTGGTGTACCTTACGCACCATGCCATTGATCTGAGGGGTAGCCTCTACTTCAACGCTAGCGTGCATTTTCTTAAGGCCTAACGCCTTTAAGGTCAGTTTCTGCCTTTCAGGACGGTCTATACCACTTTTAACCTGAGTGATCTTGATCTTTGCCATAATAAGTTAAATTACTTGTCTTGGATAAGCAGAGATTATCCGTTAAATACCTTCTTCAGGGACACGCTTCTGGTTTTAGCTACCTGGATAGGCTCGCGCAGCAGGCCTAATGCTTTAAAGGTAGCTTTTACCACGTTGTGCGGATTGGCAGAACCCAGTGATTTTGCCAGCACGTCTGTGATACCAGCGCTTTCCAGCACGGCACGCATAGAACCTCCGGCAATTACACCGGTACCATGGGCAGCGGGTTTGATCAGCACTTTAGCAGCGCCTTCTTTAGCCAGCTGGTCGTGCGGAATGGTGCCTTTCATTACGGGTATCTTGATCAGATTTTTCTTAGCATCATCAATACCTTTAGTAATAGCTTCCTGCACTTCCTTGGCTTTACCCAGTCCATGACCCACCACGCCGTTCTCGTTGCCTACTACCACCAGTGCGGAGAAGCTAAAAGTACGTCCGCCTTTAGTAGTTTTAGTAACGCGGTTGATGGCCACCACCTTTTCCTTCAACTCCAGGTCACCGGCCTTTACTCTATTGAATGAATTCTTTGCCATTTTATTAATTGCGATTGCGAATTACGATTTCAGATTTACGATTAAGTTTAGAACTGCAGACCACCTTCTCTTGCTCCATCTGCTACACTCTTTACGCGGCCATGGTATAAATAACCACCACGGTCAAAGGTGCAGGTTGTTACCCCTACGGCTTTAGCCTTTGCAGCCAGGGCAGCGCCTACCAGCTTAGACTTTTCGCTTTTGGTGCCTGTTTGCGCCTTGATGTCCTTATCGCGGGAAGAGGCAGCAGCCAGGGTGGTACCAGTGGTATCATCGATCAATTGTACGTAAATATCGCTGTTGCTGCGAAATACAGACAACCTGGGCTTTTGCGCGGTACCGCTGATCTTTTTACGGATGCGGTAACGGATCTTCTGTCTCTTAACTTCTTTAGTAATCATTGTTTTCAGTTTTAACGCCCGATGCTGCCGGGCTTTTACAGTTTGCAGCTGGCAGTAAGCAGTTGGCAGTCAGTTAACTGCTAACTGCCCACTGAAGACTGCCAACTAGTTATTTACCTGCAGACTTACCTGCTTTCTTACGAACCACTTCATTGCTGTAGCGAACACCTTTACCCTTGTAAGGCTCTGGTTTACGCAGGCTGCGGATTTTAGCGGCTACCTGGCCTAATAACTGGTTGTCGATACCTTCCAGCATAATCTTAGGGTTGGCACCTTTTTCTGTTAAGGTGGCTACCTTCAGCTCCTTGGGTACTTCAAATACAATATTGTGAGAGTAACCTAATGACAGGTCTAATAACTGACCCTGGTTGGCGGCTTTATAACCTACCCCTACCAGCTCCAGCTGTTGTTTAAAGCCATCGGTTACACCTTTTACCATGTTTGCGATCAGGGCGCGGTACAAACCATGCAGGGCACGGTGACGGATCTGATCTGTGGGACGGGTTACGTTCAGCACCCCATCTTTTACTTCTACAGTAATATCCCGGTCAATGCTGCGCTTCAGCTCACCCTTGGGGCCTTTTACTGTAATTTCATTAGCAGGGGAAACAGCTACTGTTACACCGCTGGCTAATTTGATGGGACTTTTCCCTATACGTGACATGTTATAAGTTTTATGTTTGTTATAAGTACCGGTGGTCCGTGTTCAGCCCCTTATAAAAGGCTTAATTGTCAGATGCACCGCTGGTATATTAATAAACGTAGCAAACTACTTCGCCGCCTACGTTCTGTGCTTTGGCTTCTTTATCGGTCATTACCCCTTTGGAGGTAGAGATGATAGCCACGCCCAGACCGTTCTTAATACGGCGGAAATCACCAGGTTTGGAATACTGACGCAAACCGGGACGGCTGATACGTTGTAAATCGGTAATGGCGGGGATTTTAGTCTGAGGATCATATTTCAGAGCTATTTTGATCAGGCCCTGTTTGGTGTCTTCCTCAAATTTGTACTTCAGGATATAACCTTTGTCGTACAGTATCTCAGTGATACGCTTTTTCAGTTTGGAGGCCGGAATTTCCACGATCCTGTGGTTGGCCATTTGAGCATTCCGGATCCTGGTCAGGAAGTCTGCTATTGGATCAGTAACCATTGTTTGTAAAAAGTTAAAAGTGTTACAATGCGATATCCAGTCAGTTATAGAAAGGAAAATCAAAAAATTTACGATTTACGATTTACGATCTCAGATTTAGGCAAATCGTAAATCTAAAATCTCAAATCGTAAATAGAATTACCAGCTTGCTTTTCTTACGCCGGGTATTTTACCAGCCAGGGCCAGATCGCGGAACATGTTACGGCAAATGCCGAAGTGACGCATGTAACCTTTAGGACGGCCGGTGAGCTGGCACCTGTTCTTTAAACGAACGGGGGAAGCATTTTTCGGCAACAGGTCCAGCGCTGCATAATCGCCTTCAGCTTTCAGGGCTGCGCGTTTTTCTGCAAACTTGGCTACCATTGCTTCTCTCTTCCTTTGCCTGGCTTTTACGGATTCTTTTGCCATTTTATAATGTAAGGTTTATAATGTCTGATTAGTCTTTTTTCATGTTCTTGAACGGCATACCTAACTCTTTCAGCAGCTCGTAAGCTTCTTCGTTGGTGTTGGCAGTCGTTACAAAGGTGATATCCATACCGGCAATCTTGGTTACCTTATCGATATCTATTTCAGGGAAAATGATCTGCTCAGTGATACCCAGGGTATAGTTACCGCGGCCATCGAATGCTTTTTCATTTACGCCTTTGAAGTCACGTACACGGGGTAAAGATACTGCTACCAGACGGTCCAGGAAATCGTACATATTGGTTCCACGCAGGGTTACGCGGGCGCCGATCGGCATGTTCTTCCTGAGCTTAAAGTTAGAGATATCTTTTTTAGACAGGGTGGCAATAGCTTTCTGACCAGCAACACGGGTCATTTCGTCTACGGCAATGTCTACCAGTTTTTTATCGCTAACGGCACCGTTGATACCCTGGTTCAGGCAAATCTTAACCAGGCGGGGTACCTGCATAACGGTTTTGTAACCGAATTTCTTCATCAAAGCAGCTTTCACCTCATCGCGGTATTTCTGCTGCAGCCTGGGAATGTATGTAGTAGTTGCCATTATTTAATTACCTCCCCTGATTTTTTAGCTATACGAACTAATTTACCGTTTTCTCTCTGCCTGTTCACCCTGGTAGGTTTACCAGCCTTCGCATCCCACAACATTACGTTAGAAATGGCGATGGGGGCCTCCTGCTTAACAATACCACCTTTGGTGTTCTGTGCAGTAGGTTTAGTGTGCTTGGTGATGATGTTTACACCTTCTACCATTACGCGGGCTTTGTCTACCAGCACTTCCAGCACTTTGCGCGGCTTGGTCCGGTCCTTGTCGTCACCAGTGATCACTACCACCATGTCGCCCTTCTTAATGTTGAACTTAGGCTTGAATCTAGTTTTCATTTTTGTTTATTTATAAACGCCAAGCGAAACCTTTGTTTCGCTTGATAAATTTTGTCTCGTTTTTGTGAAACGGGCTGCAAAGATATGATTTAAAGCTGAAAGCACAAAGCGTAAAGCAGAAAGCTTAAATTTCTTACCTCACCTTTCTGCTTTTTGCTTTCAGCCTTTCGCTTTACAGCACCTCGGGAGCCAGAGAGATGATCTTCATGTATCCCTTATCGCGCAGCTCACGGGCAACCGGACCGAAAATACGGGTACCGCGGGGCTCGTCGGAGTTATTCAGCAATACAACGGCATTATCGTCAAAACGGATATAGGAACCGTCTTTCCGGCGCAGCTTGTTCTTGGTTCTTACGATCACCGCTTTGGTAACCATTCCTTTTTTCACGCCACCGGCGGGAATTGCGTCTTTCACAGTCACTACGATCTTATCGCCCACTTTAGCGTAATCCTGGCCTGAGTTGCCTAATACCCTAATACACAGTACCTCTTTGGCACCACTGTTATCAGCTACATTCAGCCTTGATTCTTGTTGTATCATCGTACTAAGTTTTGTTTAGTCAGCGGCTACACCCGGGAACGCCGGTGTGGAGCTTGAAACAAGTAATAAATTATTTTACCTTTTCGATTACTTCTACCAGTCTCCAGCATTTGTTCTTGCTCAGCGGGCGGGATTCCATTATTCTAACGGTATCGCCGATGCTGCACTCGTTCTTTTCGTCGTGCGCCATGAACTTGGTAGTTTTTTTCACGAACTTACCATAGATCGGGTGCTTCACTTTACGCTCCACGCTAACGGTGATGGTTTTATCCATTTTGTTGCTGGATACCACGCCGGTCCTGGTTTTTCTTAAATTTCTTATTTCGGTCATTGTTGAAAGTATTTTTTCCCTTCAAACCATTCCGTTGTTGCGGAAGGGTTCATGTAATGTTGTATGCTTTCACGGGGTGGCCTGCCGGCTGCCCGTTTGAATTTAAAAGCCCAGCTCTCTTTTATGCAGTTCAGTTTTCATCCGGGCGATCTCCCTTCTCAAAGAGCGGATGCTCATTGGATTTTCGATCGGCGTGATGGCATGACTAAACGTAATCTTCTTCAAGCGCAGTTGCTCCTCAGTGATCTTTTCTTTCAGATCCTGCTGGCTCAGGCTTTTCAGATCCAGCTTTTCTTTTGCTGCCATTGCTGTAATTTTTATTTTACTGATTTACTTGTAATTGATAGCTCTCAATCTTCACTTACGCAACATAATCGTGGCGCACAACAAACTTCACTTTAATGGGCAGTTTCTGTGCAGCCAGCTCCATTGCTTCTTTGGCTACCTGTAAGGAAACGCCATCTGCTTCGAACAGGATACGGCCTGGCTTTACCACAGCCGCCCAGTGATCAGGAGCACCTTTACCTTTACCCATCCTCACTTCCAGCGGTTTGGCAGTAATGGATTTGTCAGGGAAAATACGGATCCACACGTTACCTTCACGTTTCATATGCCTTGTCAGGGCCACACGGGCAGCTTCTATCTGCCGGTCAGTGATCCATTTCGGCTCTAATGCTTTAAGTCCGAACGTACCAAAGGAAAGCTCAGCACCACGCTTGGCATTGCCTTTAATGCGGCCTTTGTGCATTTTCCTGTGTTTCGTTCTCTTGGGCTGTAACATTGTTATATGTTATTAATTGTTAATCGAAAATTGTTTATGCCACTTATCTGCGACCGCCGCCGCCACCACGGTTGTCTCTTCCACCACCGCCGCCGCGGTTATCTCTTCCGCCGCCGCCACGGTTGCCATGATCCCTTCTTTCACCGCCATGTTCGCCGC
>NZ_DATCRF010000647.1:0-14861 GCF_036569125.1 Chitinophaga sp. | reverse complement strand
GAATACAACGGCCCCCGCCATGCTATTCAGGAAAATGCACATTTTTACGAAGCGCTGAAGGTTTTTTACGATCAGAAGATGTGTGCGTTGCCGGTTATCAGCAAAGACAATGAATATTTAGGCATCCTTACAAAAGATAATCTCCTGGCCGTACTGGCCCAATATAACGGGGTAAAGGAACCCGGCGGCATCCTGTCGCTGGAAATAGAGCCCCGTGATTACAGTCTCAGCGAAATTGCACGCATTGCAGAATCCAATGATGTAACGCTGCTGAGCGTAAACACCATCACCAACCCCGCTACCGGCCGCCTGGAAGTACTGCTGAAGACCAACCGGCAGGAGCTGCAACCCCTGGTAGCTACCTTTGAGCGTTTTAAATATTACGTAGTAAAATATACCATTACTGCGGAGGACGAGGAGGATACGCTCAAGAAGAATTACGAT
The DNA here is from genome assembly GCF_036569125.1 of Chitinophaga sp. GTDB lineage: Bacteria > Bacteroidota > Bacteroidia > Chitinophagales > Chitinophagaceae > Chitinophaga. The sequence goes on along the minus strand of NZ_DATCRF010000647.1, from coordinate 14,417 downwards.
CTGTTCATGAACTACATCAGCATTTAAGAATTACGAATTGTTCAATTACGAATTACGAATTAGGTACTGCGCTTGATTCGTAGTGCGTGTTATTGCATGCTGTTGAATTGGGTGGATAGCCTGATTTATAGTATGTAATATGTAATGAATTGGCGGTTGGTTATAAAATCGTAGTTAGTTACAAATTGTAACAGCATACTAATGTCGTAATGCGAATATTCCCGGAAAGCCCTGCACACTATATTCAACGCGAATACCTGCAACCACGCTCTACCCAATTCGTAATTCGTAATTGAGTAATTCGTAATTATCCGTAGCTTGCGGCCCGCTACTGTTTTACATTGCATGGTCAAGTTCTGTCATCTGTTAGGCATATACTGCCTGTTCCTGCTATTGCCCTGCCGGGCGCAACAGCCTGCCCCGCCAGCATTGGCAGTGGTATCAGATACCAGCTACATCATAGTCCGGAACGTGATCATTTCCGGTAATAAAAAAACAAGAACGCCTTTTATTGTACGTGAACTAACTACTGTACCCGGTGATACCATCCGCCTGAAAGACCTTTCCCAAACCCTGGAAAGCTGCCGCCGCCAGCTCATGAACACCACCCTTTTTCTTACCGTAATAGCCAATGTAAAGAACTGGGAAGGCAACTCAGCCGACCTGGTATTTGAAGTATGGGAGCGCTGGTACCTGCTGGCCTTTCCTATTTTCAAGCTGGCCGACCGTAACTTTAACCAGTGGTGGGTGGAGCAGGGTAAAAGCCTGGACCGTGTGAACATTGGCCTGAGAGGCTCTCACAGCAACCTTACCGGCCGTAATGACGACCTGGAAGGCGTAGTGCAGATAGGATACACGCAGCAGCTGGCCTTTACCTACAGCCTGCCGTATGTAGATAAAAGTTTTCATAACGGCCTGGGGATCACATTTGCCTATAGCCGTAACCGTGAGCTGAACGATAGTACCAGCAATAACAAACAGCACTTTTACCGGCAGGATAATAACAGGTTTTTAAGAGAAGTGTTCAACTTTGGCTTCAGCTATTCGTACCGCCGTGCTATTAATACCCGCCACCAGGTGTTCCTCACCTATAATTCTGAAAAAGTGAGCGATTCCGTGGCCCGTTATTCGCCCAACTATATGGGAGCGGGCCGGCGCCGTGTGCAGTATATGGACCTGCTGTACCGTGTTACGTATATGAAGGCCGACAGCTGGATCTACCCGCTTAAAGGCATCAGCCTGCAGGGCGAAATAGAAAAGCTGGGCTTTGCACCCTTTAATGATGTTGATAACTGGAAAATAAGGGCCAAGGTTACCAAATACTGGCAGCTGTTTCCCCGCACCTATGGCGCTTTGGGCGTAAGAGGGCAGGCCAAGTTCCCTGCAGATCAGCCTTACCTGAACCAGAAAGCTATGGGTTACCAGGAAGATTACCTGCGTGGCCTGGAATATTATGTAGTGGATGGGACCAGCTTTTTTATATTAAAATCAACGCTGCGTCAGGAAGTGTACAGCTTTAATGTAAAGCTGCCCTGGATCCCGCAAAAGTTTAACACCATACCTATACGCCTGCTGTTAAAAGCATACGGGGATGCAGGTTATACCTACAGCCGGTTTCCGGGTAATGGTTTTTTAAACAATAAAATGTTATACACTTACGGGATGGGGTTTGACATTGTTTCTTTTTACGACACCTGCATACGTTTAGAGTACAGCATAAACCAGTTAGGGCAAAAAGGGCTATTTTTACACACTAAAATTGATATGTAATTAAACAAGCTGTTAGTTTCTGGCAATTAGCTAATAGCTAAAGCTAACAGCCAACAGCTTATCTCAAACATGCAAATTGCACTTTACAGCCGTGGATTTATTACCGCCGACCTGGGAAATATAAAGTTGTTGCTGGATGAGCTGCACCGGCAGGAGATCACCCCCGTGATCTATGAGCCGTTTTACCGCAGCCTGCAGCCGCACATACCTTTTACCGGCGAGCCGGAAACGTTTGCCCATGCGGGTGACCTTGATAGCATGACCATTGACTGCCTGGTAAGCCTGGGCGGGGATGGTACCCTACTGGATACAGTATGTTTTGTGCGGGATAAGAACATTCCGGTGCTGGGCATCAACTTTGGCCGCCTGGGATTTTTGGCCAGCATTGGCAAGGAAGAAATTCATGCAGCCGTAAAAGCGCTGCAGCAGCGCACTTACGTGGTAGATAAAAGAACCCTGCTGCACCTGGATTGTAATATTCCGCTGTTTGGCGATGTACCCTATGCGCTGAATGATTTTACCATCCATAAAAAGGATACCTCTGCCATGGTAAAGATCCATACTTACCTGAACGGGGAATTCCTGAACACGTATTGGGCAGATGGATTGATCGTGGCTACGCCCACAGGATCAACCGGTTACTCCCTCAGCTGCGGCGGGCCGGTGGTGTTCCCTGAAGCGGGCAGCTTTGTAATTACCCCGGTAGCGCCCCATAACCTGAATGTACGGCCGGTAGTGGTGCCGGATAATAATGTGATCTCTTTTGAGGTAGAGGGCCGCAGCGATCTTTTTTTATGTACGCTGGACAGCCGTATGGAAACCATTGACAATACCGTGCAGCTGGCCGTAAAAAAAGAAGCGTTCACCCTCAGCCTGTTACGCCTGGATGACAGTAATTTCCTGCACACCCTGCGCCATAAGCTGTTGTGGGGTATTGATACCCGGAACAGGTTGAAGTAGGTTTTATTAAGTCCATGGCCGATGGCCCATAGTCCATAGCATATTTCGCAGGGCAAATTTTTCGTTATACCTTTAAAGTCATATACTTGTACTATAACCATTGCGTAAAGCGCCATGGACTATGGACCATCGACCATGGACCCCATATTAAGCTATCAACCATTTTACCTACATTTGTTTAATTTTTAATATAACTAATACCAAAAGCAGGAAAAATCGCGTTTAAGTAGGACCGTAATTATGCAACTACCTATTTTTCATTTTCGTCGAATCATTACTTCCGGCCTTATTGCCCTGGGAATGCTGCTGGCATATCCTGCTTTGGCGCAAAATGAACTGCAGTATGTAGGGGAGCTGGGTTTTTCCGTGGGAGGCGCCCAGTATTTTGGCGATCTGAATACCAACAGCGCCCTGAATACCGTAAAACCTACCATTGGTATCTTCTACCGTAAATACATGAACGATTATATCGGGGTGCGGGCGCATTTCCGTTATGCACGGCTGGGATATTCCGATATCTATAACAGTAATGAGTTCCAGCGCCGCCGGAACCTGAGCTTTAATACCGACATTTTTGAATTGGCGCTGCAGGGCGATTTTAACTTTTTCCGTTTTGAGCCGGGCAGCTACGATTACCGCTTTAGTCCCTATTTTACCGGTGGGGCCAGCCTTTTCTACTACAATCCCTACGCATACCTGGATGGTAAAAAATATTATCTGCAGCCCCTGCGTACAGAAGGGCAGGGATCTGCCCAATACCCGGACCGCAAGCCTTATAGCCTGGTAGCCCCTGCTTTTGTTGTAGGCGGCGGCTTTAAGTATAACGTATCCCGTAGTGTGAACCTTGGCCTGGAGCTGTTATACCGTTTTACCGGAACAGATTACCTGGATGATGTAAGCAGAACCTACGCCGGTCCTGCGTTATTCCCGCCCAAAGCCAATGGGGATAATACGGTGGCTTACCTGCTGCAGGACCGCTCTTACGCCACCGGCGACCGCCTTGGGGTACCTGGCCGCCAGCGGGGCAACAGCCGGGATAAAGACCAGTTTGTGACCCTGGAGTTCACCATCAGCATCTTATTTACCAAATACGAGTGTAAATTCTAACTGGCAGTTGCCAGTGGGCGGTTGGCAGTCCGGAAGCAGCCAACCGCAGATTTCTTACCCCCGGGAGGGGCCGTGGAACATCAGATATCCCCCGAAAGTTACACGCCACATTCCCCAAACTGCCCACCCGCAGGGACTTTCGCTGTTAAAACTACGTTAAAACAACCCATCAGACTTTGCCGCAATAGGCATATATCTATTTTTGTATCTTTGCACACTTTTAGTAAATCTGTTATTCTGTTTTTTAATACGCCTGAACACTCATGAGTTTGAAGGATAAACTAGACTTACAACGGTTACCGCGCCATATAGCTATTATTATGGACGGCAACGGCCGTTGGGCTAAGGAAAAAGGGCAGGACAGGCTTTACGGGCACCACGAGGGAGTGGAAAGTGTGCGTAACGTTGTTGAAGCCTCCGCTGAGCTGGGAATCGGGTACCTTACCCTTTATGCCTTTTCTACTGAAAACTGGGACCGCCCGGAGAATGAGGTAAATGGCATTATGGAGCTGCTGGTGAATACCATCCGCAAGGAAGTGAATACCCTCACTAAGAATAATATTAAGCTGCATGTAATAGGTGATATGAACATGCTGCCCCCGCATTGCCAGCGCGAGATGGAGGAAGCCATTGCCATTACCAGCGGCAACACCGGCTTAAACCTGGTGATGGCCCTTAGCTACAGCGCCCGTTGGGAAATAGTGAATGCCGCCAAAAAAATGGCAGAGGATGTACAGGCAGGAAAGTTAAACCCCACCGATATTACACAGGATGTATGGCAGAAATACCTATGCACTGCTGCGCTACCAGACCCGGAACTGATGATCAGGACCAGCGGGGAATGCAGGATCAGTAATTTCTTATTATACCAATTGGCTTACGCGGAACTATATTTCACAGATACCCGCTGGCCGGATTTCCGCAAAGAAAACCTTTACGAGGCCATCTTAAATTATCAAACCAGAGAACGGCGTTTTGGCAAAACAAGCGAACAAATTCAGCAGAATGAAGAAATTATTTCCTAAGAGCCTACTGGCCATCGCATTATGTTGCAGTGCAGGGATTCGTGTATCCGCCCAACAGAGGGATACCCTGCCGGTGCCGGTAACTACACAGCCGGATCTGCCGGCGGCTTTTGGAAACCCACAGCAGTACGAGATTGCAGAAATAGCCGTTACAGGTACGCAGTTCCTGGATAAAGCCTTGCTCATTTCCTTATCCGGCCTGAATGTAGGCGATAAGGTGGTGTACCCCGGCGGCGACCAGTTTGCCAAGGCCATACAAACCCTGTGGGGCCAGCGCCTGTTTGCCAACGTAGCCATTTACGTTACCAAGATAGAGGATGGAAAAATATGGCTGGAAATTAACCTGACCGAACGCCCCCGTTTGGCCAATTTCATTTTCCGCGGGATCAAAAAATCCGAAGCAGAGGACATGGCCAAAAAATCCGGTCTGCGTAAGGGAAGCGTAATTACGGAAAGCATGAAGCAGAACACCATTGCGGTGGTGCGTAAGAACTATGAGGAAAAAGGCTTCCGTAACGTAAACATTACCGTTACAGAACGTAAGGATACTTCGCAGGTGAATGCTGCCGATGTGATCTTCACCGTAAATAAAGGCGGCAAGGTAAAGATCAATGATATTAACATCGTTGATAACAGCAACATCAGCGATTCCAGGATCAAGAAGAAAATGAAGGGCACCCGGGAACGCACCCGCTTTACCCTGCACCCCGATAAGGAACAGATCTACCAGGATACCAGCCACGTACAATCCGATTACTGGAGCAGCTTTGGCTTCCTGGTGCCTTCCCGCACGCTGGAAGAGCTGGACCCCTACTTCCGTTTTAAGCTCTTTACCTCTGCCAAGTTCAATGAAACCAAGTATGCAGAGGACAAGGAAAAAGTAATTTCTTTTTATAACTCCCAGGGCTACCGCGATGCACAGATCGTAAATGATACCACTTATATAACCAAGGCCGGTGGCCTGAATGTGGACATGCAGATCCTGGAAGGCAGAAAATATTATTTCGGCGACATTACCTGGAAAGGCAATACCCGCTATAACGATTCCCTGCTGACCCGCGTGCTGGGTATCAAAAAAGGCGATACCTATAACCTGGAGCTGCTGGAAAAAAGGATTGGCAAGCAATTATCACCCGAAGGCGGCGATATCAGCGGCCTGTATATGGACTATGGTTACCTTTTCTTCCGTATTGATCCCGTAGAAACCGGCATCCATGGCGATACCATTGACTACGAGATCCGTATCACAGAAGGCCCGCAGGCTACCATTAAAGAAGTACGTATAGCCGGTAACGATAAAACGAACGAACACGTAATACGCCGCGAGCTGCGTACGCTGCCCGGTGAAAAATTCAGCCGTGCGGACCTGATGCGTTCCCAGCGGCAGATCGCCAACCTGGGTTATTTTAACCCGGAAAAAATAGGCATTGTTCCGGTACCTAACGTGCAGGATGGTACGGTGGATATTGATTATACCGTGGAAGAAAAAGCCAATGACCAGCTGGAGCTGTCGGCCGGCTGGGGTGGTTACATTGGTTTAACCGGTACCCTGGGTGTAACGTTCAACAACTTCTCCCTGCGTAACATTTTCCGGAAAGAGACCTGGGACCCCTTACCCAGCGGTGATGGCCAGAAATTATCCGTACGTGTATCCTCCAACGGTAAAGCGTACCGCTCCTATAACTTCTCATTTACAGAACCCTGGCTGGGCGGTAAAAAGCAAAACCAGTTCTCTGTAAACTTTTATAACAGCTACCAGAACCCCAGCGCATACAACCAGTATATATATGGTACCACCACCGGTAGCGATACTTACTTTAAAGTGCTGGGCGCCACAGTATCACTGGGTAAGCAGCTGAAATGGCCGGATGATTATTTTACCCTTATTTATGCGCTGAACTATCAGCAGTATAAGCTGAAGAACTACGATTATTTTAACATCGGGTTCTCTAACGGTACCTCCAACAACATCAGCTTCAAGCTTACGCTGGCACGTTCCTCTGTGGATCAGCAGATCTTCCCCAGGAGCGGTTCCAACTTCCTGATCAGCGGCCAGTTCACACCGCCTTATTCTTTGTTCAATCCTGATAAGGATTACACCAAAGAATCCATTGCCGACCAGTTCAACTTCATAGAATACCAGAAATACCGCTTTAATGCAGAATGGTATGTACCATTAACCAAACCTAAAGGCACAGATAATAAATCCTTTGTGCTGAAGGTAGCTGCCAAATTCGGTTACATCAGCCGGTATAACAGCCGCACCACGCTGTCGCCCTTCGGCCGCTTTGAATTGGGTGGTGATGGTTTGAGCAACTTTGCGATCTATGACCGTGACATTATTTCCCAGCGCGGTTACCCGGTATATTATACCAGCAACCCGAAGCTGAATCCGGAGAACGGGCAGCCGGTTGGTTATGAAGGGTTTACCATCTTCAACAAATATGTAATGGAGCTGCGTTACCCGCTTAGCCTGAATCCCAGCTCTACCATCTTTGGCCTGGCGTTCCTGGAAGCAGCTAACGGTTACCGCGACTTTAATGAGTACAACCCGTTCCGCCTGCGCCGCTCCGCCGGTTTGGGTATGCGTTTTTACCTGCCCATGTTTGGTTTGCTTGGATTTGACTATGGCATAGGTTTTGACCGTTTGACCCCCGGCAATGGGTTAAAAGATGCGGCTAAATTCACATTTATGTTGGGCTTTGAGCCGGAATAAGGGGGCTTAGCGTGTTAGTTCAGTGTTAGATTGATGTTAGAATAAATTATAAACTTTATATTGCGTTTTCTAAAAAAGTAGCGAACTAAAATCCATAGAGAATGAAACCGAGCATTCTATCGACCACTTTTAGCGAAGTAGCTTGCGAGGTTCCATCGGACCTTAAAAACTTAAAATATTAACCGATGAAAAAACTATTCATCACATTAGCTGTTATCCTCGTTGCTGCCTGTGCGGCGAATGCGCAACGGTATTGTGTGATAGACACAAAGTATATACTGGAAAGCATTCCTGATTATAAAGATGCACAAACCAAGCTGGATGCGATCGCAGACCAGTGGCAGAAAGAGATAGATGCCAAGTTCCAGGATATTGACAAGATGTACAAGGCATATCAGGCAGAGCAGGTAATGCTTACGGATGAACTGAAACATAAAAGAGAGGACGAGATAGTAGCGAAGGAGAAAGACGCCAAGGACCTGCAACGTAAACGCTTTGGCTATGAGGGTGATCTGTTTAAAAAGCGGGAAGAGCTGATCAAACCCATACAAGATAAGATCTACAACGCCGTACAGAAGCTGGCTGCCAGCAGGATGTACGACTTTGTGCTGGATAAATCAGGGGGCATTACCGTTATTTTTTCAGATCCCAAGCTGGATAAGAGCGAAGACATTCTAACGGCGCTGGGAGTAAAGAAAAAGTAAACCATTTTTTAACCAATAAGATTTAAAATTTTTTTAAACACAGACAACATCATGAAGAAGTATGTAATTATTGCTTTTGTAGCTGTTTCCGGTTTATTCGGCGTAAATGCAATGGCGCAGACGAAAGTAGCACACATCAATACGCAGGCGCTGCTGGATGCAATGCCTGAAACTAAAACGGCACAAACTACCCTCCAAACCTATGCACAATCCCTGGAAGCTGATGGTAAGGGCCTGGTTGACGAGTACACCAAGAAAATGAAGGATTTTGACGCGCAGGCTGCCAGCATGACGGATAACATGAAAGAAATCAAAGGCAAAGAAATACAGGATATTCAGAAACGTATTGAAGAATACCGCTCTGCTGCTGATCAGAAGATAGATGCTAAACGCCAGGAAGTGCTGAAACCCATCTACGACAAAGCCCGTAAGGCAATCGAAGATGTAGCTAAAGAAAAAGGTTACGGTTATGTGCTGGATAGCTCTGTAGGCGTGCTGCTGGTATCACCTGCCGGTGACGACCTGCTGGCTCCCGTAAAGACCAAATTAGGCGTAAAATAATTTGATTGAATACTATTGGTAAAAACCTGCCCTGCATGGACACAGGGCGGGTTTTTGCTTTTAGGGAAGGGCTGAGATCAGGAGGCAGGGTGCACAGGCGCCCGGGCTGCAGGATTACTGGGTCGCGAGGCTGGAAGGTGCTTGCGCTGGGTTGACAGAAGGTGAAATTGCAGATGGCCCTGGTCAGCACCGCAAGCGATTTGAAAGGAGCAAAAGCCTGCAAACGGTTATTATCAGATGGTTTGGGAGCTTTTTTAGACTGTTTGAGTGATTTCCTGACCCTTTTGAGAACATTCTATGAAAATTCAGGGAACATCGGGAAATATTAGTCAACTTTCAAGAAACTTTTTGCAGCATATTTAAAAGAAATCCCTACCTTTGCCTTCCATTTTGAAAACAGGATATCCGTCCCGGCGGATTTTTGTATAGTCCAGGTAAAACACAAAGAAAATGAAACGACCTTGCTGACGCTTATAGCAGCAGAAAAGCAGTGAAAAGTGATGCTGCTGCGAGAAGCGAAAAGCCTGGGAGTTCCATCTGACCTTATAAAGTATAAAAATTAACAGATGAAACGTACTTTTCAACCGCATAACAGACGCAGAAAGAGCGTACACGGCTTCAGAAAGAGAATGGAAACTGCTAATGGCCGTAAGGTACTGGCATCCCGCAGGGCAAAAGGCCGTAAGAAGCTGACGGTTTCTGACGAGCGCAAGCTGAAATAAGATCGCAAAACTCAATACGCTATAAAAGCTTATTCTTTTAAACGGGAAGAAAGGTTAAAAAGCAGGAAACTGATTGAAACGCTTTTTCGGGACGGAAAAGCGTTTTCTGTTTTTCCATACCGCATCATTTACCTGCCGGTGCAGCTGCCGGCCGGCGCCCCGCCCGTGCAGGTGGGGTTTACAGCCGCTTCCCGGCACTTTCCCCGCGCGGTGGACCGTAACCGCGTAAAACGCCTGGGCCGCGAAGCCTGGCGCCTGCAAAAGCAGGTTTTATATGATCACCTGCAGCAACACTCCCTGCAGCTGGCCGTTTTCCTCATTTATACCGATAAAAAAATAGCCCCCCTCAGCACCCTCCACCACAAAATTTCGGTAATTTTAGAGCGTTTGCAAAAAGAAACAGGCAAGCCTGCATAAAATGTTAAATTGTTAAGCAGGGCAGGGCTAAATGGCCTGCCGGCGTTAATTAGCAGTACCTTTAGCAGGCTATCTAACCATAAGCATAATGAAGCATCTGACACGCTGGCTGGGGATCCCGTTTATTGGTTTGATCAAGGTATATCAATGGTTCATATCGCCTTTACTGGGCGCAAAATGCCGTTATACACCCTCCTGTTCGGAATATGGCATCACAGCATTTAAAAAATACGGGCTTTTTAAAGGGGGCTACCTCACTGCAAAACGTATCCTGTCCTGCCATCCCTGGGGTGGGCATGGCTATGATCCGGTACCTTAAAAAGAAAAGGGAAAAGTAAAAAATTAAAAAAAGCACAACGGTTTTTATGATGCACACGTACTCAACGTTTTTACTTTTTACCTTTTAAGTTTTTACTTATTTATGCGCAACGTCTTTAATAAAAGAAGAAAACTACTGCTGCTGGTATTATTACTGGCTGCCGGCGGCGCCGGCTTACTGGCCTTTAATGAAAGTGATAAATACTTCCAGATAGCCAAGAACCTGGACATTTTTGCCGCTTTTTACCGGGAGCTGAACACCTACTATGTAGATGACCTTTCGCCCGAAAAAGTAATGCATAAAGGCATTGAATCCATGCTGGAGGAAACAGATCCCTATACGGATTTTATTCCCGAAGAGAACCTGGACGATCTGAAGTTTATGGCCACCGGCAAATACGGCGGGGTAGGCGCATCCATCAACACCCTGGGCGATACCACCGTGATCACGGATATTTACGAAGGCAGCCCTATGCACCGGGCAGGCGTTAAACCCGGCGATATCTTATTATCGCTGGATGGTAAGCCCACCAAGGGCATGGACCAGGAAGAGATCAGCCGTATGCTGAAAGGCAATGCCGGCACCAGCCTGGATATGCTGCTGAAAAACCCGTTCACCGGGGAGGAAACCACGAAAAAGATCGTACGGCAGGAGATCAATGTAATGCCGGTGAGCTATTCCGGTATGGTAAGCAGTGATGTGGCCTATATTAAAATGGTGCAGTTCACTGAGAACAGCGGCGCCCAGGTGCAAATGACCTTTGAAAGGCTGAAACAGGATCATCCCGGGCTGAAAGGCGTGATCCTGGACCTGCGGGGCAACCCCGGCGGGCTGCTGGATGAAGCGGTGAATGTGTCCAACATATGGGTAGATAAAAATAAGCTGATCGTAAGCACCAAGGGAAAGGTAAAGAACTGGGACCGGGAATATAAAACCCAGCAGGCCGCAGCAGATATTAACATGCCGCTGGTAGTGCTCACCAACCGCTCCTCTGCCTCCGCTTCTGAAATTGTAGCCGGCGCCGTGCAGGACCTGGACCGCGGGCTGGTAGTAGGGCAGCGCTCTTTTGGAAAAGGGCTGGTACAAACCACGCGCCCCCTGCCTTACAATGCCAAGCTGAAAGTAACCACCGCTAAATATTACACGCCCAGCGGCCGCTGTATACAGGCCATTGATTACAGCCACCGTAACCAGGAAGGTGAGGTGGACTATGTGCCCGATTCTATGCGCCGCTCCTTTACCACCCTGGCCGGCCGCAAGGTAAAAGACGGTGGTGGTATTGAGCCGGATGCACAGGTAGAACCGCAGTTCCTGAGCCAGGTAGCCATTACCTTATTGCGCAAGCAATACATTTTTGACTACGCCACCCAATACTATTACGCGCATCCTAAAATAGCCGCTGCAGGCAGCTTTCAGCTGAGCGAAGATGATTTCACCGATTTTCTGCGCTTCCTGGACGGTAAGGATTACAGCTACAAAACACATAGTGAGGAAGCGCTGGAAAGTTTTCAGTCCACCGCGCGCAAGGAAAAGTATTATGATGCAGTAAGCAAAGAGTTTGAAGCATTGCAGCAGAAAATGCGGCATGATAAAAAGCAGGACCTGCTGAAGAATAAAACAGAGATCAAACGCCTGCTGGAAGAAGAAATAGCCAACCGCTATTATTTGCAGAAGGGCCGTATTGAGCGGTCACTGGCCTGGGATAACGAGGTGAATGAATCCATACGCCTGTTACACAACCCGCAGGAATACCAGCGATTACTGAAATAAAATATTTGTTGTAACATGCACAGGCACAGGTGCCGCAGGACCAGCAAGGTTTTGCGGCATTTTTGTTTTTACTATTGGAATTCTGTTTTTTTTATTAGTTTGGGAACACTTAAGGATGTAAGTACTTTATAAATTCCACGTTATTACCATCAGCCAAACTACAGAAAAGGCATTTCTTAATTGAAAGATAACACAACAGCGCGGTCAATATTGATAATTTTACGTTTCCAGTTTTGGTGTGAATGAATGATCAACAACATATAGATCCTGCTATCTGGGAGGCTTGCAAAGGGGGCGATAAAAATGCATATGCATGTATCTACAAGTTGTACTATCCCCGCTTATTTAATTATGGCTGCAAGTTTACGGTAGATGCTGCGCTCATAGAAGACAGCATACAGGAGATCTTTGTGCGCTTTTGGGCCAACCGGGAAAAGCTGGCAGCAGTAAAGGAATTAAAGAGCTACCTGTTTGTATCGTTCCGGCATTATTTATTAAATCTTCTTGCCCGGTATAAAAAGATCCAGGAAAACATTGCAGCTACCGATAATTATGCCTTTGCGCTGGAAATATCTGCAGAGCAGCAGCGTGTAGTAGCAGAAGAGGCGCAGGAGCAGCTGCAGGTGCTGCGCAATGCCATGCGCCGCTTAACGCCCCGGCAAAAAGAAGCGGTGTTCTTCCGCTTTTATGAGAACATGAGCTATGAGGAGATCGCAGACATTTTAAATATCTCTGTTAAAGCCACCTATAAATTAGTAGCCCGCGCCATCCTGATGCTGCGCGATGCATATAATGCCACCCCGCTTGTAAAAGCTGTGCTTTCACTGGCCCCGCTGGCAGCGGCGCTGGGCAGCATGCAGCTATCCCTTCTCATCTGCTCCGCGCAGGATTCCAGCCTTCTTTAAAAATTTTTTCAAAAAAGTTTTATTTCCGTGGGGTAAAAGGTAAACCTCCCCGCTCCTATACCTGTAACACCACAAAATGGAGCAACCAACGGATTACGAACATTTTGATACAAGCGATTTTATTGCCGATGATCATTTTATGCAATGGGTAAAATTTCCCACTGCAGCAAGTGATGCTTTCTGGAATAGCTGGATAGCAGCGCATCCGCATAAGCAGGCGCAAACAGCGGCTGCACGTGCTTTTATACTGGGGTTACAGTTTAAGGAGGAGCTGCCCTCGCAGCTGATGATAAACGCATCGCTGGAACGTAGCCTGGACCGTATTGCCGCCTGGGAACAAAAGCAGCAGCCGGTAATAAAAGAAAAAGGGCCGCGTAAAATATGGTGGTGGGCTGCCGCCGCTGTGGTAGTGGGTTCCATGGCGCTCATTGGCCGGCAATTATTACCAAAGCAGCCTGCCAGTGTGGAGTATACAGGCCTGGCAGATGGGGTGCGTACCATATGGCTGCCGGATAGTTCCAAAGTAATATTAAATGCCAAAGCATCCGTATCCTTTCACGCCAACTGGGCTGCCAATGGTAAGCGGGAAGTGTGGCTGGAAGGGGAAGCATTTTTTGATATTAAGCCGGCTGCGGCGCAGACTTTTGTAGTACACAGCGGTAACCTGGATATTGATGTACTGGGCACCTCGTTCAACGTAAAGAAAGATACTGCCTTTACGAATGTAACCCTGAACACGGGTAAAATAAAAGTGCGGTTTAACGAGCTGCCGGAGCACCCGCTGTTGCTGGCTCCCGGCGATTTTGTACAATATGCTGTAAAGAAGAATAAGGTCATCAAGAAAAAAGTAAATGCAGATCTATATGCAGTATGGAAAGACGAAAGGCAGCAGCTGCAAAATGTAACCCTGCAGGAAATGGCTGCTTACATAGAAGATACTTATGGTTACCAGGTGCGTATTAGTACGGCGGAGCTGGCGCGTACAAAGCTTTCCGGCGGTTTACGCGTAAAAGATGAAAAGCTGCTGCTGGAAACTTTAGCCTTTGCGCTGAATGTAAAAATTGAAAAAAGCGGAGACACGGTCTTTATTCGACCAAAAAAATAAAAAATAAAATCCCTGATATGCTGACAAATGTACCGTTAAAAATAATGGGCGGCTACGCATTGCTATGTGCGGCCTGTTTGCTGGGGCCTTCCCTGCATGCACAGGACCTGGCAGCCATTAATACACCGGCCTACAACATGTACCCCTCCCAGGTAGCACGCAAACAAGTGCAAACATTGGGAGAAATATTACAGGTTATAGAAAAGCAGCACGATGTAAGCTTCATTTGCAGATCAGAGCTGCTGCAGCTGAAAATAAATGCCGGGAAAGAAAATTTTAAGGAAAAAGCATTTGTGCGTTCCCTGCTGAATGTAATTAAACCTTACGGCTTAGAGC
>NZ_DATCRF010000646.1:0-4634 GCF_036569125.1 Chitinophaga sp. | reverse complement strand
CTATACATCAGCCCTCCGCAATACCAGCTGCATCCCGGGCCTTCCGTCATAGGCCCATAGCCCAATTCCATGCTGTCAATAAATGCTTTGTCTTTAGGTGCTAATTTTTCATAAGACAGCTCACGGGTATCTATCTTTGCATAATTGTCCAGCGCCTGCTGCCACAGCTGCTGCTCTTTTTTAGAGTAATTGTTCTTATCTCCAATGGTGGGTTTAATAGTCTTTACAATCTGGGCAAAAGAAAAAGAAAAGACAATCATTGCAGATGCTGTTAGCACGAGCAGACGGAATACTTTCATAGAAGGGATCAGCTAATTTGTACGCTTGTTAATCATGTAAATATATTATAATAATTTTAAATTTAAAATCCATAAAAAAAGCCGGCACAAAGGCCGGCCTTTCCTTCTTTAAACATCAAAACAACCACACTCCGTTCATCATAGCTACCCCACAGGTGGTTTCGAAAGCGTTTACATAACTGTCCGGCGTTCTGCGCCACCACTGGCCCCACATAAGGCCGCTGGAGTTCCGGTAGGCCCAGGCTTCCGCAGCATTATAATTGAGCCAGGAGGCGTAGGTGCTCTGGTATCCCTGATCATGTGTGAACTTACATGCCCAGCGTGCAAAAATGGACTTAAAGCCCTGGCAATCTTCGTTATCATATTCATCCGGCAGCAGGCCCTGTGCATTACACATGCTGTTTTTCGTATAGTCCATGGCTTTGGCCCCCATTGCCTTGTAATTATTGGAGGGATAAGCGTTGTGCAGCAGGTTGCAGGCGCCTATAAAAGTACCCTGCGTGTAGGTGCGGGTGCCTTCGGTAATATTGCCGGCGGCATTCATAGCGCCTGCAAGCGCGCCGGTACCGGCATTATATAATTTGCTCACCATCCAGTCCATGATCATTTTGGCTTTGTCGCGGTAGCTAACATCGCCGGTAGCCTGGTACAGGTACATGGCGCAAATGGCTGCCGGTGCATTTACACAGGCATTTTTGGTGTTATTGGCAGTGGTCCACCATAAACCGCCGCCCAGGTTGGTATCCCAGGCACGGTTCCAAACCATGTCAAAGTTATTTTTGGCCATATCTTTCATGCCGCCGTCATTGGTGAACTGAAAAGCGCGGATGCACATCAGCGCGCCCCAGATCACATCGTCATTATAAATGTTGGAGCTCCACAGCAGCCCGTAACCATCCCTCATACCATTATACAGGTATACCATTTTGTTCTTCAGATCGGGATCGTTGCTGATCGTATAAGCATCTATGATAGTTTCAATGGCTTCTGCCTGCTTCCAGAAATCCATTCTGCCGGAATGAGTAACATCGGAATAGTAATATGCCTTAAAAGAGGAGCCATAAGTGCCGTACTCATGGTAAAAAGCATTATTATAACATTGCATGGCCAGCAGCGCTTCTGACTTTACCGGCTGTACGGAGCTGGCAGTTACCGCGCTTTCACTGGCGCTGTTAGCGGACATTTTTTCCAATTCTTTTACTTCCTTTTTAGCGCAACCGGTGAAGGTGAGGGTGAACAAGAAGGCAGCCAGGGCTTTGCTGCAGCTTACAGATAGTGGAATTTTCATGTTTTTCAATTTTTATGGTAATGAAGAATTGTGCTACATGCTTATTGAGACGGGTCCAGCTTCAACAATACTGCGTGCTCACGACCGTGGAACCGGGTTTTCAGAACAGGTTGTAAATAGAGGACAGGTACAGGGGGAGGAATTACTTACAAGGGGGTAAGATTTTTTTGGGGGAATTAGATATAAGGGAGTCTTTTTTGCCCTTTTTGAATATTTACACGCAGGTAATCACTTATCCTTTTCTACAAACTCCTGCAACACCAATGCATGATTATGCTCCTCATCCTTTGCAGCATATAAAAATGTTACGGTCTTGTGTTCTTTGATACAGGACCTTAACGCTTCTACTGCCGGTGAAGCCTTTAATTCAGCATGATATTTCTTACGGAATGCTTCCCAGCTCCCCTCCTCATGATGGAACCATTTCCGCAATTCTGTGGAAGGTGCTATTTCCTTCATCCATTCATCAATATGCGCGTCTTCCTTTTTAATGCCGCGCGGCCATAAACGGTCTACCAGTATGCGGTAGCCATCGGTCTTTGAAACAGGATCGTAGATCCTTTTTATATGGATAGCCATACAAACGTTTTTTCAAAGGTAAGCAACTCTGCTGTTATGCGGGCCAGGCGCAGCGGCGTCAACGTTGTTCTATGATTGCGCTCCTTTAACAGTCAGTCGTTCCCTAAAACGCAGCCTTTTCCAGATCAGCCATTAAATGGTTTTGAAAATCAGCTGCATGGGTGGCCATATTCAACTCATAATGAAAGCGGCCGCCACTCACGGTAAAAACCCTTTGTGAGCGGATGGACCTGGGATCATTTAAAATAGCTGCGCTGTTAAACATAAATGTTTCATTCTCCGCGTGCACCAGTTCATAAGTTTCAATACGCCCGCCTACCTGCACGCTGTGCAGCAGGATCTTATCTTCCTTTAATATAATGAACCCGGTGTCCCAGAAAACGGTATGGCCGTTCTTTTCCGTGTTGTTCTTATACCATGTTTTTTGCCGGAAAAAAATAGCGTCCTTGTACTCATCCGGTATAAATTCCAGCTGCTCTGTATAGGCGGTATCGTCAATGGCAGGGAATTTGGCAAATCCCTCCCCTGCCCATTTACCAGCGAACAGGCTTTTCATTTTCAGTAAGATCTCTTTCATAATTACCACAAAGTAACAGCACTTCCGGGATCAACACTTCATTCCTCAATGAAGTATGGCCGCAAAAAAAGCGGCTGTATCATTCCTGATACAGCCGCAGTATTACTAATGGCTAAGGTAAGGCGCCAGAATGGGCTGTAAACGGCCCGCGGCTTTTATATGGCCGCTTACACTGGGATGTACATCCGTATTATTCGTGTAGTCCGGGCTGTTACGCGTAAGCCATCCATCTGTATTAATATAGTGCACTTTGTTGTCGCCGGCTGCTATTCTTGCATTTACAGCAGCCAGTGTTTGTGCAGCTTTTACGCCAAAAAAAGTGCGCATAGCAAAAATGTGCGCATTGGGGAATTTAGCCCTTACTTTTCCCAGAAAGGAAATGTAGGTGCTTTGAAACAGGCTGTCGGGCACCTGTGTGCTTTGATCATTCTGGCCAAGATTGATCACCACCACCTTAGGCGTATACCGGGTAAAATCCCAGTCCGGCGAGTTGGTAAAGGCCAGCGATTGCTGTTTGAAATACTGGATCTCCATGCCGGTTTTATTCGCATTGATGCCAAAGTTATTGGTGAGCGCTATGCCCGGGTAGGCGATCTGCGTATGTTCAGCCCCTAATGCCTCCGAACATACCCATGCATAATCAGAAACATTGGCCTGGTCATCTGTATAACCGGCCGTAATAGAATCGCCTATGTATTCTATCAGGTCTGTGCTTACCTGCGGCTTACTGGTGGCAGCGCCGGCATCCAGTATTAATCCCTGGAAAATAAATACGTAGCTGTAGTCTTTTCCCTGGGCCACTGATAAGGTATGCGTGCCGCTGCCCAGGGGTGTGGGCGTAAGGTTCACCGTACCGCTAACGCCTTTATAGCTTACCCATGGGCCGTTATCAATTTTTGCATAGTAGTTGGTGTTATTGCCTACCTTGATCTTAACGGTGGTGCCGGTAAATTTCACTTTAATATAGGCGCCGCCCCAGTCGCTTTCATACTGGTTGCTATTGCTGAAATTCCAGCGGCCAAAGTATCTGATGTTGGTATCGCCTACTGCGCCGGGTGTTACGAGTGCTGCATTTGCTTTTACCTGGTCTTTATTCTTCGTGGAATTAGCCGCTTCAGCCGTTAACAGCTGCTGCTTGGCGCATCCCAGTGAAAGGCTGATGAGCCCTATGCATAAAAGATCTTTCATGACATGGTTTTTAGACGTGAATATTATTGTGCTACTATATTAAAATAGTTAATGGCCGGGTTACCGCTCACCACCTGCAAGCGCACCGTGTGCAGGCTGTTGCCGGCAAAAGAAATGGCACCTGCATCGGCAGTGGCATAGCTGCCGTTACCGGTAACAGGCAGGTTAATAACCGGCTGGCTAACGCCATCTACAATAAAACGCACGGAGCCGGCCTGGTTAGAGGAATACCTTACCTGGAAACGGGTAGCTGCTAGCAGGGGCAGCTCTCTCCACTCCAGCCATTCGCCGGCCTGGGTGTTGGTTACATGCCATCCGCCGTTTGCATCGCCGGTTTTAACAATGTCAATATTCCCATCGCGGTAGGTGCCGCCGCTGTTGCCGGCGGAGAGATCGTTATAATAATCACAGCCCTCTGCTTCTACTTTTAAATTGCCATAGGCTTTGTTGGTATAACGGCGCAGAATATTAATGCGCTGGTTGGGATAGTCGTAATAGGTAGTATCCTTGCTGCGCCATACACTTGTATTTTCCGGCCAGTCCGTAAACCCTTCCACCAGCGTTATCAACGCACCTGCATTAGCCGTGTTGCCAAGCCCTGTGATGAAGGTTTGCCCGTGATTGGCATCTATAAACATGTTGGTGGTGGCGGTCACTACCCGGAACCCCGGTACAGCGGTGCCTACCTTCACATTATTGAAGG
>NZ_DATCRF010000645.1:0-4758 GCF_036569125.1 Chitinophaga sp. | reverse complement strand
GGATACCCCATTTCATATTTCAGATCGTTTTCCGCCAGCTGCAGGTTGCTTTCTGCTACGCGGATCTGGGAAATGGTATTGTTATAGTCAACGGTAACCTTATCCTGGTCTTTTTGCAATGCGGTGCCCTTGCTTACCTGCAGGCGGTAGATGGCTATCTGCTTTTCATAGGTTTCTTTGTTGATCTGCAGCAGCTCTAACTGCTGCCGGTACACGAAGATCTGGAAGTAAGCGGTGCTGATGTTGTAAATGATGGCTTCCTGGCTTTGCTGTATGTTAAGCGCTGCCTGCTGCCGGTTGTATTTATTGGCTTTGAGGCCGGTAAGCATGGACTGGTCGAAGATCACCTGGTCCAGCTGCGCGGTAGCGTTGCTGCTATATTGCTTGCTTAAAGATACCTTTACATCGTTAGGACCGAAGATGCCTGCAGGGATCACTGTTTGCTGCAGCTTAAGATTGTCGTCCAGCGTTGATGTGAGGCTTATCTGCGGCAGGTAGTCGGCCAGCACTTCCTTTGCCTTAGCATCAGCCGCCCGCTTTTCATTGGCATAAATAGTGTTGTTCCGGTTGTTCTTCAGGCCATAATCAATGCATTGTTTTAAGGTCCAGTTCTCCTGTGCATGCACCTTTAATGCAAAGCTGAATAAGAATAGTACAAAGATTTTCCTGTTCATATGATCTTCTTGCTCATCTTACTTTTACAGCCGCTGAAATAGCGGTGTTTTAGTTAGACGGGCCAAAAGTAGCCGGTGCAGGGATCGGTATTTTGCTTATTATACGAACCGGGTTCGTTCTTATACAAACCATCTTCAAACTCCTACCTATTTATTTGGGGTGAGACCGGGGAGCTGATAGCTATGAGATGAGGTTAAAGGATACCAGCACGGTTGTAACGCTGATACAGATCAGCCCAACCAGGAAAACATAATCTGCCACCTTTTCCAGCTGTTCGCTCTTTCGCCCATGATCCTCACGCATGGAAAGGAACGAAAGCAAACAGCTGGCCATTAGTAACAGCGCGGCAACTCCCGTGCTATCATCAATGAGGGTGCTGTTATTAAAATGCATGACTTTGATAGAGGTGAGCACTATTAAACAAAACCCCAGCAGGTTTGTAGATGTATTGAGGATATGTGGTGATTTGCTTCCATTCGCCATAACATGCCTGAATTAGAAGCGAAAGTTACAGAAAGCCTTGTTTCAATAAGTTTGCAGCAAAAGTTATAAGCAAATTTTAAGGTGCAGGGGCGCCACTTTTAAAGATTTTTTAACATCTCCGCGTAAAAAGATCTTTAAAAGTGGCTGATCTGAATTAAACAGGGGCTCAATTGCCAAAGAACGCACCTTTCCATTCATCAAAAGCAGCCTGGTATTTCTGCTGTGCAGGAGTAATGATCTCCTCTGCTTCCTCAACGGGGGCTAATTTAAACTGCTCCATCAGCCAGGTTTTATATTCTTCAGCATAATCACTGGGATCCTGTTCGGGATCTTTATAAAAGTCAACGCCATCATAAACCATCGGCTCAGCATCTATCGTAAGCAATTGTAATAAACCTGCGATATTTTCCGCAACCACATATTCTCCGCCTTCATCCCCGAAAAGCACTACCGGTAATGCCGCAAGATCTGTAGCAGCATCATGCTGCCATAAAGCATAAAAAGAACCGGAACCGTTTGCCTGTGCAAAAGGCATTAGTTTATCCAGGAATGCAGGCGCTGCTGACCATCCATGGAGCAGTCCGGATTTGTCGTCACGCAGCAGGCCAAATCCGTCCGAATAATATTCAAAACCTGTTTCATTCTGAAATTCCAGCAGAAGGGCTAACGCTTGCGGAACAGGGGAGGTTCCAAAATTTTGTGAAAATTCCTGTAAAGTGAGCATATGGAAAATAAATAATTATTAAGCGAACAATATATAAATTAAAATCATTTATCCAAAACCGTTAGTTAATGATAAATGATCTATGATCTGTCATCATGCTGTTTGCTAATGAGGGATTGGTTTGTTCACTGATTTGTGCTAACTTAAAGTATAATTCAGGTTGTGTGAAGCACTGCGGTTATTGCCAATAAACCAGGGACAAATTCCAACTTGCTAATAAATTTTATTGAACCCCCGAATTATTAACTCCAAAATTACAGTACAATGAATCCAAACAAAACTTTGTGGGAAAAGGGTGATTTTACCCGTATAGCCGAAACCATGCGGGAAAGCGGCGATGCGCTGGTAGCTGGCCTGGACATTAAACAGGGATGTAAGGTGCTTGATCTCGGTTGTGGAGACGGCACTACGGCGCTGCCTGCAGCAAGACTGGGCGCGGAGGTATTAGGTGTTGACATTGCAGGGAACCTTGTTGCAGCGGGCAACAACCGGATCAAAAAAGAAGGGCTTGGCAACTGCAGCATCCAGGAAGGCGATGCAACGGACCTGCATATGCTGGCCGATCATAGCTTTGACCTGGTAATGAGCTTTTTCGGCGCTATGTTTGCGCCCAAACCGTTTGATGTGGCCAGGGAAATGGTGCGGGTTACCCGCCCGGGCGGAAGAATAGTCATGGGAAACTGGATCCCGGGTGATCCGACGCTGGTAGCGCAGATCTTAAAGATCAGCTCCGCTTATACACCACCGCCGCCGGAGGGCTTCGTAAGCCCTATGTTATGGGGTGTGGAGAGCAATGTGATAGAGCGTTTTAACAGCGCCGGTATTCCAAAAGAGAACATTAGCTTTTCCAGGGAAACTTTTACGTTTAATGCGCCTTATTCACCTGCGGAATTTGTTAAAAATTTCAAGGACTATTACGGTCCTACCATGAATGCTTTTGAAGCGGCTGAAAAAAATGGCAAGGCTTCGGAGCTGCAAAGTGAATTAGTAGCTTTATTTAACAGCCAGAACAAAAGCGGCACAGGAAATACATCTATTCCTGCTACTTTTTTAAAGGTAACCGTTAGCTGCTGAAGGTAAAAAAGAGAGGCTGTATCAAAAGTATGATGCAGCCTCTTTTTACTCGGGTACCTGATGAAGGTAGGTCGTCGTTTAAGCGATTCTCAGGCCCTTCTTTTATTTTTGATACATCCTCCTTAGGCGGGAGCAGGATAGTGTAGGATGCGGAGTACATAGAGACCCTTATATTGGGCTTTCATTCTAATTCCACGCATCAATGAATAGATTTTTTTCTGTGGTACTCACGCTTTGCAGCTTTTTATTGAATCAAACCAGCTATGCCCAGTCTCCGGAAAGCAGGCCATGGAATGCCAACTGGATTGCGGCGCCCAATGACCCGGGCAATGGGTACGGGGTTTATTATTTCCGGAAAAATATTGACCTCGCCGTTAAACCTGCCAGCTTTATCATCCATGTATCGGCCGACAACCGTTATAAATTGTATGTAAATGGTACACTGGTATCGTTAGGACCGGCGCGCGGGGATACCTATTACTGGAATTATGAAACAGTAGACCTTGCGCCTTACCTGGCTGCCGGCAAAAATACTGTGGCAGCGCTGGTGTTTAATGAGGCTGATAACCGCCCGGAGGCGCAGATCACCCTGAGAACCGCCTTCATTGTACAGGGCAGCACCTCCAGTGAAGAGGTCCTGAATACCAACAACACCTGGAAATGTACCCGGGACAGGGGATACCAGCCCATCACGGGCTTTTTTGCCGCCAGTACAGGTGAGCTGGTGGATATGCGGCAATCTGTTCATGGCTGGACGGCTATTGATTTTGATGACAGCCGCTGGCCAATGGCCGCTAATTTATTCGGGGGCCGTTTAAAGGGTGGGGGCGATGGCTATGGCTGGATGCTGGTACCTTCTTCATTGCCCCAGATGGAGCTTACTTACCAGCGGGTGCCTGTTGTGCGTAAAGCAAGCGGCATCAGCCTGCCTGCTACCTTCCCTGCGTCAAAAACAGCTGTTACCATCCCGGCCGATACTACCGTTTCTTTTCTGCTGGATCAAACCTACCTGACCAACGCATACATCAACTTAATTTTTAGCAAGGGCAGGGATGCCGGTATTTCCATGCGGTATGCAGAATCTCTTTTTGATGATGTAAAAAAGTATGGCGACCGCAAAGGCAACCGGAATGATGTGGATGGCAAAGACTTTAAAGGACGAAAGGACAGTTTAATTTCCGATGGCAGCACTGGCCAGTCTTATACAAGCCTTTACTGGCGGAGCTTCCGTTATATACTGGTAACGATCCATACTCAAAGAGAACCCCTGGTGATAGATGATATTTCCGGCGTATTTACCGGCTATCCTTTTAAATTCAATGCGGTTTTTAATACGGATAATACTGAAATAAAAAAGATCCTGGAGATAGGATGGCACACCGCCCGCCTCTGCGCCATGGAAACCTACTGGGATTGCCCTTATTACGAGCAGCTGCAGTACATAGGGGATACGCGCATACAGGCCATGATCAGCTATTACAATAGCGGCGACGAGCGGCTGGCGCGCAATGCTATTAACCTGATGGACCATTCCCGCATAACGGAAGGCGTTACGCAAAGCCGCTGGCCTACACATAGTACGCAGATCATCTCCACCTTTTCCTTATGGTATATTGGTATGCTGTATGATTACCGCATGTACCGGGCAGACAGCAGCTTTCTAAAAGACAAGCTGACCGGCGAACGCGCCGTGCTGGATTTTTTCAGCAAATACCAGGGGGCAGATGGTTCATTAAGAGGCACGCCCTATTGGAATTTTATAGATTGGGTAGGAGGGAAAGGATGGGATTTTGCCATGCCCC
>NZ_DATCRF010000644.1:0-2509 GCF_036569125.1 Chitinophaga sp. | reverse complement strand
GCGCTATGTTATGCATGGCCGTTACAGTATAAACAACGGGGGAAAATAAAAGGTTTACAAAGTTTGTAAATGCAGTAGATTCCGAAAGCAGCGCTGTGGAAATACGCAGTTTCTTATGTACGAATAACTGGGGGAATGTGCAGATGTGCAAATATGCAGATATGCAAATAAGGATAGGCGTACGCTTCGGTCATTCATCTGCACATCTGCATATTTGCACATGTGCACATCATTAATTATGCTTCGCCCCGCAGGGTCATTTCTATTTGTTCCTTCACATTCATGCTAAAACCTACCAGCTCTATTTTAGGATGCTGATCCAGGTTAATACGGATCTTTCCATTTTCCCGCAGCAGGGCATCCTGCATGGGTTCCAGTAAAGCGTAAAGTAAGGTCTTGCCCGTCTGGGCTAATTGGTTTAACAGCGCATCTTCAAGTTGCAGGAATTCCCGGTTTTTATAGGAATAGCTTATCTGAACCATAAATTATTGTTTTTCAAAGGATAGTTACTTGTCCGCCTACTAAATATATTATTTCCTAAATGTATGAAAAGAATCTATATAAAAAAATATAAACACGTTTTCCACAGGAAAAATTATCCACATAACGATATGGTGGCTAATCTATTACAATGGTAACGTCATATTGTTCAGTCGGTGTGTACGGTATCCTTTATATTTTCGATAAGCCCTAAAAACAATTATCTTGCCGTTTTTATATAACCAGAACAAATGCAACCATTACGTTATTGTTTATTGCTTTGCTGCTGCCTGCTGCAGCTGGCCTCACAGGCCCAACCGGGAAAAAGTACCAAATGGAGCCGGAACGGACAGGCGGTTTATAGTGTTGAAAATGCAGCTATTATAGCCACCGGCTTAAAAGACGGGCAAACCCAGGTAACCATACCGGCCGCCCAGCTTACCCCGCAGGGAGCTGCCCAGCCCCTGGAAATAAAAGATTTTATTTTTTCGGCCGATGAGCAAAAATTACTGATCTACACCAATTCCAAACGCGTATGGCGTTACCAGACCCGGGGCGATTACTGGGTGCTGGATATTAACACAAAGCAGCTCAAACAGTTAGGAAAGGGAAGGCCGGCATCGTCCCTGATGTTTGCCAAGTTTTCTCCGGACGCCTCCAAAGTAGCCTATGTAAGCGAACATAACCTTTATGTGGAAGAACTTGCCACAGGTGAGGTAAAACCCCTCACAAATGATGGCACCCGCCGTTTTATAAACGGTACGTTCGACTGGGCCTATGAGGAGGAATTTGGCTGCCGCGATGGTTTCCGCTGGAGCCCCGATGGCCGCTCCATTGCCTACTGGCAAATAGACGCCACCAAGATCCGCGACTTCCTGATGATAGATAATACGGATTCTATTTACTCTTTTACAGTGCCGGTAGAATATCCCAAGGCAGGGGAGAGCCCTTCTGCCTGCCGTGTAGGCGTGGTAGATATTAATACCGCAAAAACCACCTGGCTGCAGGTACCCGGCGATGCGCAGCAGCACTACATTCCCCGCATGGAATGGGTGCCGGGTAAGAACGAGATCATCCTTCAGCAGCTGAACCGCAAGCAGAACCAGAGTAAGCTGATCTTATGCAACGCGGCTACCGGTGTAGCACAAACGCTGTTTGAAGAAAGCGATAAAGCCTGGATAGACGTAAAATCCCGCTGGGACGATGATGATATTACAGGCTGGGACTGGATAAAGAACGGCAGCGCCTTTGTATGGGTAAGTGAAAAGGACGGCTGGCGCCACCTGTACAGCATTGAGCTGAAAGGCGGCAAAGAAACCCTGCTTACACCCGGTAACTATGATGTGATCGGCATTCCTAAAGTAGATGAAGCGCATAAGCTGATCTACATACTGGCATCGCCCAAAGTGGCTACCCAGCAATACCTGTACAAAGTAGCGCTTGACGGAAAAGGCCAGCCACAGCGCGTTACACCGGAAGACCAGCCGGGCACGCACTCGTACGAAATATCGCCGGACGGACAATATGCCGTACACCAGTTCTCCAACAATTATTTTTACCCCTACTCTGAAATTGTGCACCTGCCGGATCATAAAAGCAATGGGAATAACCTTTCTGCAGAGATCAAAACCAAGCTGCCTGCTGCCAATAAACAGGTGGAGTTCTTCTCCGTTACCACGGCAGATGGGGTAACTATGGATGGCTGGATGCGTAAGCCCAACAGCTTTGATTCCACCAAAAAATACCCGGTAGTGTTCTATGTGTATGGCGAACCTGCCGGCGCAACTGCAAAAGATGAATTTGGAGCCGGCCGTAACCCGCTGTACAACGGGGATATGGCAGATGATGGTTACATCTACGTTTCTATGGATAACCGCGGCACTCCCTTGCCCAAAGGCAGCGAGTGGCGTAAATGTATTTACCGCAAGGTAGGCCTCATTAACTCCCGCGACCAGGCCATGGCTGCTACCGAGCTGCTGAAGCGCCCTTATATGGATACTTCCCGCGTAGCCGTATGGGGCTGGAGCGG
>NZ_DATCRF010000643.1:0-6266 GCF_036569125.1 Chitinophaga sp. | reverse complement strand
ATCAAACAGCTTATACAGGTTATCCGTAGTTGGGTCTGTAAACACCGTACCTGGCTTATTGAGCTTATGTTCGGCCAGCGCATTGCGCACAATGGCGGCCAGCTTCAAATTATCTTCCGGTTGTATAGGACGTACTGCTACAGCTGACATATGCATGGTTTTATTAAGGGATGTAAAAGTAAGTTATTTTACGGCAGCCCCGTAAGCCGGCGCAGGCTCCATAACCCTGATAATTTCCTGTGTGGAGAGCGGTGCGGCAAATACTTTTACATGATCCATATACCCGTTAAAAATGCGGGCGTTAGGAAATTCCTCATTACGGCCCAGCGTCCATTTATTGGTGATGGACAGGTTCACAGGCCCATCCAGCCGGGTAGTGGCCTTTAAAACACCATCTATGTAAATGCGTAAGCTGGCGCCATCACATACCCCTGCTATATGGTGCCAGTGCCCGAACCAGTTGTCCGGCAAAGGCGTGCTCACATCGCCCCGGCCCCAGCCGCCGGCAAAAAAGGTAAGGTCTTTATTATTGGCTATCTGCAGCACATGGGCATCCCCTTTGGTGAAAACATCTGTAAGCCCGTTGCCGCCTGTTATTCCCCGCTCCGGGTATACCCAGGCCATCATGGTAATGGTATTGCCCATTACATCCAGGCTGCGTGCATTGGGTACTTCCACATAACATTGTTCGCTCAATAACACCCCGGCTTTGCCGGTAGCTGCCTGGGTGGAAATAATATGCCCGTGGTTATTAAAGCCGGAATGGTCTGTAACCAGGCTGTCTGTTTGCCGGAACTGCAGGTCCAGCAGCAGGGTTTCAAGGGGCGTGGCATATACCCTGAACTTTTCTTTTACATCGCCGGCCTGCAGCTGCTGCCAGCCGGCCTGTTTTGCAACAAACTGTTGGGTAATATTCTTTTGCCGGCCCGGTTGCAGGGTAAGCTTCAGGGTATTGATCACACTATCCTGCAGGCGGATGGGCAGCTGAAAGGTACGGGCCTCGCCGCCAATATTCTGTACGGTAAAAGTAAGCTGCTGCGTATCGCCCTTTTGCACCAGGGGTCGTATAGCCAGCTGCTGCACCTCCGGCAAGGCGGGGTAAGGCGTTGGTGGTTTTGTAACTGTTACTGCCTGTGCAGGCAAACCTTTTATGGTTATGCTGGTTGTACCGGTTTTGTATAAACGCAGCGGTATACTGTCGGTTACACTGGCTCCTTTATTCACCAAACAATTCCTGTACGCATACACCTGCCCGTTCACCAGCACCTGCAGCTGTTTGGTACCTATACTGCCGTTATTGCTTAGTGTGAAATGCAGGTAAAAAAGCTCATGCGGTGTTACTTTGTTTGCAGACAGGTGGTATTCCTTCAGCTGAAACTCCGGCTGCTCAGTAGTTACGCTATCCTGCAAAGGCCATTGCTGCACCGGCGCAGCTGCGGTATTAAACACCATTTCCCCGCCGGCTATTACCTGTGCATGCGAAAGATGAATATGGCCATACGGCTGCTTATTGAGGCTTACAGAACGAATGTAAGCGCCCGGCGCTGTGCTGCGTTTAATGGTGAACGTTTTACCGTTTTCCAGGTGCAGCTTTACGGATTGGAACAGGGGCGCGCCTATGCTATACTCCGGCTTACCGGGGCAGGCCGGGTAAATACCCAGGGCGCTGAATATATACCAGCTGGAGGTGCTGCCCAGATCATCATTGCCCGGCAGCCCGCCAGGAGTGGGCGTAAAGCGGTGGTATAAGATATCGTGGATCCATTTTTGTGTGTACTGCGCTGCGCCGGCCTCATTGAACAGCCAGGGCACATGGAATACGGTTTCATTATCAAAAATGATCTGCCCGTTGGTAAGCGCAGCATCCAGCCGCCGGGTGAACAGCTGCCGGCCGCCCATCAGGTTTATTAAGTCCTGCGGGTGCTGCGGCACAAAATAAGAGTAGATCCATGCATCCCCTTCCTTATACCCGGTGGTGCCGGGCTGCAGCTTATAGTCATCCCCATTACGCGGCAGCATAAACATTTCACCGGCATGAAAAAGATTACGGTAGGCATAACTTCTTTGCAGGTATGCAGCGGCATCATCACTGCGGTGCATCACCTTTTCTGCAAACTGCGCCAGCGCCCAGTCGTCATAGGCATACTCCACGGTGCGGGTCACGGATTCCGGGTAAGTATAGGGAATGTAGCCCTGCTGCTGGTACACTGCCAGGTCGGGCTGCAGGAAAGGCGTATCTGCATGGCTTTTTTGCAGGGCCTTGTAAGCCAGCTTACTATCAATGCCCGGTATGCCTTTCAGGTAGGTATCGGTAATAATGGGCACTGCATGGTTGCCCGTCATGGACTCCACCGGCAGGTGGCCGGTTTGCTGATACACATCCAGCATGGATAACACCATATCCTTTTGTACCGATGGGAACAACAGGCATAGCAGGGGGTGCAGGGAACGGAAGGTATCCCAGGGCGAGAAGCCGCCGTATTGCGCGGCCCCGCTTACCGGGTAAATATTTCCATCAGCGCCGCGGTAGCCGCCATCTGTATCGGAAATGATCCAGGGCATTAACAGGGCGTGGTATAAGGCGGTGTAAAAAACGGTTTTATGCGCTTCATCACTATCCTTTACCTCCGCTACTGACAGGGCTTTGGCCCAGGCGGCACGGGTACGCGCATGGATGCGGTCAAAAGCGCTATCCAGCTCCACGGCAATGTTACGGGCGGCGCTTTCCTGCCCTACAGTGGAGGTGCTTAGCTTCAGTATTAAGGTAGTAGGGCCGGCTGCTGCAGCTGCAAACGTAAACAGGGTGCCGCCTTCCACGGCTTTTTTATGAGTATAGGCCAGGTCAAAACGGGTAACGGTATTAAAGCGCTGGCCATCGCCAATAAACAGCTGCGGTATTACGCCCGGCGCAAAAGTAAAACGGAACAGGCCTGTGCGGGTGGTGGCCGTAGCCTCTACCAGGGTGTTATTATCGGGGAACAGCACCCGGTAATACCCCGGCGATGCCTTTTCTTCAGTATGTAAAAAGCGGCGGTGATAGGCGCCCGGCTGAAAGGTATCCAGGCTGTTCACCGGCATTATGAATAACTGGCCTGCGGAGCCGCCGGGAAAGCCGCTATGGTGGTGCAGGCAGCTGAAGTAGTAAATGGAAGTATCGCTGTAATCATACCCCCTTGCCCCGCTAACACGGGTTTCCGGTGTTAGCTGAATATTACCCCAGGGCGCTACAGCGCCGGGATAGGCGCCGCCCTCACTGCCCCATTTGGTAAGCACGCTGCTTTTAGCGGTACCAATAAAGGGATCTACATAAGCTATTGGATCTTTTGTTTGGGCATAGGCGCCGTTTATCACTAATAGGAATAAAATGGCTGCTAAATAACGGTTGCCGGCTGGTGAGCTCACATTCACTGCTTTTAATTGAAGGGTGGTAAGTTATAAAAAATATCGGGGTTTGTCAGGTGGTTTAAGGATGGGGCCTTCAACTGTTCCGGTAGCAACAACCGGTTGCAGAAAATAGATAAGCCCCCTATAAGCCGTATGTAAGCCGTATGTAAGCTCTCTATAAGCTCACCCTTATAAGAGGGGACTTATCTATGGCTTATCTATAAGTGTGCCACACCTTAGAGATGTGGCACACTTAAATCGATGCAACTTAATCCGGTTTAAAGTTTACAATAGGAGGTGGTAATCCTGCCTGAGGTTTACAAAGGCTGTTCCCGGCCGGGCATAAAAAATAGCCCCGCTCTCCGGATGAATAGTACATTATCATACTAATACCCGTATTGTATCCGTAAAGTGTAATCCCCCTCTATACCATTAAAGGCGGCTCTGTACTTTCCGCGTTATCCATTCCTTTGAAAACCAGGAATTGTTCATTCAACTTGATCTTAACATGAGCATGTTTCATGAGGGCCATTACATTCGTTCATTGTTCAGGGTATTTGACCGGTTTGTACGGCTGCTGCATAAGCACCCGCCTACCAACCGTGCCATCACGGTTGCCTGCCTGGCGTTATTCAGCATAGGCCTTGCCGTATTTCAGCGGCAGATGCAGCGGCCGGCCCTGGCAGCGGCGGAGGTGATCACCCTGCAAACCTATGATGGCCATACCCTGCCCATTGTGCAGCTGGGCGCCGCCAGTACACATGACGCCACTTTTACAGCCGACAGCACCCGGCTTACCATCACCCCCAAACAAAGCAACGGGCAGGGGGAATGGAACACCCTGACTGTACCCCGCGGCTATACCTATAGCGCCGCTTTAACAGACGGCTCCCTGGTACGGCTAAACGCCGGCAGCAGCCTGCGGTTCCCCTCTGTTTTTGGAGCGGATAAACGCGAAGTGTATGTGGAGGGAGAAGCCTATTTTGAAGCGCAGGGCAATGCCAACCGCTTATTCACCATCCACTCCGGGCAGGCGGATATTATTGTACTGGGTACTGCTTTTAATGTAAACACTTATGACCGGCATATACGGGTATCATTGGTAAAGGGGGAAGTAATGGTAAATGTGAAAGGAAAAATGACCCCGCTGAAACCCGGGCTGGCAGCTACGATTGACAAACAAAGCGGGCAGGTATCCGTAACGCCTTTTGAGGAGAACATGGTGCTGGCCTGGCTGGATGGGTTACAGATCTATGTGGCCACCCCGCTGCGCGACATTTGCAATGCGCTGGAAAGAATGTATAACATCCGCATTCATATTGATGATCCTAAACTGCCGGACGTGCATTATTCTGTTATTGTGAACCGGCAGCGGCCTATACAAAACTTCCTGGATGATCTGAAAGCAACGCGGAAAGTGAATAGTGTGTTTGACGGTAAGGGAGAGCTGCATCTTAATTTTCAATAACCTCCATAAAAACATTTATATCCCCAAAAAAGAAAGGTTATCTGTGAGGCAAAAGGCCGGGCGGGTAGCCTTTACTTTTTCTTAGCCTGTTTGGCAAAGCGGTTAAAATCCAGCGCCAGGTTCACCCAGTATAACAGCTGCTTTTTAGTGTGCAGCACGTTCTCATCCACAAACACATATCCTTTCATTACCCGGCCCCCATGCACCATTGGCTGGCAGCCCTCCTGCTCCAGCGCCTGCTCAAAAACGGCAGGATCCAGGCGCACCAGTATGGTATCTTTGCGTATGCCTACACAGATCTTATCATCTACCATAAAACAAAGGCCGCCGAACATCTTTTTTTCTGCTACCTTTTTGGTGGCGGCTGCAATGATCTCCCGCACCCTGTTGGCCATTATTTCATTGAACGCCATAGCTGTTTACTTTTATGGTTCCCGTTAAAAGTAAAAATATTTTGCCGGAACTGTGATTTTTGGAGCCCTGCTGCGAATAATAAAGAAAACGAATGGAAACACAGAAACAACTACCCGCTGCTGCAAGGCTGCTGCTGAATATTACAGTATGGTACACCGTTGCTACCTGTAAAAGCCTGGTGGCTATCAAACAATGGATTGAAAACCTGTAATTTAAACGAATGGTTCCGCAACAAACAGCTGAGGGATTTTTACGCATCATTACGGAAAACAAGGGCCTTATTTACAAGGTGGCGCATTTGTATTGCAGCAATGATGAGGACCGTAAAGACCTTTGCCAGGAAATTATTTACCAGCTATGGCGCTCCTTTCAGCGGTATGATGAGCAGTACAGGCTCTCTACCTGGATGTATAAGATAGCGCTGAACGTAGCCATCTCCTTTTACCGCAAGGGGCAGCGGCATGCGCGGGCACAGCCGCTTACCCCTGATCTTTTACAGCTGGCGCCGGATAAGGAGCCCGATGGTACGGAGCAGCAGATACGGTTATTAAGGCAATACATTAATTCGCTGCATGAGCTGGACCGGGCTTTAATGATCCTTTACCTGGAAGAAAAAAGCCATAAGGAAATAGCAGACATCCTGGGCCTTACCCCTACCAATGTGGCTACCAGGATTGGCCGGGTAAAGGAAAAACTGAAACAAAAATTTGCTAACACAAACAACTGATGGTTATGGATGAGATGGAACTGAAAAATTTATGGCAGGCTTATGATCAAAAGCTGGAAAGATCGCTTTCACTGAACCTGCATATTGTACAGGAGCTGCAAAAACAAAAAGCCAGATCCGCATTGCGGCCGCTAAGGGCGTTTAAATCACTGATGATCGTATTTGGCATCATTTGGATATCCGTCCTTTGCTTATTGGTATCCCATGCGTTCACTTACCAGGGAATATTTTTTGCACTGTCCGGCTGCGCTATTATACTGTTCAATGTATTTG
>NZ_DATCRF010000642.1:0-7513 GCF_036569125.1 Chitinophaga sp. | reverse complement strand
GCGCCTATACCTATTATATGATGCGCCGCCGCTGGGATTATTTTGTGCGTAACCTGCTGCATGCAGAGCCGCCAAAGGAATACGACCTGAAAATGAAGATGGACCCGCGGAATAGCTTTGGTACGAGGGATTAGAAAGGGGAGAAGAATGTAAAATGTAAAATTTTAAATACCAAATGTAAAAGTGGAATGCAGTCCCTTATTCGCTGCATTCCACTTTTACATTTATCTCGTTCATAAAGTCTTTTAACGGTCTCTATGAACCTCCTTTGTCGGTTTTAAATTTTACATTTATGATTTTACATTCTTTTTGGCCGGTCTCCTTTCCCGCTGATTTTCAATAATAATCACCCCATCCGTCGGTGCATCCGGCCGGTTGATCTTTTTAACACCGCTTTATACTACCTGTGCCATATCTTTGCCCCTGAATTACCGATGTGCGATCATAACCTATGAAGAAGATTACACGAAAAAGACTGCTTCGTCTTATACTGATTCCTGTTGTTTGTGTGCTGGTGCTGCTGGGAATAGCCGCCGCCGTTTTATACTCACAGCAACAACGCCTGGTTGGGTTAGCGGTAAAGGAGCTGAATAAACAGCTGCCTGGTGAGCTGGTGGTTGGCAGCAGCAATATCTCCATTTTCCAGAACTTTCCTTACATCTCCATTGGTTTGCGGCAGGTACGCTTTTACGGCAGCAAGCAGCAAACCGGTAAGCCCATTTATGAGGCGGAGCGTATGTACGTTGGCTTTAGTTTGCCCGACATTCTGCGCCAGCAATACCATGTGAAAGTGATCCGCTTAAAGAACGGTTTTCTGAACGTAGTAAAGGACCGGGCCGGCCGCCTGAATATTGTAGAGGCCAGCCGCATAGCGCAGGATACTACCGTAGTAACAGATACCACTGCCAGCCCCCTGGACCTGGATATTAAAAAAGTGGTGCTGCGCAATATGCGCATTGCTTACCTGGATAAGCAAAGCGGGCAGCAGCTCACAGTACAGATAGAACGGATACAATCCGCATTGCGGGCCAACGACGCCCAGATACTGGCCGACCTGGATGGTAAAATGCTCATAGACTTTACCCGCCCCGGTGATACCACTTTGTTCCGCCATAAAAAGCTGCAAACCTCCATTAAGCTGGCTTATAATAAATCCGCCCAGATGCTGCAGCTGCCAAAAGGCACCCTGCAGCTGGAAGATGCAGTGTTCAACATCACCGGCTCTGCAGACCTGCTGCATGGCAATGATGTGAACCTGCATATTAAAGGCGATAAGCCGGACCTTAAACAGCTGTTTGCCTTTGCGCCGGAATCGGTAGCCAAGCAGCTGGAGCATTTCAAATATGCAGGTCACCTGTCTTTTGATGGTAAGGTAAAAGGTAAGCTGGCTGGCGGGCAAATGCCGCTGATAGAGCTTTCTTTTGCTTGTTCCGATGCCTGGCTGCATAATACGCAGGCCGATAAAAAGCTGGATTCCCTGGCCTTTAAAGGATATTATACCAATGGTGCAGCACGATCCCTGAAAACATCAGAGCTGCGTTTGCTGAACATGAATGCCCGCCCCGGGCAGGGCATTTTCCGCGGCAATTTCATTATGCGCGATTTTACAGACCCCAAGGTGCTGATGCAGATAGATTCCGACCTGGAGCTGGGTTTTGTAGGCGATTTCCTGGGTATTGCCGACCTGCAGCGCATTACCGGCCGCATTTTGCTGAAAATGAACTTTAAGGAGGTGGTGGACCTGAGCGTGCCGGAGCAATCCATGGGCAAGCTTACAGAAGGTATTCAAAGTGAGCTCACTGTAAAAGGGCTTACCTTCCGTATTCCATCTTATCCGCACATCATAGAGCACCTGAACCTGCATGCGGATATGCGTAATGGTTTTGTAAAGCTGGATTCCCTCTCGTTTAACCTGGGCCATTCCGACTTTCACATGAACGGTTCTATCAGCGACCTGCCGGCCCTTTTTCACAAGCAGCAAAAACCGGTATTAGTTACGTTTAAGGCCAATAGTAATAAGATGATCATGAAGGAGCTGCTGGCCTTTGATACCGCTAAAATGCGCAAGGCACAGGAAGAGATCTATGGCTTTAATATAGGCGCTTCACTGGAAACCTCCGTGAATGAGCTGCAGCATCCTAACCCGCTGCCAAAAGGTAAATTTAAGATAGAGCAGCTGCGTGCATCGTTCAAACATTACCCGCATGCATTCCACGACTTTGGCGCAGAGCTCACCATCAATGACACCGCTTTGCTGCTACGCAATTTTGCCGGCTTAATCGATAGCAGCGACATTCGTTTCAGCGGCCGTGTAATTAACTACGCCCTGTGGTTTAATAAAGTAATGCGGGGTAAAACGCAGGTAGCCTTTGACCTGAAATCACAGCACCTGGCCATGAACGACCTGTTAGGCAAATACAGCCGCACCTATGTGCCGGCCGATTATCATAACGAAGTTGGCCGCAACATCTGGCTGCGCTCTAAAATAGACCTGCGCTATGATTCCGTGTTCCGCTTTGCAAAAATTAAGATCGCCAATATTTCCGGCAGCCTGCAAAAACATGCCTTTGAGCTGGATAGCATTAGCGGCAATGTGAAAATAGGTGCGGATAATTTTATAAAGATAGATACGCTGAAAGGCAAGATAGGCCGCAGTGATTTTGACATAAACATGCGCCTGTATGCCGGTAAGGATACCACGCGCCGGAAAAAGGAGAATTTCCTGCGCTTTAATTCCCGCTTCCTGGATGTAGACCAGCTCACCAACTACCAGCTGACAGCCGCCAAAGACGCCGCTGCACCGTCTATTTCCAACATGCCGGTAGCCACCAATGCAGTAGCCAAAACTTCTGCGCACGCCAAAGCCTTTAATATTTTTGAGGTGCCGTTCATTGATTTTAACGCCTCGGTAAATGTAGGCAAGATCAAGTACCACCGTTTATGGATCAAGAACCTCTCCACCAATGCGCGGATGCTAAGCAACCAGCATATCTACCTGGATACGCTGAACCTGGACATAGCAGAAGGCAAGCTGGCCGCCCACGCACATTTCAACGGCAGCAATCCTGATAAGATCTATTTAACCAGCAGGATCAATGTGCAGGATATGAACATAGAAAAGATGATGCTGAAGCTGGATTACCTGGGGCAGGATTATGTGATCAACAAAAATATCAAAGGCCGCCTCACCGGCCAGATAAAGAGCTACGTACAGGTGCATCCTGACCTTACGCCGCTGATAGACCATTCCAAGGCGCAGCTGGATGTAGCTATTTACAACGGCGTGCTCATAAACTTTGCACCCATGCAGGCCATGTCGTCGTACTTTAAGGATAAGAACCTGAACATGGTGCGCTTTGATACTTTGCGCAATAAGCTCACGTTCAAGGATGGAGCTTTATCCATCCCGGCTATGAATATTAATTCCTCCCTGGGCTTTATGGAAATTTCAGGGAAACAGTCGCTGAACATGCAGATGGAGTATTACCTGCGCATACCCATGAAGATGGTCACCTCCGTAGGTTTCCGCATGCTGTTCGGTAAAAAGCAGGAAGAAGTGGATCCTGACCAGGTGGATGCTATTGAATACCGCGACAAGGATAAGAAGATCCGTTTTATGAACATTAAAATTACCGGTACGCCGGATAATTATAAAGTAGGTTTGGGTAAGGGTAAGAAAGCGTAGGCGCTTACCTTACCTGCCCGATGCCGAACTGGTTGCCGGCGCGTACGGCCTTATCACCGTTGAACTGTACCTCCACCATTTTTTCGCTGGCCACGCTGTTATTAAATTCATCCGTTAGCGTTAGCAGTACCTTCCGAGTTTTTACATCGATCACTTCCCCGCTGGAAGGGTAGGCATATTTACCATCTATGCTAAAGGTAACCCAGCCGGGCATATCCTGCAGGGGAATGGTAGTAAGCTGCTGGTAGGGCGGAGCAGCGCTGAACACATGCAGGCGCATATTGTGGCCGTCGCATACCCACAGCTCTTTTTCATCCGGTGTAAGGCCAATACCATGGCTGGGATTGCCATGCCGCCGTACGGGTCCCATTTCCCAGCCTTCTACTACCACATGCGCCAGCTTGGCGCCGGTTTTCAGGTCGCCCACTTCAAAGCCCAGCAGGCTGTCAACGGTTACATATACACGATCTTCTTTTCCATTCACCGTAAAGGGGCGTATGTTATTGGCAAAGGGGCCTGCTTTGCGGGCCAGGGTATGCGTTTTGGTATCTGCAATATATAGCCAGGGGCTGCCGATATCATCCATATACACCTGGTTGCCGGTAGCGCTGTAAATGGTGTTGTGCGCGCGTTTGTATATCTCTATCTTTTTAATGATGTTGCCTGTTTTACAATCCACCACATTCCAGAAAGTATTTTCCAGGGAAGGCAGGTACATGGTAAGCCCATCCGGGGAAATAGCCATACGGTCGCAGCCTTTTTCAAAAGGTTTCTCCCAGATCACTTTATCGGTAGTAAGATCAATGCGCTGCAATGATTCCAGCGTGCTTACATAAATGCTGTTAAGCGGAATGCTTACAGCAATGCCTTTTACATTGGATGGCGTGCCATCGGAGTGCAGGCCTTTTGTAGGGATCCTTTTCACAAAACGGTGGTGGTCATTGATATCAAATACCAGGATGCCATGGCCCCCGTAGCCCAGGTAGTCGCGGATGCCGGGCGTAGCCACATAGAGGTATTGTTTGTTTTGTGCGCTGGCAGCAAAAAAGGAGAGCAGCAGCAATAAATAAAGGACGCTTTTTTTCATAACCTGCTTTTGATGATACGTGGATGCTACTGGTAAAATATCACATTTCAGGCAGTTTTTTATGGGGAAATAGCATTCCACACAGGGGCGGAATGCTATTTTTTTACATAGTATTCATTATTTACGGCCTCCCAGGCGAAAGCCGGCAACAGCATAAAAATCTACTTCATTATCAAAGAAATAAGCTGCATTCCTGTTATCGGAAACAGTGGTCAGGAAAATATCACCGTCTGCATCCTTGCCTATCTTACAATCAAATGTTTCATCAGCTTCTACCTGGTTGTTCTTATACAGCAACAGCTGCACTTTGGCAGCGGTTTCGCCGCTAACGGTTACTACCAGTTTTCCGTGCTCGCCGTCATCATTGGGCAGGGTGTGCGTGGAGGGCGGGTTATACTGCTCTACCTCGTAAATGGTGTAAGTACCGGCAATACCGGCGGGTGTAGGTGCTTCATCCTTATCTTTCTTACAGGATACAAATGCAAAAATAGCCAATGCCAGAAAGGAGGTCATCAATTTTTTCATATGGTGTTGTTTAAAAATGTTACTATCCTGCGCTTATAAGCGTTTGCATGCAGGTGTTGGGTTACCGGGTTACAGTACTGCTTGTGTGTTTGTTCCTATGCTGCAATTAAAAAATAAGGGGTAAAGATAATTGTTGCAGGTACAGGAACCAATAGGGGCAAGGGGCACAAGAAAAGAAGGTGGGAATTTGTTGTTTTTTTATACGAGTTGGTATCTTTGGCAGGATCTGGCCAAAGTCAGCTCAATAATCAGCAACCCTATTACCTATGGATAAGTTCGAGCATTTAATGCAGACCGGCGCAAACATCGCTACAATTATCGGCGCAATTGGCGTCATTTTTTTATTTGGTCAGCACTATTATAACAAGGACATAAGAAATCTACAGCTAATGCATCGTTGCATAGACCGGTTCAGAGAATGGTCATTGCAGGAAGAACCTAAAATTGATCTTTTTTATATGGAATTGCTGAATGAAGAGCTTTTCTATTTTCAAAATGATCTTATTCAAAGAAAAATAGCCATAGAGTGGATTGAAGGCATCTTAGATTATATACAGATCTTTTCTAGGAATGGAACTGTATTAACAGCCTATA
Organism: Chitinophaga sp.; assembly: GCF_036569125.1. Taxonomy (GTDB): domain Bacteria; phylum Bacteroidota; class Bacteroidia; order Chitinophagales; family Chitinophagaceae; genus Chitinophaga. The sequence goes on along the minus strand of NZ_DATCRF010000642.1, from coordinate 1,622 downwards.
ATGGCCAGCAGGATATTGAAACCTTAATCAGAGAGGAAAATAAAAGCAGATTTTTTAATCGTATTTGTTTCTTCTTACATACTGACCTGGACAATGCATATATTGTTCCTGGTTCCGAGGATAAGAACCATGCTTTTAAGAAAAGAGCATTGGCGATACAGTTGTACATGCATATCCGGAAGTACGGATATTAATGATAAACGCACAATTTTAATACATGAAGATCATACTCGCCGCAATTGAACCCAAACTCATCGAAGCATGGAAAGATTTTTTTGCAGCAGAAGAAAACGTAAGCATTAATGAAGCTGACATAACAAAGCTGCAATGTGATGCTGTTGTAAGCCCCGCCAACTCTTTCGGTTTTATGGATGGAGGGCTTGATTATGCACTCTCTGAACGTTTCGGCTGGGATCTGGAAAAGCGGCTCCAACAATTAATTAAAGCACTTCCGGAAGGGGAGCTGCTGGTAGGACAGGCAATGGTAATAGAAACCGGTGATAAAACAGTGCCATTTTTAATATCAGCGCCTACTATGCGCATTCCCACCAATTTTAATATCGATACTTCTGTAAACGCCTACCTGGCCATGAAAGCCATTCTAATAAAAGCAAAGCAGGATGATAGGATTTCTTCTGTTGCAATACCAGGTCTTTGTACCGGCGTAGGGCGTATGCAGCCTATCATTGCGGCCCGGCAAATGTTCCAGGCTTATAAAGAGATCATATTAGGACAAAAGATGGATTTTAAAACTTTTGGCGATGCGCAGAAGTATCATTGGAATATTAATCCCCAGGGGATGATCTGGACGCATTGATAGATTAAATGTAAGTATTGCCAATGGATCTTATGCCATTCATAACACATCGTCAGCCAATACCACTATTAACCAGTAATCATCACCTATGAGCTTTATCTTTTACCTCTTTTTCGCACCAGCGATAATAATCTTTGTTGAATTTACCGGGTTTTTAATAAAAGGTAAGCGGGTGCTGAGCCGTTGGCTGATGCTGCTGGCAGAAATTGGTTCCCTGGTTTACCTGCCCTTTCTGTATGCCGGTTTTGGCGGTAGGAATGAGTGCTGCCTGGGCGAAATAGATAGTACTGCTTTCGCACCTCCGCACCAACTGACCGTTATCGTAATTATCCTGCTGTTCCTGGTCAGCTATTTTTATTCAAAATTCAGGAAGCAGCTTGCGCCGCCTTTAGCAGAAGTAGGGGTGAATGTGGTTTTAGTAACAGGGATCCTTTTTAACATCGTGATGTTGTTCCATGTAAAAGAGGGGATACTTTTAGTCTTTGGTCCTTTGCCCATTATAATGGCAGGGGTGCTGATGCTGCTGCAGAACCAGCAGCTTTTTCGCCGGCAGCTGGAAAATGAAAAAGTGTATACCGGCAAAATAGAATTATTTGCATGGAAAGTGCTGTCTGCAAAGCCGCTGATCAAATTCCCGCTTTTACTGGTGCTTTGTTTACCGTTCTTATTAATACTAACCGCAGTCTTATTGCTGTTTGGGCAAAAGCCGGATTCGCTTATAAGGGCTTTTACAGATACCTATGCGCATGGGCTTTCCCAATGGGATTATAAATGCGATAACGTAGAATGCGGCGGCCACTACCTT
>NZ_DATCRF010000641.1:0-5809 GCF_036569125.1 Chitinophaga sp. | reverse complement strand
CATTACAACCGGCGGTTTGTGAACCTGAAGGGAATGCCGCTGCAGGTTGAAATTATAACCCGCACCGGCGCTAAAATGAATGTAATAGCCACTCATATTGACTTACACCCGGTACCGGCATCTTTATTTGAAACGCCTGTTTCCGGTTATAAGGTGATCAGCAAAGAGGAGCTGCAGAAAATGGGAAGCTGAGCAGGGTGTTATGAAAATAATTAAGGCCGGCGTTATTGCCGGCTTTTTTGTTGCCGGAAATGGGGCGGAGAAATATCTTATAAACCATGGCCGGTAAGGAATCTCAGGGAAATGCAACTGGTACCGCATAAATGCCGGGTTTGGCGCGGACGGTTTAAGGAAAGTTGCCTGTAAAGGACCTGGGGAATATGTGTATGATCCCTGATTCCTGAAACTAAATAAAAAAGCCCGGAACATGGTTCCAGGCTTTCTTTTTATAAGTTAAAACTTATGAGCGCTATTTTAAAGGCAACAGGATCCGCAATTTATGGAACTGCTGCATGTTAGTGGGCTGTTGTACCTGTACATTGTACGGCAGTACAAACGTTACATTCCCTTTTTTATAGGTCATTACGGACTTTATGTTCCAGGAAGTGGAGGACGTTAGCTTAAACTCAGAGCTTAAGGTACCGCTGTAGCGGAAACCATCAAGGCTGAGGTTAGTTTTGGGCATGGCCCCCAGTAAAAAACGGTTTTCCGTCTTTTTAGCCACTTTGTCTTTATCACTGTTAAGCGCCAGGTCGTTTGCCCGTGCGGTCAGCACGCAGCAAATCAACATGCCTGCCAATAAACAGGTCAATGAAAAAGACTGCAATATGAAGGTTCTCGTTTTCATTGTGTCACAAATGTACAAACTTTTCAATATATCATATAACAAATTCTTAACGCAATTTACAACTATTTCCTAAAAAACTGTTAAAAATTCCATGAATGGCGTCCTTTTGTCTGCATTTGCGTGGTTCAATAAAAGTATTATATTTACAATAATGAATCAAGACTTTCCATTATTTAACGAGGATTTTGAGGAGCTTAGAGACTTGTTGCAGCAGTTTGAAAACCTCAGAGCTGGCCAGTCTCATTCCTTTTTAGACGAAGATTCCTTTGAGCAGATCATCGACTACTACGATGAGCATGACGAGCTGCCGAATGCAATTCAGGCGGCAGAAATAGCTATCGAACAATTTCCCTACTCATCCACCCTTTTACTGAAAAAAGCAAACCTCCTAATAGAAACCAAAAAATACCCGGATGCGCTGGAGCTGCTGGAAAAAGCCGCTATCCTGGACAGTACGGATATTAACCTGTACATTCTGCAAACGGATATTTACCTGGCCCTGAACCAGCACGAAAAAGCTGCTTCGGTACTGGAGGAGCAGATCAAACAGTTTGACGGGGATGACCGTACGGAGCTGCTGCTGGAGCTGGCGGACGTGTATGATGACTGGGAGGAGTTCGATCGCGTATTTGACTGCCTGAAAATAGCCCTGGAGCACGATCCCAATAACGAGGAAGCCCTCCATAAGATCTGCTTCTGGACGGAGTATACCGGGCGCAATGAAGAAAGCATCCGCCTGCATACCCAGATCATTAACGACCACCCGTATAACCAGCTGGCCTGGTTTAACCTGGGCACTGCCTACCAGGGGCTAAAGCTGTATGAAAAGGCCATAGATGCCTATTTGTACGCGGTAGCCATTGATGAAAAATTCGACTACGCTTACCGCAATATGGGCGATGCGTATATCCGCCTCCGTAAGTTCCAGGAAGCTATTGAAGTGTTGCAGAAACACCTGGAAATAGCCAAGCCGGAAGATGTGATCTATGAAGCCATAGGCCACTGTTACGAGAAGATGCGCAAATTCACCCAGGCCCGCTATTACTACCGCAAGGCATCGCACTTAAGTCCGCAGGATGATAAGCTGTACTATAAGATAGCTGTTGCCTATATGATGGAGGCTAACTGGGAGAATGCCGTAAAATCCATAGCCAGCGCGTTGAAGATCAACAAGGGCAGCTCTGAATATTTTATAGCATTGGGCCAGTGTTACCTGGAGCTGGGCAAGAACAAAGATGCGCTGATCCAGTTTATGAGCGCCCTGCGTATTAAGCCGCAAAGCGTTACCACCTGGCAGGAGTTCATCCGTGCGCTGTATGTAGCCCGCTTTTTTGATGAAGCCATGATACAGCTGGATGAGGGCGAGCAGAAGCTGGGCCGCAAGCCGGTATTTATTTATTTCCGTGCAGCGGTATTGATCACAACCGGCCATACCAAAGAAGGGCTGATACAGCTGGAAACCGCGCTGCAGCTGGCGCCCCGCCAATTAAAGAAAATGGTGGAGCTGGACCCTACGCTGCTGCAGCATACCAGCGTGGTAGAGCTGATAGCCCGGTATAGAAAAAAGAAAAAGTAAAAAGGTAAAAATTAAAAATAAAAGCCTGTTCCGGATAAATTGGGACAGGTTTGTTTTTTTAGGGAAACATGTTGAAACACCTATTAAAAGGCAAAGGATGCGCAGGCATAAATCCGCATACTGCCAACTGCCAACTAAAGACTGCCAACTATGGTACGGGGGATGCATAATCATAAATTAATCCTGCTGTTTGGCTGGCCTGCCGAAAAGCAGCTTATAAATTAGAGATAGTTCTTATTTTTGCGCCGGTTTTCCACTTTGGTTTGACTTGGCATAAATAACAGACAGCATGAATTTCAATCTTACTCAGATCCCGGACCGTACAAAGAAGCCCCGCACCCATGGCTTAACCATGGTAATGGATAAAGGCCTTAGCGTGGAAGAAGCCCGCAACTTTTTGTCAGTGGCAGCGCCACATATAGATATACTGAAGCTGGGCTTCGGCACCTCTTTTGTTACGCCCCGGCTGCGTGAAAAAATAGAACTATACCAATCGCAAAACATACCTGTGTATTTTGGAGGCACCCTGTTTGAAGCCTTCCTGATCCGCAACCAGCTGGATGAATATATTAAAGTGGTGCAAGACTACGGTATTACCTACATGGAGGTGTCTGACGGCTCTATTACCATCCCGCATGCGGAAAAGTGCGGTTATATTGAAAAGCTGTCAAAACTGGGGCTGGTGCTGAGCGAAGTAGGGTCCAAAGATGCAGAACATATTATTCCCCCCTATAAATGGATAGAGCTGATGCGCGCAGAGCTGGATGCCGGCGCCACCTATGTAATTGCCGAAGCCCGCGAAAGCGGTAACGTAGGCATTTACCGTGGCAGCGGCGAGGTACGTGAAGGTTTGGTGCAGGAAATATTAACACAGATCCCGGCAGAAAAGATCATCTGGGAAGCGCCGCAAAAAGCGCAGCAGCTTTACTTCCTTGAGCTGGTAGGGTGTAATGTGAACCTGGGCAACCTGGCCCCGCATGAAGTAATAGCCCTGGAAGCTATGCGTATAGGCCTGCGCGGCGATACGTTCCATTTGTTCCTGAACGCTGAATAAACATAATTTACGATTTACGATCTTAGATTTACGATCTGCAGCATCAGTTCAGCAATCTAAAATCGTAAATCTAAAATCGTAATTCCACATGAAAGTATACGGTCTAATCGGTTACCCGTTGAGCCATTCTTTTTCCAAAGGATTTTTTGCAGAGAAATTCCAGCGGGAAGGTATCACCGGCTGTGTGTATGAGAATTTTCCACTGACCAGCATCAGTGAGCTGCCGGCATTGCTGGAACGTAAAGACCTGTATGGCATTAATGTTACCATTCCCTATAAAGAAGCGGTGCTGCCTTTCCTGGATGAATTTAGCCCGGCAGCAGAGCAAATAAAAGCGGTGAACTGCATCCGCCTTCAGGCTGGCAAAAGAAAGGGATTTAATACGGATGTAATTGGTTTTAAAAGATCGTTATTGCCATTAATAAAACCGCATCATACCCATGCGCTGGTACTGGGCACGGGCGGCGCTGCCAAAGCTGTAATGTTTGTGCTGGAAGAGCTGAATATTCCCTTTACCGTAGTAAGCCGCAGCACACAACCCGGCACCGTGGCTTATGAAGCGGTGGATGCTGCTGTTGTTGAAATGCATACGATCATCATCAATACCTCGCCCGTAGGCATGTACCCGCAAACAGATGCGGCGCCTGCGCTGCCATATGAAGCTATTACCCGGCATCATTTGTTGTATGACCTGATCTATAATCCTGCTGAAACATTGTTCCTGCAAAAAGGTGCGGCACAGGGAGCTGCTACCAAGAACGGCCATGAAATGCTGGTGCTGCAGGCAGAGGCCAGCTGGGAGATCTGGAATGAGAAACAGTAATTAATGTGCTAATATGCTAATGTGCTGGTTTTTGTTGCTTAAAGCATATACCGGCACATTAGCATATCAGCACATTATTTAATTAGGTAGTAGACGCAGGTGGTTACAAAGTTCCGCACAAAAGGTAAATGTGTTACAGGCCCCCACTGGGTACGGGGTTGCAGCCCGAACTTGTATTTATAAATAGGATTAATGAGGTAATGTTTTTTACGGGTTACTGTAAACCCCTGCTGCCTCACTATTTTCTCGAAACGTTCAATAGAAATACCGGTATCCTTTATTTCCATCAGCTCCTGTATGGTGCTGCTATGCTCACCGCCTGCTTTCAGCAAGGCGCGGTATAAAGGGCGTGGCAGCAGGTGTATGTAAGGCAGCATGCTTAATACCTTGCTGTTGCAGATCTGCTGGTGGCCGCCATGCGGCATATACCAGGGCGGAAATCCAAAGTACACCTGCCCGTTGGGTGAGAGCAGGTTTTTCAGATAACCTATGATCTTTGACTGATCCGGGATGTGCTCAATAGCATCTTTGAGGATGATGAGATCAAAAGAATTTTTGAACTCGCCCAGGAAATCAACGTCGTAAATATTTTTGGAGATCAGGCGCAGCTGCCCGCTCTGTACATAGCTACTTAAGAAATTATTGGCCAGCTCAATGCGGATGGGATCCAGGTCTACCCCCACACATTGGCAGCCCTTTTCCAGCAGGGGTGTTAACACACCGCCTTCCCCGCAGCCTATTTCCATTACGCGCATACCCGGCACTAAAGGCATGGCCTGTTCAATGAACGGAAGTACGTAGGTGCGCGAGTTATCTACCTGTTGCTGGTACCGGAGGTTGGCATCTTTATGCTGTTGTAAGGCCATAAGGCGCTAAAATAATAAAAAAGCGGCAAGCTGCAAGTTGTGGGGCGGCGTGGTTCATTATCTTTGCGCCATGAATCAGAACCAGGAAAAAAATATTTACGAGGAAGGACAGGTGCTGTTGATGAATAAACCCCTGCACTGGACCTCTTTTGATGTAGTGCGCAAGATCCGCAATACCACCAAAGCCAAAATAGGGCATGCCGGTACGCTGGACCCGCTGGCCACCGGTTTGCTTATTTGCTGCACCGGTAAAATGACTAAGAAGATCAATGAATACCAGGCACAGGAGAAAGAATATACCGGTACTTTTACCTTAGGCGCTGTTACCCCCACCTTTGACCTGGAATCTGATCCTGAACAATTTAAAGGTACTACCGGTATTGATGAAGCGCTGCTACACGCCACCACACAGCGTTTTATAGGACAGCAGCAACAGCTGCCGCCCATCCACTCCGCCATTAAGCAAAATGGCAAACCCATTTATCACCTGGCGCGGCAGGGGGTGGAAGTAAAGGTGGAGCCCCGCAATATTTTCATCAAAGAATTTGAGCTCACTAAAATTGAAATGCCGGTAGTGTTTTTTCGCGTGGTGTGCAGCACAGGTACCTATATTCGCTCACTGGCCAATGATTTTGGCGCTGCG
>NZ_DATCRF010000640.1:0-3866 GCF_036569125.1 Chitinophaga sp. | reverse complement strand
GCAATCAGCGCTCCTACTTTTTTCTCTTCTTCCACTTTCCAGTTGATGAAGTCCAGCACCTCCGGATGGTCAAGGTCCAGGCACACCATTTTGGCTGCCCGGCGGGTAGTGCCTCCGGATTTAATAGCGCCGGCAGCCCGGTCGCCTATTTTTAAAAAGCTCATTAAGCCGCTGGAAGTGCCGCCGCCGCTCAGCTTTTCACCTTCGCCCCGGATGTGGGAGAAGTTGGTGCCTACGCCGGAGCCATATTTGAAGATCCTGGCTTCCCGCACCCACAGGTCCATAATACCGCCGTCGTTCACCAGGTCATCACTCACGCTTAAAATAAAACACGCATGGGGCTGGGGACGCTCGTAGGCGGAGGTGGATCTTTCCAGCTCACCGGTTTTGGCATTTACAAAATAGTGGCCCTGGGGCTTACCCGTAATGCCATAGCTTTCATGCAGGCCGGTATTAAACCATTGGGGGGAGTTGGGAACACAGCCCTGGTTAAGCATACAATACGCCAGCTCGTCATAAAACACCTGGGCATCTTTTTCACTGGCAAAATAACCGCCCCGCTCGCCCCAGGCACGCCAGCAGTTGGCCATACGGTGCACCACCTGTTTTACAGAGGTTTCCCGGCCTTTGGAGCCATCCGGCTGGGGTACGCCCGCTTTCCGGAAATATTTTTGCGCCAGTATGTCGGTTGCTATCTGGGACCAGGCCTTTGGGACTTCTACATTGTTCATTTCAAACACCACATCACCACCGGGGTTACGGATCACCGACGAGCGGAACTCATATTCAAACTGCTCATAGGGGCTTTTACCTTCTTCGGTAAAATGGCGGGAAAATACGAGCCCGCTTTGGTTACTGGTACGCTTCATCCGTTTATAAAGTTTGTTCCTTGATCGGACGGAACCTTGCATTCACTATTCACACTCCTTTACTGTACTCTTTTGTTATGCGGCCCGCTACGGGCGGCTGTTTTCAGGGGTGAAAAAGGCCTGCATGCTCGGTTTCATATCCCAATGTCTGGAGGATTTAACAATCGAATTTTCTATGCTTGTTGAGGTACTTTAAAATTAATTTTTAAAATCCGTGATACCTCGCTTTTCTTATTAACAGCTTGTGGATAATATGCAGACGGGCGGCTATAGCCCCGGGAAAGCCTTTTACCACAATAAAACCCGCCAAAACCGGCTCAGTATCAGCCTTTTGACAAGGTGTGTATAAACAAAAAATGGCCCAAACATTGCTGTAAATGTCAATTAACAGCCCGGTTGTTACCATCGGAGAATGCCCTTTCTCATGAAAAATGAGCCTTATGCATATTCGGTTATTCCACAATATGAGCTGTCACTTATTACCAATTTTTTTATACATTTGCGACAACCGGAACAACGCATTAATTGATGTACAGAAAATTATACACTTCTTTCGCTGAAAGAAAAGCAAAAGGTACAAAGTCATTTGCCGTCCTGATTGATCCGGATAAGGTTACGCCTGCGGGTATCACCGACCTGGCAGAAAAGTGCACGGCAGCGCAGGTGGATTATATATTCCTGGGCGGCAGCCTGGTAATTACCCAACACCTGGACGAGTGTGTACAGCGTATTAAAGCCAGCTGCGATATTCCCGTGGTATTGTTCCCCGGTAGTCCCAGCCAGGTATCCCAGTATGCAGATGCGTTATTATACCTGAGCGTAATATCCGGCCGTAATGCCGACCTGTTAATAGGCCAGCACGTGGTATCTGCAGTAGCTGTGAAAAAAAGCGGGCTGGAAGTGATCCCTACAGGGTACATGGTGATAGATGGCGGCGTTCCTACTACGGTTTCCTACATTAGTAATACTTTTCCCATTCCTTCCGATAAGGACGATATAGCCATGTGTACGGCTATGGCCGGTGAAATGCTGGGCCAGCGGCTGATATATATGGATTCCGGCAGCGGCGCCCGGGATGCCATCAGCGAAAGCATGATTGCCCGTGTAGCCAGCCAGGTAACCGTACCTATTATTGTGGGCGGCGGTATCCGGGATGCTGAAAAGGCTTACCTGAACTGTAAAGCAGGCGCTGATGTGATCGTGGTAGGCAATGCTATTGAAAAAGATACTTCCCTGATAAAAGAGATCGCAAACGCAGTGCACTCTGCACCGTTGATCGTGAAATAGTTGGCGCAGTGGCCAGTTGGCAGTCAGTGAAAGAATAGTTCGAGTAAAAAGATATTTAAATAAAGAGACCTGTTACATTGCAATAATGTAACAGGTCTTTTACTTTATAGGCTTGCCTTCTAATAGCTAACGGCTAAATGCTAACCGCCAACAGCTAACCGCCAACTCCTCTCAAAGGCTCATCATCTCCTTAAACTTAACAGCCTGCCGGCGGCTCACCTCAATCTTTTCCCCGCCCCTCATTTCCAGCAGCAGGCCCCCGTTAAAGTAGGTGTCTATTTTTTCTATCATGCGCAGGTTCACAATATGCTTGCGGTTGGCCCGGAAAAAGGTACGCTCATCCAGGCGCTCTTCCAGCGCATTCAGTGATTTCAGGATCAGGGGTTTATTATTCTCAAAATACACCCGGGCATAGTTGCCCACACTTTCAAACAGGCGTATTTCCTGCAGCTTCACAAACCAGCAACGGTCGCCGTCCTTTACAAACACCTGGTCGTTCTCGGAAAGTATATTACGGATGCCGCCTACGGCGGCCTGGCGCTCCTTTTCTTCCTGCTGGTGCAGCTTGTGAATGGCATCTGCCAGGCGTTTAGGCTCCACCGGTTTTAACAGGTAGTCCAGCGCATTGTACTCAAAAGCTTTGAGGGCATGTTCATCATAGGCGGTGGTGAAGATCACCTGGGGCGTTCTTTCCAGCTCCGCCAGCAGATCAAACCCTGTTTTATCCGGCATCTGGATGTCCAGGAACAACAGGTCCGGGTGCAGGGTTTCAATCTTTTCCAATCCATCCTTTGCATTCACCGCTTCTCCTACGATCACGATCTCCGGGTGATCGGCCAGCAGTTTTTTTAACTCGCTCCTGGCCAGGCGTTCATCATCGATTATTAATGCTTTCTTCATCTTAAAACTGTTTGTTTGGTTGATGACTGGCAGCTATCAGCTTTGCTGCGTAATTCACGCTAATGGCTAAAGGCTAACAGCTAAAAGCCACCGCTTATATTAAGGGCATCAGCACTTTTGCTTCTACCGTTTGCTCGTTCTTGTTATAAATGTCAAAAGAGGCGCGGCGGCCAAACAGCAGGCTTAAGCGCTGCCGGGTGCTTTGCAGGCCAAATCCCTGCCCGTTAATGATGTTGCCCATGATTTGCCCGGTATTTTCAATGGTTAGCTCATGCTGCATTTGCCGCATATGGGAGCTAATGCGCACCACGCCGCCGTTCACCACCCGTGATATGCCGTGCTTAATGGCATTTTCCACCAGGGTTTGCAACATCAGCGGGGGTATGGGCAGCTCCAGCGTTTCCGGGTCAATATCATATTGCACCTTCAGCCTTTCCTCGAAGCGGATGTTTTCCAGCGCCAGGTAATCTTTTACAATATTCAATTCGTTCTCCAAACTTACGGTTTCTACCTTTTCCACCTGCATGGAGCTGCGCAGAATATTAGACAGCTCTGTAATGGCGGTGCGGGCCCGCTGGGGATTTTCATCTACCAGGGCCCGTATGCTGTTCAATGCATTAAAAATAAAGTGCGGGTTCAGCTGTGATTTAATGGTTTTCAGCTCCAGCTCTTTAACGGTGCTTTCCAGCTTCAGCTTATCCAGCTGCGTATTCCGGCTCCGGTCTATATAATGCCAGATGAAGTAAATAAGCCACCAGATGGAGGTAATAAGGAAGTTGGACAACAGGCCGCCCACTACCTGCCGGCGGG
>NZ_DATCRF010000639.1:0-9402 GCF_036569125.1 Chitinophaga sp. | reverse complement strand
CTGTAACGCTCAGCGCTTCTGTTAAGTTCCTCGGCGCCACCATCCCATTAGGTGTCATCGCTACCAACTATTATGCAGAAGGTATTGGCCTTATAGAACTAGATCAGGAAGATGATACTACCCGCCTGCTTAAATACAACATTAACCCTTAATTATTATTCCTTACTTCCGTTAAAAAGCGCTCAACTGCACGCCGCACAGCGGTGCTGGTGCCGTTATGGTTGTTTACCAGCACGCTGAATACCAGGGTTTTCCCTCTTTTTGTTACCAGGTATCCGCTTAAAGCTACACACCCGCTAAGGGTGCCGGTTTTTGCATGTACAAACTGCTCTTTATAATAATTCCGCAGCGTGCCTTTGCCCCCGGTTGGGAAAATGGCCCACAGCCTTTCTTCAGGGAATTGCTTGTGCATAATGGTCAATACGCTCACAAAATCCCGCGGGCTAAACAGGTTGTAGCGGGAAAGCCCTGAGCCATCTACCCACTCCGGCTTATCCGGTAAGCTTTGCAGGTATTGCTGCTTTACATAGTCAATTACTTTTTGTGTGCTGATGGTGTCCCATTGTGTGGCGCTGCTCATCATCAGCGTTTGTTCTGCAAAGAAGTTATCGCTACGGTGCATCATGGGAATAAAAAGGGAATCTACCGGGCGGCTGTACAGCGTAGTAAATGCTTTGGCATTCACCGCAGGCATTTGTTCCGCCACAGTTACGGGTTTGTGCAGGGTATCCTGCAGGCGCGCCGCCAGGTCCTGCAGGGTGCCGGTAATATAGGGCACTTCTGCCAGCAGCAGGGCGGTGTCCCGTTTTGCATATTGCAGGGAAAAAGTGTTGCTGCGTTCATCCCTTTCCGTTAGGGCTTCATCCAGCGTATCATTTACCCGCCAGGAAAAATGCCCGCCATAGGAAAAAGCCGGCGGCGTAATGCTAATAGTATCCCGGTGGTGCTTAATACGGGCCACATTGCCATACACCGGCCACTCATTCAGCTCCGGCTGGTAATAGTCCGAAAAGTCGCTCCAGCTCCAGCCCGGCCCAAAACGTTTATTGGTAATTACGGTTGGTACCAGCACAATACGTTTATCCGTGCGGGTAAGCAGGTCCATGGCTGGTTGTGAAATATAATCCGGGTGCAAAAAAGAAGGATCGCCCATGCCCTTTACATACAGCACGCTGTCGGTTTCCAGGTACTTGAGCGCCGGCAGGCTATCGCCCAGCATTTGCAGGCCGGTAAATAAGGTGAATATTTTGGTGTTGGAGGCAGGGGTAAAATATTTATTATCCTGGTACTGGTACCAGTACTGCTGTTTGGCCGGGTCGTAAATGCAAATACCTACATGCGCCTGGTTCAGCGGCTGGCTATTCAGTAATTCCTGCGCCCCTTTACGAAGGTTGCTGTGCTGCGCCCACAGGGGCTGCGCGCAAAAAAGAGTAAGGCATAGCAGGGCGGCGGATGTTAGCGGATGCTTGATGTTCATAACGGTAAAATAATAGTTAGCGGGGGTTAGCGCAAAAAAAAGATGATGGGAGGCGGGCTACGCCCGCCGATCATGGACAGGGAAATATTCTTACCACATTGTTATTTCGCGTATATTTGTGTACACATTTATGTACGCATTTGTGTTATTAGATGTATTACGAAATCCAAGTACACACTAAATCCGTTAGTTATGAACGTAATTAATTTCCGTGAGTTCAGAAACTCGCTAAAAAAATACCTGGATAGCGTTACAGAAAACCATGAAGTACTGATTGTACCACGTGCAAAAGATAAAAGCGTAGTAGTGATCTCCCTGGAAGAATATAATTCAATGAAAGAAACCGCTTATCTGAACCGCAGTGATGCAAACCGTACCCGTTTAACGGAAGCGCTGGAAAGGAGCAACAAAGGCAATTTTGAATCACATAATCTCGTAGATGAATAATCTGATTCTTAGCTGGGATATTAATGCCTGGGAAGATTACCAATACTGGCAGGCTACAGATAAAAAAATAGTAAAGAAGATCAACGAATTAGTAAAAGATGCGCTCCGTCAACCATTTGAGGGCCTGGGAAAACCTGAAAAGCTAAAAGAAAACCTGGCCGGATGCTGGTCCCGCAGAATTGACCAGGAACACCGTTTAGTATATATAGTAGTAGATAACCGGCTACATATTCTGCAATGCAGGTATCATTATTGAAAGTACCAGGAATAACCTCTTACCAATCCTCCTTTCTACTATAAATACTTCCAAACCAATCGTTACCATCTTTAAACAAATGGCCATCAACCGCGGGCGGTGGTCCGTCGCCAGTGGTCCTTGGACTATTTTCCCAAAAAACCAATGGTCCACCACCCTCACCCGTTCTATTTCAACCGCGATGAAAGCAATGGACCATGGACCATCGGCTATGGACTTAATTAACTAAAATACTTCGTTTGCCCTGGCTTGGCGTACGCGTAAAACCCGTCTGCATCCGGCATTACCGGCGGCTTGGCATCAAACGCATAGGTTTCCGGCTGCAGGTTTAAATTGGAATGCAGCGCCTTATCCCAGGGAATAATTTGCCCGGAGTAAGTGGCCAGGCGGCCCATAATGGCCGTTAAGGTGGTTTGCGCAGCGCGTTCTGCATCCCAGAATTTATACTCCCCTTTGGCAATGGCTGCAAACAGCTCATCATGCTCTGTTTGATAGGGGTTATTCTCCTGTTTTTTATCAAACTGGTACAATGTTTTGCCTTTGTAATCCTGTATCAGGCCTTTATCGCAGATAATGCGGCCCTTGGTGCCCACAATCTCTTCATCAACCCGGCTGGCACTGTCTTTCCAGTGGCGGCACTGGCTGTTCATTACAATGCCATCATCATAGCGGTATTCTACATAATGGTGGTCATAGATCTCACCGGTATCCTTGCCGGTACGCACGGCGCGGCCGCCCATACCCACCGCACTGGCGGGGGTAGCGCCTTTAAACCAGTTGCCTACGTCGATGTTGTGAATATGCTGCTCCACAATATGATCGCCGCACAGCCAGTTAAAGTAATACCAGTTGCGCATCTGGTACTCCATTTCTGTGTATTCCGGTTTGCGGGGGCGTATCCATAAAGCGCCCTGGTTCCACCACACCTGCATGGAGAGGATGTCGCCTATCATGCCGTCCTGCACGCGTTTGTACAGCTCCCGGTATGAGTTCTGGTACCGGCGTTGCAGGCCTACTACTACATTCAGCTTTTTTGCTTTTGCTTTTTCCGCAGCTGCCAGCACCCGCTGTATACCGGCAGGGTCGGTAGCCACTGGCTTTTCCATGAAAATATGTTTGCCCTGGTTCACCGCTTCTTCAAAATGTATAGGGCGGAAACCCGGCGGGGTGGCCAGTATTACCACATCGGCCAGGGGAATGGCTTTTTTGTAGGCATCAAACCCGGTGAACTTATTTGCCTCCGGCACTTTCAGGCGGTCTCCCTTTCCTTTCTCTTCCAGGGCTTCCTTAATATTATTATAGCTGTCGTTCAGGCGGTCGGGGAAAGCATCCGCCATGGCTATCAGCTCTACATTTTCTTTGGTGCTCAGCGCCTGGGTGGCAGCGCCGGTACCACGGCCGCCACAGCCTATCAGCACTATTTTAATAGTGTCTTTAGCGCCGGAAAAATAATTGGCGTGGGAGAGCATAGGCATAGCCAGCAGGCCGCCTGCCAGCAGGGTGGATTGTTTCATGAAATCCCGGCGGTTCTGTGCGTGGAATGTTTGTTTTTTTTCGTTTTCCATAAATCTTTGACGGTTTTTTAGTTGGGAGTAAGAAATAGGAAGTCAGAGGTGCTTCGTTTACTTATCTCGCTCCAATATATTTATCTAATACCTCTGCAAAAAATTGCGCTGCTTCTTCTTTGGTAGGCTGCTTAACGGGGCGCACTATACGAAAACCAATAAACGGCGCATCTGCATTCCACCATTTGCTTTTAGGGATCTGCGGGTCACGGCGGTTCCAGTCCGGGTCCGATTTCAGGCGTGCTGCGCTGCGTACATGCGCTGCATCATCCTGGTAGTTGCCGCCTTTGATAGTCCGCGGTGTTTTGGCTGTGGGTTTGGTCCAGGGGTCTGTAGCGGCGGCATGTTCCAGGTACTGCGGATCGTATTGGTCCAGCGTCCATTCTGCAACATTGCCCAGCATATCATACAGGCCAAAACCATTGGGCTGCAGCTCTCCTACTTTATGATATTTTCCTTCGCTGTTGTCTGCATACCAGGCAAATCTTTTCAGCTCTCCGGCATCATCCCCAAAAGGATAGGCTGTGGCAGCGCCGGCGCGGCAGGCATATTCCCATTCTGCTTCTGTAGGCAGGCGGTAAAACACACCGGTTTTTATATACAGCCAGCGGCAGTACATCAACGCGCCATACTGGCTCATACTGTTGGCGGGAAAGCCGCCGCTTTTACCCATGCCCAGGGTAAGATCAATGTAAGGCGGGCTGGGGCGCGTCATTCCATCAGGTATGGGCGTTTTATCTTTCTCTGCATCAGCATATACATCATATTCATCAAAGGTAACCTCACGGGCGCCCATCCAGAACGGGGCAATAGTTACTTTCTTTTGCGGGCCCTCATCTGCTGCACGGCCCTTTTCCGTAGCCGGGCTGCCCAATGTAACAGTGCCACCGGGTATGGGTACCATTTTAAAGGAAACATCTGTGCCGGGAAGCTTTTCTTCATACGTTTTAAAATTAGCATCGCCGGGCGTTTGCGCCAGTACAGGTTGTGCAAACAATGCTATCAGAGCCAGTGCGGTCAATTTTTTTTCCATGGAATTTTAGCGTGATTGGGTGAATTTATTAAATCCGTTAGTGGAATCCAATACTAATTTTTCAGCGGGTTAGTATTTCCATCCAAAACCTATTAAATTTAAGACCTCATAAAAGCATCACCCTTAACCCTTCTAAACGTTATGGAAAGAAGAACCTTCCTGCAACAAGGTACCCTGGCCGGTATATCGGCCCTGGCTTTTGGCGGCGCACAGGCAGCCGTTAAAACTGCTGATGGCACTACAGCGCCGGCAGCAGAAAAAACTTTTAACATGAACTATGCGCCGCATGATGGGATGTTCAAGAACAGCGCCGGCGACGATTTCCTGGACCAGATCCGGTTCATGCACGACCAGGGTTTCCGTTCCATTGAAGATAATGGCATGTTGAAAAGAGAGCCTGCCATGCAGGAAAAGATCGGTAAGCTGCTGGATAAGCTGGGTATGCAGATGGGCGTATTTGTAATTGACAGTGGCGATAACTGGAAAATATCCCTCACCACCGGTAAGCAGGAATTTGTGGATACCTTTTTAAAAACCTGCAAAGCCTCCCTGGATACCGCCAAACGCTGTAATGCCAAATGGGCTACCGTAGTACCCGGCTTTTTTGAACGCAGGCTGCCTATTGGCGTGCAAACCGGCAACGTGATAGATGCCCTGCGCCGCGGTGCAGAGATCCTGGAGCCACAGGGCCTGGTAATGGTGCTGGAACCGCTGAGCGATACGCCCGAGCTGTTCCTGCGCACCGCCGATCAAACCTACGAGATCTGCCGGGCGGTGAAAAGCCCCTCCTGCAAAATACTCTATGACATTTACCATATGCAGCGCAATACCGGCCACCTGATACCCATGATGGATATGTGCTGGGACGAAATTGCCTACATACAGATCGGTGATAACCCCGGCCGTAAAGAGCCCGGCACCGGTGAGATCAACTATAAGAACATTTTTAAGCACCTGCACGAAAAAGGCTACAAAGGCGTGCTGGGTATGGAGCACGGTAATTCCGGACAAGGCAAGGAAGGAGAGCTGGCCGTAATAAAAGCCTACCGCGATAGCGATAACTTTCTTTGATTTGAGATCTTAGATTTACGATTTTAGATTTAGGGAAATATTCCGCTCCAATCAAATCTAAAATCGTAAATCGTAAACCTAAAATAGAAAAGGATGGGCTTACGCTCCATCCTTTTTTCATTTTTACTATAGAAAACTTGGCAGTTTTACTTTTTTAAATAGAAGTACTCCTTACTGTAATTACCATTCCCAAAATCCGTATCGGTAGAGGAAAGTACCAGCTGCGTACTGTTTAAGGTTACAATGTTCACCTGCTGCGGCACGCTGCCATTGTTGCTTAGCTCCAGGGTTTTAGCATCCACCAGCGCATAAGTACCTGTAACCGTAGTATCATTCAGGTTGGACGAGAATTTCCCGTCCTGCTGAAAAGTAATATAAGTGTTAGCGGGATTTTCCACATCCAGGGTGTCTACAGAGATCAGCTGGTTTTGCTTGTTGAACAGGGAATCAACGCCTAGCTCAAAGCGCCAGGTACCTGCAATTACGGAGTTATCCGGTCCCTGTTTATCATCGTCTTTGCTACAGGCGGCAAATGCAAGGCTGATCACACCGGCCGTTGCCAGTAACCAGGTAAATGGTTTTCGCATACACATATGGTTTATTAAATACAAAAATAATATGTTTGCCTGGAAGTTCGCCTTTCAGGCTGTTACGTTTGCGTCATGTTTTTATAACGCTATTTTCTTATCTTTCTGTATAAATATCTGTTTATGAACTTTTTGATCCGCCTGCTGGTAAGTGCCCTGGCCGCCATGGTCACCGCTTACCTGCTGCCCGGGGTTAAGATAGATAACTTCTTAACGGCGCTCATACTGGCCTTTGTGCTGGCTATCCTGAACCTGCTGGTACGCCCCGTGCTGGTGATCCTTACCCTGCCGGCTACGGTAGTTACCCTGGGCCTGTTCCTGCTGGTTATTAATGCCGTTATTATTTTACTGGCCGCACGGCTGGTATCCGGCTTCCGGGTAGAAGGTTTCTGGTGGGCTTTGCTGTTCAGCATTGTTATGACCGTGATCAACAGCATTATGCACGGCCTGGCAGGCGGAGATAATGACCGCGATTAATTTTTAATTACGAATTGGGTAGTACGATTAGTAAGTAGCTCGTAATGAGTAACTGCTTCGATCACTATTTGTAATTTATAATTGTCAGTACGATAATTACCATTCGCTTTTCATCACAGTTCATAATTCATATTTATCAATGATTAAAGCAACCCGCAATCAACATTCGCTTCAATCACATTCGTAATTCGTAATTCAAACCAGCCCGGCTATGTACTTTAACAGGACATTGATCAGCGATGAGCAGTTGCTGGATTTTTACCACGCTATACTATACCCCCGGTTAGTAGAGGAGAAAATGCTGCTGCTGCTACGGCAGGGGAAGATCAGCAAATGGTTCTCCGGCATTGGCCAGGAAGCTATTGCCGTTGGCGCAACCCTGGCCCTGGCGCAGGATGAATGGATATTGCCGCTGCACCGCAACCTGGGCGTATTTACCACCCGCAACATGCCGCTGCACAAGCTCTTCCTGCAATGGCAGGGCAGCCGGCAGGGCTACAGCCAGGGGCGGGAACGCAGCTTTCACTTTGGCAGCCGGGAGCACCATATCTGCGGTATGATCTCCCACCTGGGACCACAGCTCTCTGTTGCTGATGGTATTGCCCTGGCCCATACCCTGGCCGGGCAGCAAAAAGTTACCCTGGTATTTACCGGCGAAGGCGGCACCAGCGAAGGCGAGTTTCATGAAGCGCTGAACGTAGCTGCCGTGTGGGACCTGCCGGTCATCTTCCTCATAGAAAACAACGGCTATGGTTTAAGCACTCCCGTAGCAGAACAATACCGCTGCGGGCAGCTGACAGACAAGGCCATTGGTTACGGCATGCACAGCATGCGTATCGATGGTAATAACCTGCTGGAAGTATATAACACGGTAGCAGAAGCCAAGGCCTATGCCCTGCGGGAGCAAAAGCCGGTGCTCATAGAGGCCCTTACCTTCCGCATGCGCGGTCATGAGGAAGCCAGCGGCACCAAATATGTGCCCCCCGCCCTGCTGGAAGAATGGGCACAGAAAGATCCTATCCATCACTATGAAGCTTTTCTCCGTTTTATAGGCCTGCTGGATGATGAGAAGATCAATGATATTCACCGGCAGCAAAAACAATATATTGATGCTGCGGTAAATGATGCCTTAACAGAAACCGACCTTGCAGCTGATACAGCACAGGAGCTGGCAGATATTTATGCCCCGGCGCCGGCCATTCAGCACACACACGCTGCTGTAACCCGCGAGCTACGTTTTATAGACGCGATTGCCGCCGGGTTAAAAACCGCCATGGAGCAGTTTCCCAACCTGGTGCTTATGGGGCAGGATATTGCTGAATATGGCGGCGCTTTTAAGATCACAGATGGCCTGCTGGCGCAGTTTGGCAAAGCCCGCGTGCGCAACACCCCCTTATGTGAAAGCGCTATCATTGGCGCTGGCCTGGGCCTTTCCATTATGGGCTATAAAAGCATGATAGAAATGCAGTTCGCTGATTTTGTGAGCTGTGGCTTTAACCAGATCGTAAATAACCTGGCCAAGATCCATTACCGCTGGGGCCAAAATGCCGATGTGGTCATCCGCCTGCCGGCCGGCGGCGGTGTGGGCGCAGGGCCCTTCCATTCCCAGAGTAATGAAGCCTGGTTTACCCATACGCCCGGGTTAAAGGTGGTATACCCCTCTTCCCCGGCAGATGCCTATGGCCTGCTGCAGGCCGCCCTGGCAGATCCTAACCCGGTATTGTATTTTGAACATAAAGCCCTGTACCGCAGTATTAGCGGCCCGGTGCCGGAAGGCTGGTTTCCCATAGAAATAGGCAAGGCCAGCCTGGTGCAGCATGGCACGGACATAAGCATCATCACCTACGGCAGCGGCGTACACTGGGCGCTGGATTATGCCCGGCAACACCCGGAGCTATCCCTCCACATTCTGGACCTGCGCACATTGCTGCCGCTGGACTATGACGCCATCAGCCAGGCGGTAGCCCAAACCGGTAAGGTGCTGATACTGCATGAGGATACGCTTACCGGCGGCCTGGGGGGAGAGATCAGCGCCTGGATAGCGGAGCACTGCTTCCAGCAGCTGGATGCGCCCATAATGCGCTGCGCCAGCCTGGATACGCCCGTACCTTTTGCGGTGGAGCTGGAAAAAAATTTTCTGGCAAAATCCCGGCTGGATCAATGTATTCAACAGCTGGCCGCATATTAAACGGCGGCGGCTATGGGATTTTTAACGGGAATGCCCTAACTTGCAGGCACATTTAAATGCTTTAATCATGTTACAGACATTCTTAACAGTACAAACCTCTGAGTTTTATAGAACCTTTGATAAAGTGGGTGGTGCTTTGATCTATGTTGTTATTGCCCTGTTTGCGCTGATGCTGCTGTATGCTACCGTAAAGTATGTAAAGCGCTAATTAGATTATTAAGATTAACTTATTATATAGGAGCAGCTCAGATATCTGAGCTGCTTTTTTATTTTTCCCTTTTATTAAACATCTGTTCCGGAG
>NZ_DATCRF010000638.1:0-6917 GCF_036569125.1 Chitinophaga sp. | reverse complement strand
AACGGTGTAAAACAGATCATGATAGTATAAACATACTATCATGATCATTGAAACAATTGGTTACCTGTAACCGCCGGAATCGCTATTTATTTACCGGTTACCACGCTGTTCAGGAACTCCTCAATATTGGTATAACCATCCTGGTCACGGTCCGCTACCGCATCCTTCGCATCTTTCGGGTTCAGGTGATGCTGTGTTTCCCAGCTGTCCGGCATACCATCATTATCTGCATCTGTGTACGGCGTGCCTTTATATACCGGATAACCGCCTACCTGGCCGGGATGCGTTATGATGCCCTGCTTGTAAGAATCGGCCGGCAGACGGCGTTTAATAAATTTATTGGCAGTGTTGGGCCCGCCACCGGTATATAAGATCTTACCTGTTCTTACCTGTTCGGCAATACGTTTATCTACCGCATCCCTTTTAGGTAAGGTAGCACCGGCATGTTCCGGCACATAAGCATAAGCTTCCTTTGCCGTCATAACAGGGAATTTAGCGATAGGGAAAGGCTCATTTACCCGGATGGCTTTTGTAAACTCACCGGCATCCGGCATTTCCCCGATCTGCACACCACCGGCCCAGTTATCATTGGTCACAGCGGCATTTCCTTCCATAATATTACCGGCTACATAGGCCTGGCCGTAATGGTTGGCGTCTGTTTTATCCCGGTTGCCTTCCGGCTTCAAAATGCGGTGGCCGATCGGTTTATCCAGCGGCGTTATAGGGCCGGGTTTAAAGTAATTATTTATGAAATTAAATCTGGAACGATGATCGCCGCCATCTGCGCTGCGGTTCCACCAGTTAAACACTACGTTGTTCACAAAACCAAAGTCGCCATACATGCCTATGGAAGGGTTGCGGCTAATGTTGCTGCACCACATGTTGCGCATAAAGGTACTGTTTAAGCCGCCAATGGTGCTGCCAAAGGCATGGTTATATACGTCCAGCGCTTCTGAAAAAATGGAGTTCTGGATGGTAATATTCACTGTGGGCAGCTTCTCCGGTTTGGAGCCATCGCCTTTATCATACACATGCCGGTACATGGACATATTTTCATCCAGCCCCCAGCTGGCAGATACATGGTCTATCATAATATTGCCCACACCATTGCCGCCCAGCGCATCATCACGGCGGGTGACGTCGGTGGCGCCACGGCGAAAGCGCATGTAACGGATCACTACATCATGCGTATCGATCCAAACGGATTCACCGGCCACGCACACCCCATCGCCGGGCGCGGTTTGCCCTGCAATGGTGATGTACGGCGCACGTATACTGATAGGACTTTTCAAATGAATAATACCGGCTACATTAAATACCACTATGCGGGCCCCGCCCTGCTCGCAGGCATCCCGCAAAGTTCCGGGGCCGCTATCTGCCAGGCTGGTAACTACGCATACCTTACCGCCACGGCCGCCAAAAGTATAGGCGCCGCCACCTTCTGCACCAGGGAAGGCCGGGATCTTAGCCTGTGGCAGGTCTTCCGGCTTTTGCGCCCAGGGTATGTAGGGCCTTCCCTTTTTTTCTTCTGCTTCAATAACCGGCATTGCTTTGGCAAAAGCTATGTCCGATTGTTTTTTGAATTGCGCCATTACCGCATCGGCAGAATCTTCCATGGATTTAGGGATCACCGGGTACTGTGCGTATGCCGTGCAGGCCATCCCGCTCATACAGCTTACAGTAAGTAGTTGAAATAACAGCTTCTTCATATCAGGCAAATATTGTTTGTGCTTTAATAACCATCATTCTGTGTAAACTCGCTTTTATTGGTAACCGCATCCAGCTGGGCCTGTGGTATGGGGCGCAGCATGTGAAAGGGTTTTATGTAAGCAGCGGCATCGGGGTTATGCGCTCCTACACGCTCTAACAGCTTGCCGGTACGTTTCAGGTCAAACCAGCGCAGCTGCTCGCCGGCAAGCTCGCGTGCACGCTCATCCAATATAAAATCAATATTAATGGCAGCCGGCTGCACTGTCATAGCCGCTTCCTTTCCCGGAATAATGGCCCGTTTGCGCAGGTTATTGATGTACAGGGCTGCAGAATCGGGCTTGCCCAGCTTCATTTGCGCTTCAGCCACTACCAGGTACATTTCAGCCAAACGTATTAAAAATGCATCACGGGAACTTTGCGGCTCTGTAGCTGATCCACGGGTAGGGTCTGCAAACTTTTGCAGGGTAATGTAGTGGAAGCGGTCCTTAGGTTTGCCATTTGTATCATACACATCATCCCGGTCGTAGGTGGTATAACGGTAACGGGTACTGTATTTCTGCTGAAAATTATCAACCGGGTATTTGCTTACAAATACGGCGGTATCGCCTACCTCAAACTTATTCTGGCCTGCCAGCGGGGCCAGGGCCGGGTTCTGCGCGGCATCGGCAGCGGTCCACTTAGGCAGTGTTTTGCTGTTGTTGGCTATCCACGCTTGTTTGAAAGAGGCGCTGAAACGGGCGTCGGATGTTTCGTCAAAAAGATCCAGCAGGAACTGTGTAGGCATCCAGCGTACATTGGCTACTTCATTGGGTACATCCGGCTGCATGCCCGGCTGGTCTATGTAATTCATTACAAACATGCTATGTCCCACATTGCTGCCGGCATTCACCTCCAGGTTCTTGGAGTAGTTAAGACCCCATACCACTTCTGCATTCTTTTCATTCTCCATCTTCCACAGATCGGCATAATTGGGCAGCAGTGAGAATTTGTAATTTTTAATTACGCTGTTGGCATAATTACTGGCTGCCTGGTTATTGCCCCTGGTAAGGTTTACACGGGCCATTAATGCTTCTGCTACCGGTTTGGTGGCACGGCCGTAATCCGCTGCGGTGGATGGCAGGTGATCTATTGCAAACTGCAGGTCGGCAAAGATCTGCTCATATATTTTTTCAACCGGGGTGCGGTTGGCGGTGGTGAGCATCCCTTCTGTAGGCTCCAGCGTGAAATTCACCGGGCCAAATGCTTCTGTCAGCAGGTAATAATACCAGGCCCGCATACAGCGCAGCTCCCCTTCCAGCACCGGTTTACGGGTGTCAGCCAAACCGGCGTCATTGATATGCTTTAAGCCGGTATTACACAGGTTAATGGCCGCATAACAGGGCACCCACAGGTTGGTATTTACCCACAGGTTATCGGAGATCAATCCCTGGTAAGTGGTAAGCGGCGTATTGGGAAAAATGCCATTAATGCCCGTATTGCCATTAAACGCAGCATTGGTCCATATATCGGTGCCGGCTTCCAGCAATGCGTAACCTTCTTCTTTACCGAACAGGCTGCGGTTATAGGTATACGTGGCAGTAACGGCGGCTTCAAAACCTTCCGGGGTATTGAACAGGCTTTCTACCGTAGCGCCACCCGGGTTATATTCATCCAGCTTTTTAGTGCAGGCTGTGATAGTGCAGACTGCCATTAACAGCAGTACCATCTTGTTTATATGCAGCTTCATCATTTTCTTCAGGTTTTAATAATTAAAATGTAACATTCAAACCGGCCACGAACAATTTGCTCAAAGGCTGGTCAATAATCCCTTCACTTTCCGGATCAAAGTCTTTGTTGTTACTGGAATAGAACCACAGGTTTTTGCCGGATACATAGATCCTTACATTCTCGATCTTTGCCCTGCTGATGAATGATCTGGGCACATTGTAACCCAGCGTAATGTTGCGCAGCTTCACATAAGAGTTCTCATACTCTGTTAAAGTGGTGATGTTTGATGAGCTGCGGGTGGCGTTCGGACGCGGGTAAGCGTTGGTGGGATTTTCCGGTGTCCAGTAATCCACTGCCGATCCGTTCTGCGAACCATTACGCACATATTTGGCATAATAGTCAGAGCTCATCCACTGGCCTACACGGGCAATGAATAAGATATTAAGATCAAAATCCCCGTAGGTGAAATTGTTATTAAAACCACCGGTCCACTTGGGTACGCGGGTGCCTATAATGGTACGGTCGGCAGCTGTGATCTTCCCATCCGGTTTACCATCCGGCCCTGAAAGATCGGCTATCTTAATATCGCCGGGTAATGCGCCATACTGGTCGGCCTGCGCAGCTTCACTGGTTTGCCAGATGCCCAGCTTTTTGTAGTCGTAAAAAATGGTGGGCGACTGTCCAAGGATCAATGATTTGCGATAGTCGTTATCAATTACATTGCCGTTGGGCAGCTCTGTGATCTTTTCTTTATTGTGTGCATAAGAGATGGTGGAGGTCCAGCGGAAGCTGCGGCTCACAATATTATTGGTGGTTAAGCTTACTTCCACACCCCGGTTGCTGGTTTTACCTATGTTACGGCTGATGGTGGATACCCCTGTACTGCTGGGCATAGTGTAGGGGAAGATCAGGTTATAGGTGCGTGCATCATAGTAGTCAACCGTACCGCTGATACGGTCTTTCAACAAGCTAAAGTCAATACCTATATTGGTGGTGGCCGTCAGCTCCCATTTCAGATCGCTGTTACCAATGCTGGGATTGATGGTATAGGCGGGGGCCAGGTTGGTATCGTCGTAAGAGAACTTGATCTGCGTTAAAGTATTTTGCGTAGCGTAAGGCGCAATTACGTCGTTGCCGGAAATACCATAACCCACCCTTAATTTCAGCTCGTTGAACAGGTGCTGCTTTTTCATAAAGTTCTCGTCGCTCACACGCCATGCACCGGCTACGGAGGGGAAGAAAGCCCACTTGTTACCGGGGCCCAGCTTGGAAGACCCATCACTACGGCCGGTAAGCGTTAACAGGTACTTGCCCTGGTAGCTATAGTTAATGCGGCCGGTAAATGATAGTAATGCATACTTGTTGTAGTTGCTGCCATAACCGGGCGACTGCGTAGCGCCGGCCAGGTTGTACCAGAGCTGTGAGGGAAAGGTTTGGTTCTTTGCAAGCGCATAGCTGCCGGTGCCAATGTTCTGTATATAGCTGGTTACGCCTGTAACGGTAAAGGAGTGATCCTGTATTTCTTTGTTATAGGTGATGATGTTTTCCCAGCTTATAAAATTGCTTTGCGTATTGGTAACAGAAGCCTGTGAATTGGCGCCGTTGCCGTTAATGGAATTCTTTCCATAGAACTGCCCGGCTACGGAGCTCCATTGCGTGGTAGAAAAAGTGGAGCGGATATCCAGGCCTTTCAGCGGCGTTATATCAGCATATGCTGCGCCTGAAAAACGGTTGGTTTTTGTATTGGCGGCCCAGGAGCCGGGCTGCTCATCGATCAGCGGATTTACCTGCAAACGGTCTACCGTGTACATGATCACATTACCGGCCGAATCATAAGGCAGGCCCAGGGGAATGGCTTTGGATGCGGCATTGAAAGGATCGCGGCGTATATTATTATTGATATTCGCATACTGGCTGCTGATACCCACCTTTAACCAGCTGTTAATGGTTTGATCCAGGTTAAAACGTGCGGTATAACGTTTATAATCATCGCCCGCTAAAATGCCCTTTTCACGATAGTATCCGGCGGAGAAATAGATCTTTGTTTTATCCGTACCGCCCGACACGCCTACCTGGTAGTTCTGCTGGGTACCATGGTGCAGGATCAGATCAGGATAATTAATATACTGCTGGTTCCGGATAGCGTTCAGCTCTTTCTGGTTAAAGATCAGCGGATCATCCGCAACGCTGTTCCAGGTGCCCACAGCGCGGTAAGCTTCGCGCTTAAACGCTACATACTCAGGTCCGCTTTGCATGCGTCCATACTTGGATACATCTGAAACGCCGGCATAGCTGCTGAAGGTTAGCTTGGGCTTACCGGTGGCGCCTCTTTTGGTAGTAATGATAATAACGCCGTTGGCGCCGCGCGAGCCGTAGATGGCGGTGGAGGAAGCGTCTTTCAGCACATCTACCGATTGTATGTCGTTCGGGTCAATATCCGACATGCTTACGCCCTGCACCCCATCTACAATGTATAGCACATTGTTTGAGCTGGCAGGGTTACCGATAGAGCGGGTGCCCCGTATGCGTATATTCGACTGGCCACCGGCATAACCATTGTCGCGGTAAATATCTGCACCGGGAATTTTACCCTGCAGTGCTTCGATGGCATTGGAGGCGGGCACCTTCACCGTTTCATCACCCTTGATGGATACAACGGCGCCGGTAAGGTCGCGTTTTTTCACCTGCCCGTAACCGATCACCACTATCTCATTTACGTTGGAGATGGCATTGCTTAATGCAATGTTCAGCTCTGTTTGTTTACCAACCGTGATCTCCTGTGTGCCGTAACCGATGTAGGTTACCAGCAGCACCGCATTATCGCCCGGCACGGAGATGGAGAATACGCCGCTGGCATTGGCGGCAGCGCCCTGCGTGGTGCCTTTTATATTTACTGTGGCGCCGGGCAGCGGCTGTTTGGTAACCTGGTCAATGATCTTACCGGTCACCGTTCTTTGCTGGGCCATTACACGCGTGTAACTGCCCAGCAGCAAAAGAATGAATAAGTATACTAACGTGGTTTTATTTTTCATAACGCAGTATTTGTTTTAGAATGGTTAAGCATAAATACACTGACAGCTGTTTTTTTGAGCAGCACCCAGAAAAGCTCCCAGTATGGCAAATAGATCATAAGCTGTGGTTGCATAGGTTACATGACGTGATTTCCGTTACAGGGCTATATGCCGCATAGGCGGCTATTTCCTTTATATTTCTATTCCAATTTGTTCCTGCTTTCCGGCGCGCCTGATCTCTTTCCAGCCACTGTATAGCAGGCTTTTATCAATATTGGGTTTGGGAAAGAACAGGCTGGCCACATAACCCACCCCTATTACAATTAAATGGCTGTATACGCCCAGCATTAATTTATGATGGGTGAAATTGTATTTACCCAGGTCCAGCAGCAGCGTTTTATGATCACCTAAACCAATGGCCGTGGAAGTAAGAAAAGCATACGCGGTAAATAAGATGCACACAATAATGGCAATGGTAATGCCCTGGTT
>NZ_DATCRF010000637.1:0-12062 GCF_036569125.1 Chitinophaga sp. | reverse complement strand
CCGGGTGTATCCGGGAATGCCGGGCCGGGATCCGCTACCGTAATGATCAGCTGTTGTCCTTCCAATACTATTTTTACCTCAATACAGCCACTGGCAGCGCTGGGCTCTATGCCATGCTTTACTGCATTTTCTACCAGCGGCTGCAGTATAAAGGAGGGCAGCTGCAAATGCCGCACTTCCGGTGCTGCCTGTATGGTGTAAGTCATGCGGTCTTCGTAGCGTATTTGCTGCAGGTGCAGATAAGTGCTGATGATATCCAGCTCGTCATTGATGGAATGAAAGGTAGCGCTGCTTTTGTCCAGCGTGAACCGGAAGAATTTTGATAAAAGCAGCACCAGCTCCTCCGCTTTCACCGGGTCTTTGGAGATGAGCCCCGCAATGGTATTATGCACATTGTACAAAAAATGCGGATTGATCTTGGCCCGCAAAAGCTCCAGCTCAAAGGCCGTTTGCTGCTGCTCCAGCTGTAAAACCCGGTATTGCTGGTTTAAGATCCGCGTATTTAAAACATGCTTCCACTCCTCACTTACATAAACGGGGATCCCGATCACCAGCACCACCAATATATTCAATATATAAATGCTGCCGCCGCTAAACCACTGGTATGGCTGATCTGCCAACAGGTACGATTGCAGGAAGAACGTGATCTCAGAACCCAGCAATGCTGCCAGCACCAGCAGGCCGATCATAATAATCACCTTCACAGCCTGGTAACCGCTTATGTTGGTAAAGTAATGCCTGAAATAAATAGTCAGCATCATGAGCGACCCGATACAAACATTGGAGAGCAACGTCATGATGATGCGTGCCGGCCTGTGATCATAATTAAAATACAGGAAGCAGCCAAAAGCCAGCCCGGTCAGGATGCAGATCAGTAAAGTTTTTATAGCCGGGTGCATTTTAATTTGATTGATGGAGAATGGGGTTGCCTGGTTTATTGCCAACCCTGATAAAGATAACAATAATGCACATCAAACCCAGTACAGAAGGCAGGAACTGGCTGTAAGGCTTATGATCCGGGAAAACAGTTCCGGTAAAAGCTGATGCCAGGCCGCTTAATGCGCTGACCATTTTATAAATATGCTCATAGATAACCGCTTTTTTAAGGAGGCTAACCGGCATAAGCGCTTTAGAAAGATCGTAAATGGTAATTAAGAATAACGCCCCAAGAGTGGAGTAAATAACAACCGGCGACCAATACAACCCCAGGCTATGAATGTAATACAGGTAATAAACAGCTGCTGCCATTACCGTTACCGGCGCCCAGTAGTCGATGCCTCCCGGTTTTTTACCACCCAGCTGCATGGCCCTGATGCCGCTGAAACAGTTATACCCGCTGAGTAAGGTAAGCACCAGCAGAAAGGTATTCCGCTTAAAAGCAAATACGCCCATCAGCCCTGTTAAGATCACAATCCCCATCATCCATGTAAACACCTTCCCGGACAAAAGATGGGTTTTGCTGCCCTTTTTAACAGACAGGGCCACCAGACCCGTAAGCAGGGCACCAGAACCTGCAATTACATGGATGGCAATATTAATAACATGTAAAGTACCCATGAGCAAATAGTTTTTAATATTGCAAATCAACGCCCGGCGCCTTACATAAGAAATGAAATTCCGACGAACAGGGATATTTTCGGATAGAACGGGCAGGATGATTATCTTTAAGGACAAGCAGCTGCCATCATGGAACTACCTGTAATAGTTGATATAACATACGATAAGGTTAACTTTTCCGAAACCGCTTTGGAGGTGGGTGAATATGAGAATTGCATCTTTGTGAACTGCGATCTTTCCAATACTAACCTGGCCGAAATAAAATTCCTGGATTGCACATTCACCGGTTGTAACCTGAGTTTGGCTAAATTAAAAAACACTGCTTTCCGGGATATTACTTTTAAGGATTGTAAAATGCTGGGGCTCCGGTTTGATGAGTGTAATAAATTCGGGCTGGCGTTTAGTGTTGATAATTGTACGCTGAACCACGTTTCGTTCTTTGAGCTTAAGCTCAAAAAAATAATCTTTAAGAACTCGCAGCTGCAGGAAGCTGATTTTACCGGCTGCGACCTCACAAGCGCTGTTTTCGATAACTGCGATCTTACCAGGGCTACCTTTGATAACACCCTGCTGGAAAAAACAGATCTCCGCACGGCCTATAACTATTCAATTGACCCGGAAATGAACCGGCTGAAAAAGACCCGCTTTTCCTTATCCGGCATTGCAGGCCTGCTGGATAAATACGATATTGATATTGACCTCAATGCCTAGGATCGCTCAGAAATCAAACACATGCTCTACTTTCACACCCGCTTTACTCAGCTCCAGCAGCACCCCGCTTAATGCACCTACCGGCGTAGCAATAGCCACCCGTTTCATACTTGGGTATGAAGTAATGGGCTGTATAAACACCGTTTGTGTATTGGCAAAATCTGTTTTATGATCAGCCGGCACCCATACGGTTAACAGGATGGCGGAGTTATTACCCGCAATTTCCTTAAAGCTATGTCCCTGCTGCGCCAGCTCCAGGGCGGCGGCGGCAAACTTGTCGTAGCGGGGCAGGTAATGCAGGCTGTCATCATCCAGCACCACGGCGGTATTCAGCAATGCCACTTCATACACCTGTTTGGTGCCAATGCCGATCAATTTTCCGTATACAAATTTTACCGCAAGCTCAGTGGTCAGCATATACCTGCGCTCCCACTTGCGGAAAAAATGAGGGCCGGAAAGGGAGGTGTTTTTCCAAAGTTCTTTTAAGCGGCTTTTAAAATCAAACTGGTACCAGGGCAGGTCTTTAATAAAAGCAACATAGTCCTGTGTATATTTTGCATTAAACTGGTCTTCAGCTGTAACGGGCTGCCCGGTATCCGTTAACCGGCCTACAATAGTTTCATACCACGATTTTGCGGTGTATTCCACCGTAGTGCTTACGCCAATTACCCAGATCATAAAATGGTATCCCCAGTTGGTGGGGAAATTTCCTTTGATCTGTTTATTTACAATGCGGTAGCTTTTCCATATTTGGGAAGTATGCCGCATATACGGGAATGTAGTAGCTGTATGCTGCTTAAAATAATTAGCCTGCTCCTCCGGGCTAAACACCAGGAACCATTCCGGGAAGGTCAGGAAGGTTTGATCTGCCGGCCTTACATCCTTGGCAGGCGTTAGGGGATTCTTGTTGGCCACCAGCCATTCCTTTGGGATCACCAAACCTTTGCCGGCCGCTATGGTTGACGGCTGCCGCTTAAAAAAGAAAATGCTCATAGATAAACACAGGGAACAAAAAGTGAGAATGTACAACCGTTTCATACTTACAGCTTGATGAATGATACCAGCGTATTATCCGAAGGATCTTTATCCTGCAGTATCCGCGCACCCTGGTCTTTGAAACCGTAGGAGGAAATGATCCTGCTCCACTCGTCAATTGATTTAAATGATTTGTATTCACCGTGATCTGTTTCCCAGCTTACCTTTAGCCCCAGGTTAAAAACCGTATGCACCAGCGATACAAAAGTGGCCATGGCCGGTGTTTTTACATCATGATCACGGATAATGAACAATCCCCCTTTTCTTAATACCCTGTGAATGGATTGCATGAAACCGGCTAACAGCTCATCAGGGCAGTGATGCAGCCCTATGTGGCAGGTTACCAGGTCCAGGCTTTCATCGGGAATGTCAGCTGCCTTAATAGGAGAATAGTCGAGCGGAATGAATGTACCCAGCTTACGAAGCTGCCCGCGCTCGAAAATATCGCCCGGCGCATTGCTGGGCGCAATATCATTGGTTAAATAAATGTTGCCGCTAAGCGTAATATGCTTGCGCAGCTCACTGATATAGCGGCCCGTAGAGCCGATCTCCAGGTAACCATTAATTTTCCTGCGTTCACCCAGCAGCTGTAATACCTGCCGGGCCATTTCTTTCTTCTGCTTTTTCAGCGCAGGTAATGCAAACGTAAATTCGGAAAGGAAAGGTTTTATACCCGGCAGCTTTTGCTGCACGGTTTTATAAATTTCTTCGTCGGTAGCTTTTTCCTTTGTGGTGGCAGCTATCAGGTGGTGGAACTTATCTTCCGGGTATAAATGAAAGATCACCTGGAGGAAGCGGTAAAAATCATCGCTCCATTTAGTGTCAGAAAATACGGCTTTGAACTCAGATTGCATATACAGGTTATTTATAGTAAGTGTCCCAGATCACGTTGCGGAATTTACCCGTTGGATCCAGCTCTTTTTTTAGTGTAAATAATTCTTTGGCTCTTGGGTAGGCGCGGTGAAATTGTTCGCTGGTAGCATGCGGCTGATAGGGCAGGTAATAAGCCCCGTCCAGGGAAAGTGCGGCATCTATCAGCTCCCTTGTCCATACGGCTACGCGGCCTTTTTCCGCATCGTCTGTATTTTGTTTGTAATACACTACAAAGGCAAACACTTCTTCCCGGGCCCAGGCCAGCAATGAGCCGCTATCTGCCTTTGCATGGCGGATAGATACATTGATAACATTCACATTATGCCGGATAAAGATCTCCGACATCAATGCCAGGAACGCATCAAACTTTTGCACCGGTACAAAATATTCCTGCAGCACATAGGTGCTTTGTTTCCGGGAAGCAGGTTCCAGCTCCATCACATCATATCCCGCTTCATAGTTGCGGTAATGCACTTTTTTGAATTTGTATAACAGCGGGTCAATGATGAACTCGCGGCGCCATTTCCCAAAATGGTTTTTGCTGAAAGCGCCCATAAAATAGCGTTCCAGCGGGTAAGCAGCTGCCAGCGGCATCAGTCTGGTTTTTTCCGTAGGCTTTTCATCGGTCCGTACCCAGCTTACGGCGCGTACATTTTTATAGAACGGCGGATAAATATCACCGTTATGAAAGATCACATCTTTATTCTCCCGCACATTTTCAAAGAAGTACGGCTTGTAGGCATTCCCTTTCATTTTCACCTGCTGCCGTTTAACGGCGATGTTGTCTTCCAGGTCCAGCGTTACATTTACAATAATGGCAATGGCATTGTAGCAGCCCACACAGGCATAAAAAATATCAGATCTTTCTGTGGGCGATACCTGTATTATTTCACCGGTAGCCAGCAGCACATCCAGTGCACGTACCGACAGGATCAACGGTCCCAGGCCAATATAACGTCCATGGCAGTTTACGCTGAGCGCCCCGCCCACAGTGAAGTTGGCATAGGTTTGCATGATCTTGATGCTTAACCCATGCGGATCAATATAATGCTGTATATCGCACCAGCGGGCGCCTGCCTGCACGGTGATGGTTTTTTGTTCTGCAGAAAATGCAAGCACCTTATTCAGCGCGCGCATATCGATATGAACACTTTGCGGGCTGGCAGTTTGCCCGCCCATGCTGAAACGCCCGCCGCCTACCGAAAGAGGCTTGCCGGTGGTACGCACTGTCTGCTGCAGCTCCTCCACCGTTTGTGGTACTACTACCTGCGCTACCAGCACAGGATTCAGCTGTGTAACATCGTTGATCAGCCTTTCTTCCGTTTTCAAATGCGGTATCAGGGCGCCGGCATCATTTTTATAATAATCCGCAGCAGCGCCGGGCACGGCGCCAAAACGGTTCGGGTATACATTACCTTTCCGGAAGCCGAGTAACCACACCAGCCATACCGGCCCTGCCACAGGTACTAACAGGAAGGCCAGCCACCAGGCGCTTTTATTGGTATCATGCAGCCGTTTAGCGGCTGTAGCAAACAAGGCCCAGAATAATAATGGATAAATAACAAAAGTGGCGGCAGGGGTGAAAGCCGCGTTCAGCATGTTATACAACACGTAAAAGGTGCTCCATATAAATAAAGATGCCACCCAGTAAGTAAGGCGGTTGATCCTTCCACGGGTTGTAAAAAGCAAATAGCTGACAGGCAATTTGTCTTTGAATGTCATGGTGTTGTACTCATACTTGTAGAGGTCCCGTACAAATATATTATATTTATAATAATATTAAGTGCTGTTTTAAAACCCTTGCTGTTTCATTCCGCCGTTACCGATTCCCGCTCTTTCTCATTATCTTTAATAAGGAAGCCAGGTGCACGATAGGATCACCTCAAAATATTCACGTATTGAAAAGTTACCCGTTATGAAGATCTATACCCGGACCGCTTATTTCTTTGCCTTATTGCTTGTCCTGACTGTTTGTGCATTTACAACCGATGCCGCATTTGATAAGATCAAAGTAGAAGGTGGTTACATATCAGGCACAGTTAATACCACCGGCGACATTCATATTTTTAAAGGCATTCCCTTTGCAGCCAAACCCATAGGTGCATTACGCTGGAAAGCGCCGCAGCCCGTAGCTTCCTGGAAAGGGGTAAAAGCCTGTGACCGCTTTGGTCCCAGCCCCATGCAAAATAAACCGGTACCTTTTAGCATGTGGTCTGCCGAATTTCTGATACCGGAAACACCCATCAGTGAGGACTGTTTGTACCTGAATGTATGGACCGGCGCAAAGGATGCTAAAGAAAAACGCCCGGTGCTGGTATGGATCTATGGCGGCGGTTTTGTGAGCGGTGGCAGCGGAGTGCCGATCTATGATGGTGAGGCCATGGCAAAAAAGGGAATTGTGTTTGTAAGCATTAATTACCGCGTGGGCATTTTCGGATTTTTAGCGCATCCTGCATTAAGCAAAGAAGCAACGTATCATGCCTCCGGCAATTACGGCCTGCTTGACCAGGTAGCAGCGCTGAAATGGGTACGGAAAAATATTGCAAAGTTTGGCGGAGATCCTGGTAATGTAACCATTGCAGGGCAGTCTGCCGGTTCCATGAGTGTGAATTGCCTGGTAGCATCGCCACTGGCAAAAGGCTTATTTCAAAAGGCCATTGCAGAAAGTGGCGGCAGCTTTACCAATGGAAATGCGACCTTGCAAAGAGGCGAAGAAGATGGTGAAAAGGTGATGAAACAGTTTCATGTATCCACCATCAATGAGCTGCGGGCCTTGCCTGCAGAAGAGCTGCTGAAAAAAGCGGAGGGCTTCCGTGGCCCTGTTATTGACGGGTATGTATTGCCGGATGCCATCATAAACATATTTGCGCAGCGCAAAGAAAATAAAGTAAGCCTGCTTACAGGTTGGAATGAGGATGAAGGATTGTTATTCAGCCCCGTGAAAAATGCAGCAGATTTTAAGCAGCTGGCTGCCGGCTGGTACGGTGATGATGCGCAAACATTCCTGCAGTTCTATCCTGCGACAAATGATTCAGTAGCGGCGCTTTCACAGCTAAAGCTTTCCCGTGACCAGATCTTTGGCGTGCAGAATTATACCTGGGCCAACATGCAAAGCAGTCATGGAAGTAAAGTGTATGTATACCGCTTTACCCGCAAACCGCCAGCTACCGGCGGGTATGTGAAGTACGGCGCTTTTCATACAGCAGAAGTGCCCTATGCTTATGGCAATTTGCAATTTGTACAACGCCCCTGGGAACCGGCAGACCAGGAGCTGGCAAAGGTAATGTGTGCTTACTGGGCTAATTTTGCCAACACCGGAAATCCAAATGGCAGCGGATTGCCGGTATGGGAGGCCTATAATGTGAACGATAAGAAAATAATGATATTGGGTGAAAAGCAGGAAACTAAGCCTATGACCGATCACGCGGCGCTGGATTTCCTGTACAACAGATCAGGAGAAAAATAAGAACCTATATATGGAATTAGCATACAGGTATGATGTAATACCCACCGCGGAGCAGGTAATTGAGCTTTATGGAAATGCAGGTTTGCCGCGCCCCATACATGACCAGGAAAGGATTGCATTAATGTACGAAAGCTCAAACCTAATAGTTACTGCATGGGACAATGATAAGCTGGTAGGCGTAGCCCGTTGTATTACAGATTGGGTATGGAGCACTTACCTGGCCGACCTGGCAATAAGATCAGACTACCAGAAACAAGGTATTGGAAAAAAGCTGGTGGACCTGGTACAGGAAAAAGTAGGCGAGCAAACGATGATCCTGTTACTATCGGTGCCTACTGCTATGGAATACTATCCTAAAATAGGCTTCACGAAAGAAGACCGGGGCTTTATGATCCCGCGTAAAAATTAATACGCTCAATTTATTCAGTTCATTCCCGGGAAGCTTTTCAGGTTCCTGCGGAATGTTTTTGCATTTTCTTTACTATCCTGCACGGCCCATACTGCCATTTCATACAACACCGGCTTTAAGGCCAGCCCTGATTTTGTAAGGCTGTAGGTAACATGGGGAGGCACTACCGGCATGGCTTTGCGGGTTAGCAGCTGATCTGCTTCCAGCTGTTTCAGATGCTGGATGAGCACTTTTTCTGTAATGGAGGGAATGGCTTTCCGCAGGTCGCTGTAGCGTTTACTGCCGGATAAGAGCTGGAATAAAATAATGGGTTTCCAGTATCCGCCTATCTTTTCCATTACATAGGTAACCGGGCATTCCTCAAATGCGCTCTTCTTATTTTCCTGGATGGTGGAGCTTTCTTTTACCTTGGTCATAGCTACATACTTTAGGGTAAGTACTTGTACAAAAGTAAGTACAAATTTAGTTTTGCTGTAGTAAAATTTAAAGCTATGAACATTACTATTACAGGATCGCTGGGCAATATAGGCCGCCGCCTTACAGAAACATTAACTGCAAAAGGACACCAGGTAAAGGTGGTAAGTCATGATCCGGGGAAAGCGGCCGCCATTGAGGCGTTAAATGCCACCCCGGTTATTGGCTCTATAGAAGATGCTGATCTTTTATTGCGCGCATTTGAAAAGGCAGATGCCGTATTTACCATGATACCGCCTGATTATACTTCCAAAGATCTCCGGGCTTATATGAAAGCAGCCGGTGAAAGATATGCCAATGCCATTGCGGAAACCGGCGTGCAGCATGTGGTGAACCTGAGCAGCATTGGCGCGCATATGCCTGATGGTCCCGGGCCTGCCGGAGCCAATCATTATGTGGAAGCTAAGCTGAATGATCTAAAAGATACGCATGTGTTACACCTGCGGCCCGGTATGTTCTATACCAACTTCTTTGGCGCAATGGGCATGATAAAACATCAGCACATTATCGGCAATAATTTTGATGCTACGGTAAATATGGTATTGTCGCACCCGGCAGATATTGCAGCTGTTGCTGCGGAGGCATTGGATACCCTGAATTTTACGGGTAAGCAGGTACGCTATATAGCCGGTGATGAAAAGAACGGAGGCCAGATAGCCGCCGCATTGGGAGCGGCCATCGGTAAGCCAAACCTGCAATGGGTGGGTTTTTCTGACGAGGAGATGTTACAGGGTATGCTGCAGAACGGTTTGTCGGAGGAAATGGCCAGGGTATACATTCTTGAAATAGGTGCTGCTTTGCGCAGCGACATTTTATTGGATGATTACCGCAAACACCAGGGCACTGCTTTTGGAAAAGTACAGCTGGCAGATTTTGCACATGAGTTTGCAGGAGTGTATAAAAACGTGTAGGCATATACAATGCACATTTGCTATCTTTATTTCAAATCACGGAAACAATGGTAGCATTCTTAGGCATGGGCCTGTTAGGGGCCAATTTTGTAAGAGCAATGATCAGAAAAGGCGTACAGGTGCAGGTTTGGAACAGAACGGCATCTAAAGCCACTGCGCTGGAAGCAGACGGCGCCAAAGCATTTGCGGAGGCAGCTGATGCTGTACGCGGTGCAGATGTGATCCATATTGTTGTTAAAGATGATGCCGCTGTAAACGAAGTGCTGGCCAATGCCAGCGCAGGGTTTAAACCAGGCGCCATCATTATTGATCACACTACCACTTCTGCAGAAGGCGCTATACAAAGAACTAAAGACTGGAAGGCACGCGGCTTTACTTACCTGCATGCGCCGGTATTTATGGGCCCGCAAAATGCGCTGGAAAGCACCGGTTATATGCTGGTATCCGGCGACCAGGAAGTAATTAAAAAGCTGGAGCCGGCTTTGTCACAAATGACCGGTAAGGTCATCAACTTTGGCCCGGAAGAAGGCCGGGCCGCCGGTATGAAGCTCATTGGCAATCTATTCCTGGTAAGCTTTACCGCAGG
Source organism: Chitinophaga sp. (assembly GCF_036569125.1). Taxonomy (GTDB): domain Bacteria; phylum Bacteroidota; class Bacteroidia; order Chitinophagales; family Chitinophagaceae; genus Chitinophaga. The sequence goes on along the minus strand of NZ_DATCRF010000637.1, from coordinate 2,040 downwards.
TATTGCAGATACGCTTTCACTGGCTAAAGCATTGAACATACCGCTGGGCGATATCTCTACCTTGTTTGATTCCTGGAACCCCGCAGCTATGCTGCCTGCGCGGCTGAAAAGAGTATCAAGCGGCAAGTATGATCAGCCTTCCTGGGAATTGAACATGGCCCGGAAAGATACCGGCTTGTTTATGGAAGCAGCTGCAAAAGGTGGTACTAACTTAGCCGTAATACCGGCCATTGCCAAAGAAATGGACCGCTGGATTGAAAAAGGGCATGGAAATGACGACTGGACGGTGATCGGCAAGGATGCCGTTTCCTGAAAATATGAAGAAAGCCGTATCTACATCAGATACGGCTTTTTCTTTAGGAAGGTTTACCATATTTTAAAAGTACCATGCCGCTGTTATAGCCGGTAGCAGCAATTAAAGAAAAAGGCAGCGGCCCTGTTAAGCTGCTGAAAACAGATAAGCCCTGTCCAATAGCCACGGGATTAACCACCAGGTGCAGCTCATCTACCAGTCCGGATCTTAAGAGCGCGCCGGCAAAGGCAGCACCGCCATAAGCAATAATATGCTTACCCTTTGCCTGTTTCAGCTTATTAACTTCTTCTTTAAGATCGCCTTTGGCAAGCACTGTATTTTCCCATTCAGATTTCTGCAGCGTTTTGGTGAATACCACTTTTTGCGCCTGGCTGATATAACCCGCAAACCGCGCCTGTGGATTGCCGGTTTGTTTTGCCATGCCGGCCCAATGGTGAATGAAACCTTCTTTTGCCATTTTACGGCTAAGCAATATACAATCAACAGATGCGCTGAGATCTGTATGGTATTGCTGCAGATCTGCATCCCAGCTCCACTCAGGGGCCCAGTTCCATAACATCCAGCTGGCGCCGCCGTCCTTACCGGCCATGTAGCCATCTACGGATGTTTGTACTTGCAGTATTAGCTTTCTCATGATCCTGAATTTGTTTAATAACACAAATGTAGGCTGCCTGCAGCTGCCCCATGGCGGGTGAACAGGACATTAACAGGGGCCTTTGTGACCACTGCCTGGCTTATCATGATAAAAAGAGTGTTTAATGCTGCACGGGGTAAGGCCCTTCAGAAAAAGCTTCCGCATGATACCCTTTAGCGCCGATCAGCTTAGCCATAGGGCTTCGCAGATCGTTCGTTGTTTTTAACTGGTTCACCAGGTAATGGAAATCATACTTTGGCTGCCAGCCCAGCTCCGTACGCGCTTTTTCATTTACATATACCCGGTCCAGGCTGGGATGCATGCGCCAGCCGTATTGCTGATATAAGGCGGCATATTCCGGCACATACTTTTCCACCACCTGCGGCGCATGATCGCGCAGCGCCTGCAAATCACCGGGCTGGAAGGGCGTGGTAGCGCTGATAATATATTTGCTGAAGCCAATCTCCTTTGCACGTGGCGCTGCTGCAATGTGCGCGCTCACTGCATCTTCAATATCCACCCGGCGAAAAAGGTATTCATTTGTTTTCAGGTTGGCATCAGCATAAGCATCGCGCATGCCCTTGTGATCATCTTCTTCCGGGAAAAAGCGGGAAGTGCGCAGCACAAGGCAGGGCAGCTTATGGTTGCGGTAAAACAGCTGGCAAAGATCTTCTGCGGCAGCCTTGGTAACGCCATAAATATTTTTAGGGACCGGTGTAACCGTTTCCGTTATCCAGGCCGCCGGCTCGCCTGCCGGTGGCACCAGCGCATCGCCAAAAACACTGGTGGTGCTGGTGAACAGGAAACTTTCCACCCCCGCGGCAACGGATTCCTGTAAGAGGTTGAGCGTGCCTGTAATGTTGGTATCAATGAACTGCTGCAGGCTATGGGTGCCTACATGTGGCTTATGCAGGGTAGCGGTATGGAAAACAGTTTGTACGCCCTGCATACAGCTTTTTACGAAATCACGATCTACAATAGAACCCGTATGCGTGGTAAAAGGAGAGGCCAGTATGTCCAGGCTAATCACTTCATACTGCATATCCCGCAGGGTGCGCACCAGCGCTTCGCCCAGGTGACCGGCGCTTCCGGT
>NZ_DATCRF010000636.1:0-2855 GCF_036569125.1 Chitinophaga sp. | reverse complement strand
TTTATGAACCCATCACAAAAATTCCTCTCCAAACTTGGCGTAGCTGAACCAACAGATCCGCACGATGAAAAGCCGCTGGACAACCGCCGCTCTTTCCTGAAAAGAACCCTGGGCGGCTTGGCGCTGGGCGGTTTTATGTTTGCACCCCTGGAAGATACGCTGGCCTTCAGCACCTCCAAAGTGAACCGCAACTCCTCACCGTCTGATCTTAAGATCACAGATATGCGCTATGCAATTGGTATGAATTCAACGGGACGTTGTCCCATTATCCGTATAGACACGAATCAGGGTATTTACGGCCTGGGTGAAGTGAGGGATGGCGCAAGCTGGCGTTATGCACTGTTCCTGAAAAGCCGCATCCTGGGCATGAACCCCTGCAGCGTGGAAATGATCTTTAAACGTATTAAACAATTTGGCTTTCATGGCAGGCAGGGAGGAGGTGTCTCCGGTGTAGAAATGGCGTTATGGGATTTAGCCGGTAAAGCATATGGCGTGCCCGTGTACCAGCTGTTAGGCGGTAAATACCGCGATCGCGTAAGGTTGTATGCAGATACGCCTGAAGTGGAAGACCCCACTGAATTTGCTGCTAAGCTCAAAGACCGCCTGGAAGGTAAAGGCTACACTTTCCTGAAAATGGATTTTGGAATTGAGCTGCTGAAAAATACGCCCGGCGCTTTGGTGAATGATAATTTCTGGGATGTAGGCAGGCAGTGGACCAATCAGCCTATGACCTATGGCGCTACGGAACACCCGTTCACGCAGGTGCAGATCACACCCAAAGGACTGGATATACTGGCGCAGCGCATCAGCCAGGTGCGGGAAGCAGTAGGCTATAATATACCATTGGCATCTGATCACTACGGACATTTTGATCAGAACAACGCTATTCGTTTAGGCAAGGCCGTAGAGCCCTACCGTTTGGCCTGGCTGGAAGATCTGATCCCCTGGAAGTTCACCGAACAATGGAAACAGATCACCAATGCTATAGATACGCCTACGCTTACCGGGGAAGATATTTATCTGAAAGAAGAGTTCATTAAATTGATTGACGCACATGCAATAGATCTTATACACCCGGATCTTGCAACAGCCGGCGGTATCCTGGAAACCAAACGTATTGGTGATTATGCAGAAGAGAAAGGCGTGGCCATGGCCATGCACTTTGCCGGCCTGCCCATTTCGTTTATGGCCAATGTGCATTGTGCTGCTGCAACGCAGAATTTTGTAGCGCTGGAACATCACTCGCTGGATGTACCGTATTGGAATAGTTTGGTGAAGTCAGATAAGCCGCTCATTGAAAAAGGTTTTGCCATTGTGCCGGACAAACCGGGATTAGGCATAGAGCTGAATGATGAAGAGCTGAAGAAACACCTGGCGCCTGAAGATAAAAGTTACTTTGCACCTACGCCGGAATGGGATGATAACCGCTCCTGGGACCGGCTGTGGAGCTGATACTATAAACCATTCAATTATGTACAAACTGTCCTGGTATATAGCTGCACTGGCCTTATCTGTGACTATAACGGCAACGGTTACACTGTTATCGCCTGTTATAAAAAAAGCAGTCCTGCATGTTTACACGCAGGACTGCTTTTTTATGTTTAAAATTCTTTATTCTAATGATTATGCGTTCAAATTAAAGCGCAGCACATTTCCTTCGCAGTACTCAATTCGCAATTATCACTTCGGCTCTAATGCTGAAGTGATCCTTTGCACGAGGTCTGTTAAATGATAGCGGCTCATATTATCCGGCATAGCGGCAGCAGCGGTGCGCATCTCGTTACGCAAGGTAGTTAGCTGTGCGCGTGCAATGCTGCTTACATCCGTTCTGCTGGGATCTGCCGGCGCGCTGCCGAACATGATAGTCATACCGCCACTCATGCTGGGACTACCGCCGGGCGACAGCAGCTCTGTAAGATTCTTCACATAGGCCTTTTGCAGGTTGCGGCGGAATATGTCAATAGGCTTGTGCGTATATACTTCACTGAAAATACCTTTCTTCAGATCATTCATCATGTCTGTTGCCTGGTAAGCATTGTTGCCTTCCATGGCCGATGCATTTAACAGCTTGTTCAGTGTGCCGGTGCTTAATAAGCGGTCCAGTACAGGTTCCTGGCGCGCCAGTATCACCGTGGTAGCATCATTACCGGTACGTTGCAAAATATCTTTATCCAATAACCATTTGGGGGTAATGAACAGTTGCTGGTTCAGGAATTTAACAGCCTCCTGCTGGGTAGCTTTGGGTACGGCTTCATACACGGCGCCTTCCTGCTCCACTGTTTTAGGTGTTTCATAAATGCCGCCTACATTTTTGGCTACATGGCCCAGGTACCGGGAGTATTGGCCGGTTATTTCGCGGTACAATTCACCCAGGTTACTGTATCCTTCGTTCGGCTCACGGGTCCAGGCCATAAGGTTGGGAATAATGCGCTGCAGGTTCTTAATGCCGTAATAGCTGGCCTTCATGGCATCATCTCCCAGGTCCTCGTTCTGTGAGCGCGGATCATCGGGGTTGCTTTCCGTACCAAACCAGTAACGTTTATCTTTTAATCGGGTGATGGTCCATTTATTCAGGATAGGCTTTTCAGCTTCGGCGGTGGCGGCTTCCGGGATCTCGCGGTAGCCCCATTCAATAGCCCATTTATCGTAAAAGTTAATACGGGGGTACAGGTCGGCGCCGGTGATACCATCTTCCGGCTGTGCTACATAATTAAAACGGGCATAGTCCATAATGGAAGGAGCATGTCCGTTCTTTTCTACCCAGGCTTTATCGCGCAGCTTTTCTACCGGGTAGGCGGAGCTGGATCCGAAGTTATGCCGCAGGCCCAGGGTATGGCCTACTTCGTGCGAGGATA
>NZ_DATCRF010000635.1:0-7629 GCF_036569125.1 Chitinophaga sp. | reverse complement strand
GCACCTGCCGTATTACGCCACCAGGGACGCAGGTTGGTGCCAAAGTATTGAATAGAATAAATATCATCATACCCGATCATCAGGTATTTGGATTGCGGTGTGCTGCTTACGCTGCCAAGGGGAATAATGCTGTTTAACATCAGCGATCTGCCGGTAACGCCGGTATCGCCTTTCTGGCCCTGCATAAAAGCGCTGATGGCATTTGCTTCGGTGGTAATATACTGCTGTATGCCGGTAGGCGCTGGTGCGGCTGCATATACGTAGCCCCAGTCTATACGCAGGTTATCCCCTTTCTTTTGCAGCACCGGCTGTTCTGTAGTGCCGGCGCGCAGCACCTGCTGGCCATTCTTCAGGTAGGCGGATGCGTGTACTTCCTGTGTGGGCTGGTTCACTGCCACGTTGGATGATACCCCCTGGTAAACGATTACGTTGTGGGGCTTTCCATCGGCAGCCGCAGCTTTATACGTAATGTAGGATACCGGTGTAGCCAGCAGCGCCAGGTCGGTAAGCACCAGCGGGGAGGTAAAGGTCACCTCCAGGTTCACCGGCCCGCAGGTAAAGCTGTACTTGGTTTGTGTAGCCGTTACCTTTAGATTGGTTTGCGGGGCTACTTTTAAACCGGCTTCGCTGTTATTCACCAGCTGCTCTGTGATACCGGCATCTATCCAGGTGCCGCCGCCGGTGTTGTTGCAATGTACGGCCAGCACGTTCTCTCCAACTACCAGCTTTGAGCGGATGTCATCTGACAGCGGTATCATTTCATAATCGCCGTTAGCGCCGCCCTGTTCTGTGATCTTTTGCCCGTTCAGGTACACTTCTGCACCATCGTCATGAAACAGGCGCAGGGCCAGCTTTCCGGTGGGTACGCTTGCCAGCTTAAATTTGCGGCGTAACCAGATGTCTTTGCCGGTCCATTTGGTGCCTGCTTTGGCACGGTCGTCGCCAAAGGGCGCTGCGCCGGTCTTCCAGGCATTGTCGTTAAACTTTGCCTTTTCCCAGCCTGCTGCCGGCGCGGTTTCCATCAGGTACTTACAGCTGTAGGCCTGCTCATCGCCGGCCGGTAATACCGCTTTGTATTCAGGGGTGGTTTGCCCCATAAAACGGTAATAATCGCCATCTACTTTCAGGATGCCCAGTAAAGCCTGTTCCTTACCGGTCCAGTGCCGGGTAGCGGATGCCGTGAGCGTATCGGTGTTAGACCAGATACTGAAATACGGGTTGTGCGTGATCAACGGGTAGGCAGGCATTTTTTCCTGCGCGTAAAGATTGGTACCAATAGTCATTACGGTTAGCATGCCGTGGGTACAGAGCTTTTTAATCAGTCCATTCATGAGCGTGAAGTTATTTGCGCTTTTTTATGTTAACAATTGGTTCGTCTACTTTTATTTTTTACCCGGCTTCGGAAATACCTTATGTGTATTGGCCCATTGCTGCCACAGGGTTTGCAGCTCCCGTACCTTGTCAGGATGCTGCGCTGCCAGATCCATAGTTTCGGTTCTGTCAGTGGCCAGGTTATACAAATGCCAGGTACTGTCGTTGCTTAAAGATACCAGCTTCCACATGCCCTGCCTTGCGTAGCGGGCGCCGAAATGTTCATTGAACAACGCCTCATGACCGGGTGTTTGCAGGTTACCGAAAGACGGCGCCAGGCTAATACCAGTAGTAGGCTGCACCGGGCGTCCGTTGTACACTTCCGGGTATTCCGCACCTGCTAAATCGATAAAGGTACGCATGAAATCCATAACATGCCCTACGTGGCCGCTAAAACTTCCCTTTTTTGCGGTAATGCCCTTGGGCCAGTATGCGATCATGGGGGTGTGGATACCGCCTTCATAGGATTCGGCCTTCCAGTACTGGTAGGGCGTGTTGGCTACATTGGCCCAGCGCTGCCCAATGGAGGAGTAAGTGGTTTCCGGGCCGGGCATGGCCTGCTTTTTAGTGGCATATACTATTTCGCGCCCGTCGCGGGTTTCATTGGGGCGGTCAAATCCGGGGCCGTAGGCAGCACAATTCTCCGGGCTGGCGCCATTGTCCGACAGGAACAGGATCAATGTATTATCCAGCTGCCCGTTCTTTTTCAGGGCGTTGATAATGCGGCCAATGCCCTGGTCCATCCGGTCTATCATAGCGGCATGCACGGCCATGGCGGCAGCGTCCCATACGGTGTCCGGGTTGTTTTTCCATTCCAGGTCTGCTTTCCAGCGGCCGGGAAGCTTAGTTTTTGCCGGGTCAATGAGGCCCATTTTCACCATTCTTTGATACCGCGCTTCGCGGATGGCCTGCCAGCCTGCCTTGTAGGTGTTCTCGTATTTGGCGATATCTTCCGGCAACGCATGCAAAGGCCAGTGCGGCGCATTTTCCGCTACGTATAAAAAGAAGGGTTTGTCTGATCCCGCATAGCCGTTAATGTAAGCTACAGCTGTATCGTTAATGGCATCTGTATGGTAGTAATTGGCAGGCACCTCTTTAATAGGCGTTGTACCGCTTACCAGGCTAAAGGGATCAAAGAAATCCACCACGCCCCAGATGGTGCCGAAGAACTTTTCAAAGCCCCTGCTGGTGGGGTACTGGCTGATGGGTGAAAACTCATTGTAAAATTTGTGGTGATTGAGCCAGTTCAGCTGCTCCTGCGGGCTGGCCTGCCCGTTAGTGTTGGATACATGCCACTTGCCCGACATAGCGGTGTGGTACCCGGCGGCCTTTAATACTTCCGCCAGGGTTACTGCGCTATCTGTGAGGTGGCCCAGGTAGCCCGGCTCGTCCTCCGCATCCGTCATTTTACCAATGCCGGCCTGCTGGTTGTATAAACCGGTAAGCAGGGAGGCCCGGGTGGGGCAGCAACGGGAGGTATTATAAAACTGCGTATAACGGAGGCCGTTATGCGCCAGGAAATCGATATTAGGCGTATGAATTTCCCCGCCGTAACAGCCCAGGTCTGAAAAACCCAGATCATCGGCCAGGATCACTACAATGTTGGGCCGTTTTGCTTTGGGCGGGTGCGGATCTTTTTTAAAGGCGCTGAGTGTTAGCAGTGATGTAATGCCCAGCAAAGCCAATCCAATACCGGTATAAACGGCTCTCTTTTTCATCTGCATAGTTGTTGTGTTAAAAACTGTGGTAGCTTATAATACATGCTGTTTACGGTAGGCAGTAGGATTCTGGCCCGTGTATTTTTTAAAGATGCGGTTCAGATGACTTTCATCTGTAAACCCAAATTCATATGCAATATCACCAATACGATTATCCGTAAAACGGAGGCGGGTTTCTATGAGCTTTAGCCTGTAAGCGGTAATGTATTGCTGCAGCCCCTCTCCTGCTGCTTTTTTAAAATATTCGCTAATGTAGTTGGGCGAGATGTTGAAGTATGCAGCCATCTTCTCTGCCTTTAACCTTTCGGGATCATAGATATGTTCATGGATGTAATTCAGCAATGGTAAAGCGGTGCTGGGTATTTGCTTTTGGATAGCATGGTTTCCCTGAAGGGTAATGTTGTGGGCCGCCAGGGCAATGATGGTATTGATCAGCTGCGCCATTACGTAGCCACGCTGCGGGTACCCGTTACCGGTTTCCCGTATCAAAGCCTCTACAATAGCACGTACCAGCGGTTTATCAGTAACTGTTTTAAGGATGCAGCCGGGCAAATGGTTATAGGTATGAAAAATGAATTCCATTTTCTTTATCCATTCTACAGACTGGCTTTTGAGGTAACTATCATTGAAGCGGATAAAAAAGAAACGCGTGGTTTCCTGCACTTCAAAACTGTGCAGATCCTCCGGGAAGATCAGGAATAGCTTGTCCGGCGCATAGGGCAGCTGGTGCCGGTTAATGTGCTGTATGCCCTTACCTTCCAGGATGAATACCATTTCAAAGAAGGTTTTTTTATGCACCCTGGCAGGATAGTTGCTGGTTTCCAGCAGTTCCAGCTCATAGGGCTGATAAAGGTTCCTGATCTCCATACCCTGTAAAGATACAGATCATACCCATAAATGTACAGGGGCAGGCCCCTGTCAATGATGATCTTTGCGTTACTAAAAACATAACACTTCATGAACACGATCTCTTTCTTATTACTGCGTTTGGCTATTGGCGCCAGCTTTTTTGGACATGGGCTGGTACGGCTGCCCAAGCTGGCGGCTTTCAGCGGCTGGATGGCAGGTACCTTTAAAAAATCTATGCTGCCGGAAATGCTGGTAACGCCTTTCAGCTATGCGCTGCCTATTGCAGAATTTGTGATAGGGCTGCTGCTGCTCAGCGGCCTGTTTACCAAAGCGGCGGCTATTGCCGGCAGCTTGGTGATGCTGGTGCTGATCTTTGGCGCCTGTATGATAGAGAACTGGGAAGCCTTACCCTCACAGTTTATACATATTGCGTTCCTGGTTACCCTGCTGCAATTTATACAGAGCAACAGCTGGGCGCTGGATGGGATCATGAGGAAGTAGCAGGATTCATTTCCGGCTCCACTCCTCATGCAGCGGCTTACCATCAGAGCTTTTACCACTATGGTCCCATTTATCACCATTCACACTGCCTTTAAAGCTAAGCGAGGCGCCTACCCGGTTATTATCACGTGAAAAGTATTCTATCTTCTCCGTATACACGTTGTTTTCAAATGTGTAGCTACCGCCGCCGGTACCAAAGAACTCGCCGGTTTCCGTATTAATGGCTACCCACTGGAATTTAGTGCCGGTTAATATTTTAATGGTTTTGCGGGCGCCGGATGGCATGCTGTTCATTTTGCCATTGGCTTCGCGGGCGGTGATCTGCCAGCGGCCGGCCAGTGCGGCTATCCCATCATCCACCCGGGTAAAAACCATCTTTTTGCCACCCAGGGTAAGGGCTAACTGCTCGCCCTCAAAAGCAGCGGCTGCATCCGGGTGCTGGCCTACCTGCGCCTTATCGGCCGAATTAAATTCTATGGTAGTGGTGGCATTGCCTTCAGAAGTGCCCTGCCAGGTGCCGCCCATAGTGGATACAAAAGCAGCGGGCGTGTAGGTGGTAATTGTAAAATAATCAGGGGTAACCAGCATAATGGTGGTAGCAGAATCTGTTTTCACCTGCCAGGCCCCTTCAGCCGATTGTGCTTTTAACTGTTGTATGCCCAACAGGAACAGCATAAACAGCATACCTGTTTTTGCAAATGTTTTCATGAACGTGAATTTGCAAATGAATATACGAAAATAAGATGGCCTAACCTGTAGCCGGAAATAGTTACTGTGCGTACTTCATCAGCTGTTCTACCATAGTAGCGGCAGTTTTGCTGTATTCCTTTTCATATTTTTCCATCAGCTGCTCCCGGGTGGGGGCAGCACCTTTCTTCTGCCCCTCCCATAATACGGAAAGGGAGGCATAAGGCGGCAGCACCAGGCCAATAGCATTTAAAAAGTTGCTGATGTTGCCAATGATATGCTGTGCGCCGTCAGAATCGCCGGTGATGATGATGCCTGCTGCTTTATTGGCCAGCCTTGATGGTTTACCCGCCAGGATCTCGTCATGAATATTATCCAGGCGTTCAATTACTTTCTGTATTTCCGATGAATGATTGCCCCACCAGATGGGTGTTGCAAAAATGATGAGCTGTGCTGCTGCCAGCTTTTCCAGGATGGCCGGCCAGGCATCACCGGCGCCCATATTGGTGTAGGTACCGGGCAAAATATTTTCATTTACCAGCTGAATGATCTCACATTCCACATTCTTTTGCTGCAGCTTTTCTTTAAAGAACTCAGACAGAACGGCGGTATTGGAAAGTCCCTCCTTTTTTAAAGTACCTAACAGAATGATCGCTTTCATGAAGATCGTTTCATAAACGCGTCACAATTGATGTGCCGCGATTAATGAAGAACTCTGCAATGATAGCGTGTTTACAGCTGCTACCCTCCTGTTTCTCCCAGGCAGCGCTTAATTACCGCCAGCAGGTTGGCAGAGGTGAACGGCTTTTCCACCAAAGCGGTTGCGCCGCATTGCCGGGCCATTGCTTCCATATTATGCGTACCGGAAATAATGATCACCGGAACATCTTTTGTGAGCGGGCCGTTCTTAAGATGCTGGCAGATCTCACACTCATTTAATGTCAGGAAACGGCTGTTGATAATGAACAGGTCCGGTATATGAAAATCGTATTTTAATAACTGGCTGTCGGATGATACATGCTCTATTGCATAGCCGTGGGCCGGCAGTAATTTCCTGTAAAAGAAAACCGTTTCAGTATTCCGCTCAATGATCAGTATAGTTTTTTCCATTGCAGTAATCCCAGATAGTTATCGAATATAAATCCCCCCTAATGATGCCTGTTACCGGCAGGTATACCGGTAAGGCTTGCTGGCAAAGGCCTGGTGCTGTAACGTATAAAATAATGGCTGCCACAGCCAGATCCTTGTGTATCTGTCAGTATCCGAACAATTAAATGTACAGCGGGGGTATCATCTGAGAAGGGAGCAATGCCGGAGAAAGATCTTTTCCGGTTTATAGCGGTACGTTAGGATAAGAAAGGCGTCCAGGGATAAAATCGAACAGACCGTAATGCCTGTAAAAAAGAATATGAGGGGTAATAATAACAGTTTCCTGGTAGATAAATTGCGATAGCTTTCCACCGCTGCTTCGCTCTTATGAGAGGTCGTTGAATGTACCGGCTCATCGTTCCTTTTCCGTTGTTTGATGACCAGCCGGTTCCAGTTCACATCCTCATTCAGTGCATTCGCCCAACAGATATTGTGAGACGCTAAAGTAAGGAACGTCCCCAGTATCAGTATTTTGAATGCAAAGGCTGATAGTAAAATATAGTTATGAAAAATCTTCCAATTGCTCATAGTCTGTTTCCAACGGGCTCTCAAAGTAAGGAAATATTCATGGAATATTCAAAATCCCCATGCTATAAGCCAGGCACTGCCTGTAAATACCCCGCAAATTTGAGCTAATTTTAACGTCATGAAAATGTATCAGCAAACACTGGAATTAAGCGCAAAACCCAGGGGCTTTCATCTTATTACCCCGGAGATCGCGCGTGCCATACCGGAGATCAGCACTTTACAGGCGGGCATTTGCCAGGTTTTCATACAACATACTTCTGCATCGCTTACCCTGAATGAAAATGCAGACCCTACTGTGCGGAAAGATTTTGAAACCTACTTTAACAAAGCGGTGCCGGAAAACGATCCTGATTTTTTACATAATGACGAAGGCCCGGACGATATGCCGGCCCATCTGAAAGCGGCCCTGCTGGGCAGCTCTGTAATGATCCCCATCCGCAACGGACGCTTTGCGCTGGGAACCTGGCAGGGGGTATATTTATGCGAACACCGCAACCACGGCGGCAGACGAAGAATTGTTATTACGGCCTGGGGAGCTTAATTCAGCTGGTTACCGCGCCGGTGCCGGCAGGCTCCCGCCTTCTTTGCAGCCAGGAGGTAAAGATGGTATAAAACACCGCCAGTATAATAGCGCCTTTGAACATGCCCGTAAAACCCCAGGCTGCCAGCCCGCCTATTACGCCCAGGAACAATACCAGGAAGGGCAGCTTACCGCCGCTTTTTGCAATGAGGATGGGTTTTAAGATGGCATCAATTACCAGTAAAAAAGCTGCATAGATAGCCAGGAATATGGCCATGCCCGTATGCCCCTGCGCGGCCATCCATA
>NZ_DATCRF010000634.1:0-6144 GCF_036569125.1 Chitinophaga sp. | reverse complement strand
CAATTACACGGTTGCCGGTATAGCCGCTGCCGCCAAAGCTGTTACGGGTACGGTAACCGCGGCTGGGAGCTGAATAATAGCCGCCGCCATAAGCGCCCGGGTAGTGGCCATAGTAGCCGCCGCCATAATAACCGCCATAGTACGGAGTGTACCAGGGGCTATACCACGGGTTGTAAGCCCAGGGGCTGTAGAACGGGCTGTAGCCATAGTAGCCGCTACCCCAGCCAAAGCCTAAGCCAATGCTGAGGGAAGGGCCCCAGTAGCTGCCATAATAGGGGGAGCCAAAGCCACCGCCCCAGTAGCTGTAAGGGCTATAGCCAAAACCGCTGCCGTAATAATTGTTCATGTAAATATTGGGAGTGCCATCGTTATAGTAGGAACCACTGTAAGATGGGTTGTTGAAACGGTCTAACCTGCGTGCATAATCTCCCTGGTCTTCATCATCGTAGGTAACATAGGTACCGTCCTGGTCATCGGCAGCCGCTACGCTCGTTTGTCCCTGGTTCTGCCTGTTGTTGCTGTTGGACGCATAGGTCTTTTCGGACTTGGGTGAGTAGTATACATCATCCGGGGTACGGGCGGACTTATACGCGGTAGAACAGCTGCTCAAAATAAGCAAAGCGGCTCCTGCTGCATATAGTGTGGATTTCATTTTGAAACTGATTTAATCAACAAATTATATAGTAAATTTACTCTATTTTAACGGAATCAAAACAATATAAAAGTATAAACGGTAATTGGCTATAAAATGTTACAATCCTGTGTCCCTGCTACATACCTCCATTTATTTTAGCGAACTGTTTGCGGCTTTCTGATTTTCATGTAGGTTTGTAAGATTTTTCCTTTTAATATTATAGCAAAAACTAAGCCAAAGGCCTGTGATTACATTAGCAGGTGATCAGCGGCCCATCAGCGTATCTAACGTTTTATGAGTAAAGAAATTACGTCCCGTTCAGCAGATTATTCCCAATGGTATAATGACCTGGTTTTAAAAGGCGGTTTAGCAGATTATTCACCTGTAAGAGGCTGTATGGTGATAAAGCCATATGGTTTTGCGTTATGGGAAGGCATGCGCGATGTGCTCGACAAAATGTTCAAGGACACCGGCCACCAGAACGCCTATTTCCCCTTATTCATTCCCAAGAGCTTTTTAAGCCGCGAAGCAGACCACGTAGAAGGTTTTGCAAAGGAATGCGCCGTAGTAACACACTACCGTTTAAAGAACGATCCCAATGGCGGTGGCGTAGTGGTAGATCCCGAAGCAAAGCTGGAAGAAGAGCTGATCATTCGCCCTACCTCCGAAACGATTATCTGGAATACGTATAAAGATTGGATCCGCTCTTACCGCGACCTGCCGCTGCTCATTAACCAATGGGCCAACGTAGTGCGCTGGGAAATGCGTACCCGCCTGTTCCTGCGCACCGCAGAATTCCTGTGGCAGGAAGGGCATACCGCACATGCCACTGCAGATGAGGCCATAGAAGAAACCCGGCGCATGCTGGATGTATATGCCGATTTTGCAGAGAACTATATGGCCATGCCCGTGATCAAAGGCGTTAAATCACCCGCCGAAAGGTTTGCCGGCGCTATTGATACCTATTGTATTGAAGCATTGATGCAGGATGGTAAAGCCCTGCAGGCCGGTACTTCCCACTTCCTGGGACAAAACTTTGCCAAAGCATTTGAAGTGCAGTTCTCCAATAAAGAGAACAAGCTGGAATATGTATGGGCCACCTCCTGGGGAGTTTCTACCCGCCTCATAGGCGCGCTGGTAATGGCGCACAGTGATGATGAAGGCCTGGTGCTGCCTCCACGCATAGCGCCCCTGCAGGTAGTGATTGTACCCATCTACAAAAATGATGAGCAAAAGGCTAAGATTGATGAGAAAGTGGACATCCTGATACAGGAATTAAAACGTGCAGGCATCAGCGTTAAATATGATGATAACGATAATAACAGACCTGGCTGGAAATTTGCGGAGTATGAAATGAAGGGTGTGCCCGTACGGGTAGCCATGGGCGCCAGGGACCTGGAAAATAATGTAGCCGAAGTAGCCCGCCGCGATACCAAAGAAAAAATGAGCCTTTCGCTGGACGGTCTTGCCCAGCGTATTAAAGACCTGCTGGAAGAGATCCAGCAGAACATTTATAACAAGGCAAAAGCTTACCGCGACGAACACATTACACCTGCCGATACCTTTGAAGAATTTGAAAAACTGCTGGATGAAAAAGGAGGGTTTATTGCAGCACATTGGGACGGTACAACCGAAACAGAAGAGCAGATCAAGGAACGCACAAAAGCTACCATACGCTGCATTCCACTAAACAACAAACCCGAAGCAGGCACCTGTATTCTTACAGGCAAACCTTCAACACAACGGGTATTGTTTGCACGTGCTTATTAGGGATTAATGTATAATGAGTAGCCAAAAATCAGCAGGCCGGCGTTATCATACAACACTGGAAGGAGTACTCCGCGCCTGCGCTATACTTTTACTGTTATTAAGTGTACTATGCACGGGAAAGTATGCCCGCGCGCAGGGCCTCATAATCCGTAATTATAACGTAAAAGAAGGGCTGGCCAATGCCACCGTATACACCGCCGTGCAGGACAGGGACGGGTTTATCTGGTTCGCAACCCCCACCGGCGTTAGTAAGTTCGATGGCAAGCGCTTTCGTAATTATTCCAAAAAAGACGGGCTTACCGATAATGATGTGATCAAGCTGGTCCCCGATACCCGGGGCCGCGTTTGGTTCTTCACATTAAACGGTAAGCCCTCTTACTATGGCAACTATACCATTCACACCGAAGAAAACGATTCTTCCCTGATCTTCAACAGCCGCGGGCATTACATGCAGCATGCCTTTGTGGATTCCGCCAACATACCCTGGTTCCATATCACGGATAACCGCGTTGCCCGGTATGATGGTAAAAAATTTGAGTATAAATTTGAAGGCACCTCTACAAAGATCTTCTACTTTCTGTCGCATAATGATGTCTTTAAACCCCTGGAGCCATACTTTCATATGAGCTCTGTTAAAGACGGTGATGGCAATGATACGGATCAAAAGACCTTCCCGGTTTCGCCTTACCCCCTGGATGATGAGACTTTTGTAGCCCGCATCCGCGGTAACCCGGTGCTGATTGTAAAGAATACCGTATACAGCTACACGCCAAAGGAGGTGATCTGTTTCTTCAACGGCCACGACTGGGGTATAACCGACGAAATTACCAGCCTTTGCCTGGATAACGATAACCTGTGGATAGGCACACAACGGGCCTTGTTTTACCTGAAAGACTTTTTCAAGGGCGCGCGGAATGTAACCAAGCTGCTGGATAACCATTACATTACCGGTTTGCTGAAGGACCGGGATGGTAATATCTGGATCACCACATTTGGAGATGGCGTATATAACATTCCCTACAAGAACTTTTACTTCAATTACCTGGATAATAGCAATGGCCTCCATTCCCATTCTATCTTCAGCATCCTGCGCGATAAGAAAACAGGTCTGCTGCTGGTAGGGCAAAATGCAGGTGTGCTAAGCGCAGGCGTATTAAATACCAGGGATGCCAACCGCCGCTTCCGCCAGTATACGCTGGATACTTCCAGTGGCCGTAACAGCATCATCAGCATTTTACCTTACCGGAATGATGAAGTATTAATTGGGGCCGACAATGGCCTTTACACTTTTAATACTACCCGGCTGAAGACTTCCCAGTTAATGCCGCTCAGGAACCTGAAGGATGTGGATATTTCTGCTTCCGGAAAAGTAAGGGTAGCTGCCAAAGACCAGATCACGCTCCTGGATGGCTATACCATTCCCTGGCAGGAGCCCCAGCCCCTCATCACTTCAATAGCCTGCAGCAACGATACGGCCTATTACCTGGGCACCAACAACGGTTTGTACTATGCTACCGATACCCGCCGTAACCCGCACCTGGCTCCTGTGGATGGCGATCTGCAGAAGCAAAGCATTAAAGACCTGAAATGGATAGATGGCTTTTTATGGATCGGCACCAGTGACCAGGGGATTTATGTGATCCGGGATAATAAAATAGTAAAACATATTGCCAGCGCCGATAACCTGGTCAGCGATATCTGCCAGCAGCTGTATTATGATGGCATTGGACGGCTCTACGTATCCACCAACAGGGGCGTATCCGTTATAGATATAAAAACGCGGACCATTATCCGCAATATTACCTCTAATGACGGGCTGATGTCGGACGACACCCGGGGTGTATACTACCAGCAGGGCATGTTATACATTGCCACCTCCAGCGGGCTTTGTTATTTCAATGACCATAACATGCCGGTAGATACCATACCGCCAACCGTATACCTGAACGCCATCCGCTATAGCGATACCACCTACCTGCCCCGCAATAACTTTGTGCACCTGTACAAACGCAAAACATCTTTTGAGGTGGAGTTTGGCGCCATCGCCTTTGACCTGCCGGACCTGGTAGAGTACCAGTATAACTTTTCCAGTGATACCGCCAGTGGCTGGACCACCACCATGAGCAACATTATCCCTTTCCCCGATCTGCAGCCCGGCGATTACAAGCTGCTGCTAAGGGCCCGTAAATATAAAAGCGACTGGAGCCAGCCGGTAACCATTTCCGTAAGCATACTGCCGCAATGGTACCAGCAGTGGTGGGCCAGGGGCATCCTTATTTTAATAGGCATGCTGGGCGTACTGGCTATCCTGCGCTACATTGTAAGACGCATTAAGCTGGCAGAAAAACGGAAAACAGAATATAACCGGCGCATCGCGGAGCTGGAAGCCAAAGCGCTCACCAACCAGATGAACCCGCACTTTATTTTTAACTCCCTGAACTCAGTACAGCACCTGATCCTGGAAAAGGAGGAAAAGCAGGCGCTGAACTTCCTGGCCGATTTTGCCACCCTCATGCGGCAAATGCTGAACAACTCCCGGAAGTCCTACATCTCCATGGAGGAGGAAATAGCCTTCCTGACCCGCTACCTGGAGCTGGAAAAGATCCGTTTTGCCCATAGCTTTACCTATCACTTTGGTATTGAGCCCGAATTAAAGGATTATACGGTATACATTCCGCCCATGATCATACAGCCCATTGTGGAAAATGCCATTAAGCACGGCCTGGCCCCCAAGAACAGCGCCGGCCACCTGGAGATCCGGCTGGAAATGGTGGACGACCTGCTTTACTGCGCTGTTGACGATGATGGGATTGGTTGGGAACACTCCAATAGCATTAAAACAGGACGCCTGGTAAAGCACGAATCCACTGCTTTAAGCGTCATTAAGGAGCGGTTGCAGATTATAAAATCTTTTAATGGAAGTGTTGGAAAGTTAGAAATAATTGATAAATTTAAGTCTGGGTTTGGAAACAAGGAAGGTACGCTGGTAGAAATTCTGATTCCCATTGTTAAGATGTTATGAGTAATATAAAAGCTGCGATTGTAGACGATGAAGTCCGCAACATCCATATTTTACGCAATATTTTAGAGAATTACTGTAAGGATGTTACAGTGGTCGGGGAAGCACAGAATATACACGAAGCGGCAGAAATGATCAAGAACAACCCCATTGACGTGCTGTTCCTGGATATTGAAATGCCCCCTCACAACGGTTTCCAGCTGCTGGAAATGTTTCCCGTTCTGAATTTTGAAGTCATCTTTATCACCGCCTTCCAGGAATATGCCCTGCAAGCCATTAAGTTTGCTGCGCTGGACTACCTGCTGAAACCTATTAAGGTAAGCGAGGTGGAAGATGCGCTGGAAAAAGTGAAAAAAAGCAAGAAAGGCAGGCTCAATGAGCTGGCATCCATCCTGAAAGATTATGTAAAGAATAATGATAATGCTTTCTCCAAGATCGTAATACCGGTGAACGACGGGTATAACGTAATTGACCTGAAAGACATTATTTACTGCGAAGCCTTTGACAGCTACACCAAGATCCAGCTGATCAACAATGTATCGCACCTGATCTCCAAATCCCTGAAGGAGTATGAAGAAATGCTGTCAGACAAGGGATTTTACCGCGTGCATAAATCCTTCCTCATTAATATTCACCACATTGTGAAGATCATCAAGGGCCTGGGCACTGCCGTGGTTATGAGCGATCAGAAGAATATTCCCATCTCCTCCCGTAAAAAGGA
>NZ_DATCRF010000633.1:0-5631 GCF_036569125.1 Chitinophaga sp. | reverse complement strand
GGTAAAGGTATACGGCTCCCGCGCACTGAAACTGCGTAATAACCGCACTTCATTTTTTATAGATGAGATGTCAATTTTCCAGGCAATTATTTAAACAAAAAATGATCAATAAGAAAGCTTCCGGCCCTGCCAGCCAGTACTGCGCAGAAATTGTTCCCAGTTAAGGCTCTGCGGATCTATCTGGCGGCTCCATAGCAGATCACGGTCTTTGCTGAAGTAACCATATTCAACCGCATACTCTACCATCCCTATGATCTCATTTACTAAAAGTTCATTTGAACCAAATTCCGGAAAATGATGAAGCAGCTCCTCCCGTGTGAATGCGGAACTATACACGGCCTTCCTGCCTGTGACACGGACAAAAGTATCTACCATTTCCTGCGGTGAAATAATATCGCCGATCACAGGCAAAGATTTACCTGCATACTGACCCGGATTAGAAAAAATTTCCAGAACAGCCGGTCCTGTTGCCGTAAGCGGATCCACAAAAGGCGCACGGAAATCTTTTGGCAAATAAATTGGAAATACCAGCGTATCGCCCGCTGTACGGGGAGGATAAAATTCCATAAGATTGGTGTAAAAAAAGGCCATGTAGATAAACGAGCTTGCGATGGGAAGCGTGCGGATGTATTCTTCAACCCTGGCTTTATCCGTAAAATGAGGCGCAAACTTTTTCCCCGCTGTAATTTTATCTACATTTTCCAGGCTGCTGAAAATAAGGTGCTGAACCCCTGCTTCAACCGCTGCGTCTGCCAACTGTTTACCTAACTCCGTTTCGTGAGTTTGCGGAGGAACGATACCTGGCGTCATCATAAAAACACCATCCGAGCCCTGGAACGCTTTCACAAAATCCTTTTTATATCCCAGATCCAGTGGTAAGCTCACCAGTTCAGCGCCCTGTTCGATCAAACTAAGCGCCAGTGGTGAATCGGTACGGCGGGTAATGCCCCGTACCCGGTAACGGCCGCTCTGTAATAATGTATGCGCCGCACTGCGCCCCTGCTTGCCTAAAACACCGGTGATAGTTATAAGTGGTTTATCTTTCTGTTTCATTGCTCTTGTTTTTGTTTGAACTATAAAAATTATAGTTGCAAAACTATTTTTAGTGGGCTAGATTTGCAATAACTATCCAAATCGATAGGTCAAAAATTGCAGTATGAAAACAGAATGTATTGGCGATTATGTAAAGCTGAAAGGAAAAATTTATCCTTGTACAGTTAGCCTTACAATGGATCTGATGGGTGGAAAATGGAAGGCAGTCATTCTTTACCACTTAAAAGATGAACCAAAAAGATATAACGAGCTCCGTAAAGAAATGCCGTCTGTTACTGAAATGACGTTAAGCCTGCAGTTAAAGCAATTGGAGAAAGACGGTCTGGTGTCAAGAAAGGTTTATGGGAAAAAGCCACCTATCAAAGTCGTGTATGGCTTAACTGATTTTGGCAAAACTTTCGTCCCGGTTCTGGAAGCGATCACCGCGTGGGGCAACCAGGTGGTAATGGAGAAAGGCGAGTTTGTTGCTGCTGAGCAGCTTTAAACTTATAAAATCTGCGGCCGGCGGTCGCTAAATACCAGCAGCAATGTAATCACGCCTATTATAAAAAAGCTTAGCACCAGCGGAAAAACGTCCGTAACCATTAAATGACTAATAATGGATCCCAGGGATGCGCCAATGCAAAAGAAGTAGGTACCATAAACAGCGGAAGCCATACCAGCCATGTTTCCCATTGGCTCCAGCGCTAATGCGCTGCTGTTTGGCTCCACAGCTAAATTCAGCGCCATCAGCAGCGCCACCGCAATAAAGAATAAAAGCATAGCGGGCGGATCGCCCAATGTGAAAGTAAGCAACAGCAAAAGGCCTGCTATTACCGTATAAATAATAAGTAACCCCCGGATGGTGCGCCGTGCCCCATACTTCGACGACAGGCGGGCATTCATTAAGGTGCAAAGCGACATAACCAGCCCCATACCTCCGAAGATCCAGGGAAACAGCTTGGGCCTGCCGTAGATCTCCCCCACAATATGTTCGGAGCTGGAAATGTAGGAGCTTAATGCCGTGAAAAGAGCGGTGGTAACAGTGGTGTATCGAAGGAAGGCGCGGTTGCTGAGAACCTTACGGATGGATTGGCCGAAACCGGCCCAGTTAAGGGAGCTGCGTTGTTCCGGCGGCAAGGATTCCTCCAGCCTGAACGACCAGAGAAAGATAATCACCGCAAACAAAGGTGGGGTAAGAAATACCATTTGCCAGGATGAAACGGACAGGATAGCTATCCCTAAAAAGGGCGCCAGTACTGGCGTAAACAGGAAAATGGTAAAGATCAGGGACATAATGCGGGCCATCTGGTCTCCTACAAAACGGTCACGTACCCCCGCGATAGTGGTCATAAATACGGCTGATGCTCCTACCCCTGCTATAAAGCGCGCGGCAAACATCAGCTGCAGGCTAGGTGCAAATGCGGCAGCTATTCCACCAATGATGTAAAGCGGGAACCCTATCCGCAGAATGGCCAGCCGTCCGAAACGGTCTGAAAATGCGCCAAAAATGATCTGCGCTGTTTGCCCCAGGAAAAAGAACGTAATGATCTGCGCGGTAGCCGTAGATTCAGGGTTAAGCCCAAAATGCCTGCGCAGCTCCGCAAACACCGGGAGCATAATATCTATTCCCAAAGCTGTCAGGATCATGGTGCAGGCCGACAGCGCAATAAACTCACCTTGTTTCATTTTCATAGCTGTGATCATTCAAATTTAAACGGGGCAGCCTATACGTGAAATGTTTTTAACTCCCGTTAGAGCTGGTAAAGCTAATGTCTAAATTTATATGTTATAGGGTATTTATTAGACATTATATTGGGGTTGTTTAGACAAGGATGTGTGCCACACCTTTAAAGTGTGGCACACATATGGGGCATTAAAAAGGCTGCCCCTTTTTTGGAACAGCCTTCTATGAATACAATAACCGGCTTTAATAAGTAGCAGCAAACTCCCTTGCAAAAGCTTCCAGCTTAATTTTCCCCATGGCAGCCGGCTTATGCAGCTCATAATCCGCTATCAATGCACCGCTATGGAGGCTGGCGCCCATTTCCACCAGCTTGGCGGCAATATGCGGCGGCACGCCTTTCTTTTCCAGCCTTTCCTGCGTTTGTTCATTAGTAAAGGTGAGCCATTTCAGATCCGGCTTGCCAATAGCGGCGCCTAATACGCCTGCAATTTCATTGGCGGTACGCTCATCGCTTACCACGTACCGCACCTGCTTTCCGGTAGCAGCTGTTTCCAGCTCTTCCAGCGCAGCAGCGGCAATATCTTCCGGGTGCACCAATATCAACTTATCATCTGTACCATAATTTGCAGCCATAAAGCCCTGCTCTTTTATTATGTCTGTAAGATTGTACAAATTATAGTAGAAATAGCCTGCGCGCAAATGCGTAATGGCTACGCCTGACAACCCATTCAGCAAGCCCTCTATTTTATGGGACCCCAGGATGAAGCCTGAATCTTTTTCCAGGTGAGCACCGTAGCTGCTAAGGTGCACCACGCGCTTTATACCCGACTGCTGAATGGCCTGTGCATAATTGCGGCCTATCCGGCTGTAATAGGCTATCTGGTCGGGTTCAGCAAAGTTTGGCGGCACCATGGCAAATACGGCATCCGCACCGGTAAGAACGGACACCAGGAAATCAACATCTTCCAATGAGCCAATGGCAGCCGTGGCGCCCAGGGCTTCAATGTCCTTTTGTTTTTCCGCTTTGCTGCTGATCACGGTCACCTTGTGCCCTTTTTGTACCAGTCCTTTTGCCAGTGGCTGGCCAACATGTCCTAATGAACCTGTTACTACAACTTTCATAAATATTTCGCTTTTGTTTCTAACACAAAGGTCCTGCCCACAGAATTTGTTCCTGTAGCTTAATCTCAGGTTGTTGTAGCCGATTCTTTACTAATTGAAAGATTGCCGGAACTCCAAAGGCGAAAGGCTGGTTTTGTTTTTGAATAATTTGCTGAAGGACTGTGAGTGCTCAAACCCTAATTCATAGGCAATTTCACTGACGGATAAAGTGGTGGTGGATAATTTCTCTTTTGCCTTTTCTATTAACTTATCATGTATGTGCTGCTGGGTACTTTGCCCGGTTAATACGTTTAGCAATACGCTTAAATAATTGGGGGATACATTTAATGCGCCGGCAATATATTGCACCGTTGGCAATCCTTTTTGTGCCAGCACATCGCTGTTAAAATATTCCGCAAGCACATCCTCCAGCCGTTCCAGCAGCTTGTGATTCGTAATTTCCCGGGTAATGAACTGGCGGTGATAAAACCGGTCGGCATAGGTTAATAATAATTCAAGCTGGGCGATAATTACTTTTTTACTGAACTTATCAATATTTGAATGGTATTCCTGCACAATATTTTGCATAATACCGGTAACCATTACTTCTTCTTTCTCTGAAAGGTGCAGGGCTTCATTTACTGCGTAGCTGAAATATTCGTACTGCTTTATTATTTTGGCTAAAGGGGTATTCCATAAATAATCAGGATGTACCAGCAACAGCCATCCTGAATGTTCCAGCGTCTCATCTGCCTCAATTGTAAAAACCTGGCCGGGAGAAATAAAGATCATGATCCCCTCGTCAAAGTCATACTCCTGCTGACCGTATTTCATCTTACCATTAAAGTTCTTTTTAAGCGCTATGGAGTAAAAATCATGTACAAAGCTTTTAGGCTCACCATCCGGTGAACCTTTAATATCTTCAAAGCTTACCACGCTGATCAACGGATGCGCCGGTTTTGCGATCCCGATGCTCGTATGATATTCCGTGATTGTTTTAATATGTGTAAGCGGTGTATTTTTCATGACCCTTTACTTTCCATCAAAATTAATCAATCAGCTTCTTTTCCATATAAATAGTTCCGGCAATAGGGTTATGCCGGTAGGCATCAATGGTGTAAAATCCCAGGTGATGGTACAATGCCTGTGCCTTTTCCTGGCCGGGCACAGTGTCCAGCCGGATATATTGATAGCGCAGCTCTTTTGCGGTGTCTACGGCTAATGTCAGCAATTCCTTCCCGATCTTCAGGCGTCTGAATGCAGGTTTTACATACAGCCGTTTTAGCTCTGCGGTGGTTTCAGAAAGCTTGCGGATACCGGCGCAGCCAACGGCCTCCTTATCATTATAAATACAGATCAGCAAAGCTCCTTCAGGAGGCTGGTATTGCAGGCTTATGTCCGCAAGCTCATTTTTGAATCCCTGGAATCCAAGATCAAAGTCCAGAGAAGCCGCATATTCTTCAAAAAGTTTTTTCCCTTCCTCAAAGTCCTGCGCAGCCGCTGCTATTTTAAAGTGAATGTTTTCCATCTGCATTTTATTTTTCCGCATTTCCTTTTTCCAACAGCTGCTTTACCTGCATAATTAGCCCGGCCAGCTGCTCCCGCTCTTTTGCATCCAGGTGCTTAACGAGGCTTTTCACCTGCTCATCCGACTGGCGGTTAATATCTGCGGCTATTTGCCGGCCTTTGGCAGTAAGCGCAAGGCCAAAGATCCGCTTGTCCTCTTTGGATTGATTTTTCTTCAGGATGCCCTGTTTTACCAGCTTGGCCACCATCCGGCTCATGTAACCTTCATCTATTTGCAGCTTTTC
>NZ_DATCRF010000632.1:0-2029 GCF_036569125.1 Chitinophaga sp. | reverse complement strand
CAATTTATACAGGCCTGGAAACGGGGCGATTTCAAAAAGAAAGACGATTAGCTAATATGCGGATGTGCAAATATGCAGATGTGCAGATGGATTGACATTTGCGAAATGTTTGTACCTGAATTTTCTCATATTTGCACATCTGCACATTTGCATATCTGCACATTTTTGCATATCTGCACATTATTATCGTACACTAAAACAAAAAACGCATGCAACAAATAGCTGTTATTGGCGCCGGAACTATGGGAAACGGCATAGCCCACGTATTTGCACAGCATAATTATAAGGTAAACCTCATAGATGTTTCTGCGCCTGCGCTGGAAAAGGCCCTGGGCGTTATCCAAAAGAACCTGGACCGGCAGGTGGCCAAAGGCAGCATTACAGAAACCGTGAAAACCGAAACCCTGCAAAACATTACTACCTATACTTCTCTTGCCGACGGTGTTAAGAATGCAGCACTGGTAGTAGAAGCCGCCACGGAAAACATTAGCCTGAAACTGAAAATATTTGCAGAGCTGGACCAGCACGCGCCGGCAGATGCGATACTGGCCACCAATACCTCCTCCATTTCCATTACCCGCATTGCTGCAGCCACCAAAAGGCCGGAGAAAGTGATTGGCATGCACTTCATGAATCCTGTACCGGTTATGAAGCTGGTAGAGATCATTAACGGTTATGCTACAGATGCGGAGGTTACTAAAACAATCGCAGGCCTGACTGAAAAGCTGGAAAAAGTACCCTGCGTGGTGAATGATTATCCCGGCTTTATTGCTAACCGCATTTTAATGCCCATGATCAATGAGGCCATTTATTCTTTATATGAGGGCGTGGCCGGTGTGCAGGAAATTGATACGGTGATGAAGCTGGGTATGGCCCATCCCATGGGACCTTTACAGCTGGCGGACTTTATAGGGCTGGATGTGTGCTTATCTATTTTACAGGTGCTGCATGATGGTTTTGGCAATCCTAAATACGCTCCCTGCCCGCTGCTGGTGAATATGGTTACCGCCGGTTATTTAGGCGTAAAGAGCGGTGAAGGGTTTTATAAGTATACCGCTGGCAGTAAAGACCTGGTAGTGAGCGGGCGGTTTAAATAATTTAAGGGGCTGGCACAAAAGAATGTAAAATGTAAAATCATAAATGTAAAATGTAAAAGTGAAATGCAGTGATTAGGTCCGGCCTAGGTATCGCTGCATTTCACTTTTACATTTTAAATTTTACATTTATGATTTTACATTCCTTATCACTCTCCTGCGCTGAAACTATACTCTCCTGAGCCTACTTCAAATACAGCATATCCTCCATCCATCTTTACAAACTTCACTCCCTTATCCCCTGTTATAGCGGCATTGCCCTCTTTCACCTGCTGCTCCGACGCTGCCGGTACATATACAGCTGCCCGGGTATTAACCGGCACGGTGATCTTCCAGTTAAAGGCATTGCCTTCCTTTTCCCAGGCGCTGCGGATCCAGCCGTGTACAGAGTGGTAGCTGGCGCTTACCTTCTTCAGGTCTTTTACCGGCAGCGGCTTCATAATGATCTTCTTAAACCCGGGCGCTGAAGGATCAGGTTTGATGCCTGCCAGGTTTTCGTAATACCATACTACCAGGTCGCCCAGCAGCATTACGTGGTTGCCTGAGTTCATGGCCGGGTCGGCGGTGTTGCCGTTCCACAGCTCCCAGATAGTGGTAGCCCCATGTTCGGCCATATAACCCCAGCTGGGATAGGTGGTATTAGTGGCCAGCTGGTAAGCCAGATCGCCACGCCCGTAACTGGTAAGCACCCGCATCAGCCATTCTGCGCCTACCAGGCCGGTGCTGATATGCCCGTTGTAATCCTGCAGGGTTTTATCCACCACATGGCGGAATACTGTATCCTGGCTGCCGGAAGGTGTAAGCCCGTAAGCCAGCGAAAAGATATTCGCAGTTGGCGTGTTGTTCGCATAATAGCCTTCTTTTTTATTCAGGAACTTATCGTTGAAAGCCAGCTTCACTTTTTCGCCCAGCTCCTTAAATGCGCTTACATCGGC
>NZ_DATCRF010000631.1:0-21936 GCF_036569125.1 Chitinophaga sp. | reverse complement strand
CACTGGTTTAGCTTTAAGATCATTTCATGTACCACACCGGCGCCTGAATTATCAAAGTAACCGCCATCTACAAAATAGCTGTCGTGTATGCGGCCGGCAGGGCTTATGTATGGAAAGCGCGCACCTAATACTACTGCAGTGCTCAGGCGCATATCTTCCCCGGGTTGCAACAGGCTTAACACATCTATCCGCTTGCCAAAGATGGTAGAATCAATGTTAATGTTGCTTACTACACCGGGCGCGCCATCCTGCATGCGGGTGGTGTTAATACATAATATGGGTAAGGTGTAGGCGCTATCCTGCTGCCGGGTTACAAGCGCCGACATTCTTTGCTCAAATGCCTTGCGCATGATCACAGAATCCGGCGCGGCGTTTTCAATGGCATATTCCAGCGCTGCAGCACGGTCATACACAAAAGGAAAAGGGAATACAGGACGGAACAGGTCCGGCCCCATCATACGCGCAAGGGTATATGTTAAAAAATCGGATTTCAGATAATCCTGCGCTTCGCCTAACAGCGTACGCTGCCTGCGGTAAATGCTGTCGCGTTTTTGCAGTAAAGCAAAGAAGGTGCTGTTACCTACACTGCCGCCGGATGCGCCGGAAAGGCAAAGCAGGTGTTTTGAGAACTGGCTGTTGGAGCCTTCTTCCAGGCGGCTGAGCACCGCGGCAGTCCAGTAGCCGGAGCGGGAGGCGCCCCCATCTGCCAGCACAAAAAATACCGGGTAAATACTATCGCGCTGTATAATGGCCTGCCGCTGCTGCACCCAATTAATAAAATATTCCTGCAGGTGCTGCCGCTTATCAAACAGCTGGGTATTGTTTTCACGGTCTTTTATAATACGTGCATAGTGCGGCTCAAATATAAAACCAATGATCACCAGCAGCACAATATATACCACTGTTACATTAATGCCTGATAGCATGGACGACAGCGAGATGATATTGAAGAAACCCAGCAGCACGCCCAAAGCCAGCAAGGCAAAGGGAAAGCTGCCAATAAGGTTGGCGAAAGGCAGGTAAAAAATAGCGGTAAAATAACAGATGGTGGCCAGTACGGAAATAACATTGAAAATTACAAACAGCAGCGCTTCCTCTGCCGTTCTGGACCTGTTGTTATTTTTTTTATGATTGTTCCACACGGTTTTAAGCACGCGTACAAACAAGGGGTTCGTCCACCGGTTGCTGCGCAGCACCAGCTTGCTGCGGTTATTTACCAGGAACAGGGCGGCATATTGCATCCAGGTAATGCCTGCCACCAGGGAAGCTACTGTATTCAGCCACCCGCATAATACAATAGCCACAAAAATAGATACCAGCAGCACAGTACAAACGAGCATTAATTTTTTGCGTTTGCGCAGTGTATTACCCCAGCGGATCATTAAATAGCTGATGCCAATATATAATAACAGGTACAGGCCCAGCAGCGCCCATAACCAGCTGCCCAGCGGGCCTATGCCCACAGGGCATTGCAAAATGGCCAGCGCAGTAACCGCAAAACATAAATAGCCCAGTATCCTCGGCAGGTGTGAAATAAGCTGCCGCGATAGCCAGCCTTTAAAACAGCCGTACTGCAGATCTTTACGGTAAGCAACTATACGGCCGGAGTACCAGTTTACATAAGCCCAGAAGAACAGCATAAGTAAAACCACCATACCGCTCCACCTTGTTTCGGTAGCCTTTACAATAATATCTATACCCTGCGGAAGCCGCCAGAAACACCAGGCTGCCAGCATCAGTAATATAATAGCCGCTGCAAATACAGAGAACAGGCGCAGGTAAACGGTGAATTGGCGCAGGCAATGTATGGCCTTTCTGTAAAGTGATAGTAACATACCTGAAGGCTTTGGATATGACAATCAGTTATTCCCTCCGCTCAAATTAGGCAACAAATTTTAAAAACGGGAGTGCTTGTTTCCGGAACAGCCGCATACAGTTATTCACTTCCAATTGCAAATTGACCTAATTTTGCAGCGTTTATGGAAAAAAGCACACTGCAGCAGCACCGTCCTGTAGCCATCTGGTTATATACAGGCGTAGGCATGATCATTATACAGGTATTACTGGGCGGCATTACCCGCCTTACCGGTTCGGGCTTGTCTATTACAGAGTGGAAGCCCATTCTGGGCGCCCTGCCGCCTATGAATGAACAAGCCTGGCAGGCTGCTTTTGATAAATACAAGGAAATTGCGCAGTTCACCTATGTGAACAGCCATTTCACCTTATCTGACTTTAAGGCCATTTATTTCTGGGAATGGCTGCATCGCGACTGGGCCCGGCTGATGGGTATTGTGTTCGCAGTGCCGTTCATTTATTTCCTTATAAAAAAGAAGATAGACAGGAGCATGGTAAATCCCATGATCATCCTGTTCCTGCTGGGGGCCCTGCAGGGCGCTATTGGCTGGATCATGGTAAAGAGCGGTTTGAATGAGGAGAATTTGTACGTGAGCCACATTCGCCTGGCCGCACATTTCATTGCAGCGCTGCTGCTGTTATGTTATGTGCTGTGGTTTGCGCTGAAGATCAGCACACCGGCAACGGCTATACTTTATTCCCCTTCCCTGCGCAGGTTAAATGCCTGGCTGCTGGTATTATTAACCCTGCAGCTGATCTATGGCGCATTTATGGCAGGCCTGCACGCCGCATTGGCTGCCAGCACCTGGCCGGATATTAACGGCATGTGGTGGCCCGCCGGTATGCAGCAGGGCGGTTTCCTGGAAAGCATAACGCAGAACCATATTACCGTGCAATTCATTCACCGGGGCCTGGCTTACCTGATAGCTATTGGCGTGGCCATTTGGTGGTGGAATGCCGCTAAAACACCGGTTTACAGCCGTTTGCACCGTATTCGTTACCTGCCTTTGCTGCTGGTATTGTTACAGGTATTATTAGGGGTATTAACGGTAATGGGCAGCGTGGTGAAGATTCCGCTGCTGCTGGCTGTACTGCACCAGTTCACCGGCATGTTATTATTACTGGCATTGGTATGGACCCTGTTCTTAAGTAGTGGAAAACCGGCGCTTACAGGTAAGCCTGTTCACTCATAACATACCACTATTTTTTCGTAAGTTTATCTGCAATTGGTTTGGGGAAGAAACGGACCCGCTAAATACCAAACGGACGTTTCACTTGACCATGAGGACATCAAACTACTTCAAGTGAAATTGAAACTACTGCTGGTTAAAACTTACTACTCCTTCCCTATACAGCTGCTGTTGCTGCACTTTCGCAAGTACCAGGTGTTGCTTATTTTCTGGGCAATTTTTTTCAGTACCATTAACGGTGGTTTTGCCAAAGTATTTGGGGGCGATGCATTGTACCTGGCGCCGGAATACCTGGGTAATGTAAATTTTTACAGTACCACCCTTTTGGGCCTGGCTACCGGCTTTTTCATTATGAGCTGGAACATTACCACCTTTATACTGCATACCAGCCGTTTTAAATTCCTGGCCACTACCTCCCAGCCGTTTTTCCGTTATTGCTTAAATAATTCAATTATCCCGCTTACATTTCTCATATGCCTGCTGGTGCGGGGCTGGCAGTACCAGCGCTACCAGCAGCTAAGCACTGTACCGGAAATATTGCTGCTGGCAGAGGGTTTTATTTGCGGGGTATTGTTCGTGATCTTTTTCTCGTTCTTTTACTTTTTTAATGCCGATAAGAACATTAGCCGCCGCCTGGAGCGCCGCTTTGGCAACCCACGTAATTTTTTGAGGACGGTGCTGAAACCCGGTCAGGAGCATGATGAAAACGCGCTGCCCGTGCACAACTATTTTTCTTCCCCCTTCAGGATCCGCCGCGCCCGGAATGTGGATCACTATAATAAACATTACCTGGACAGCATTTTAAAGCAGCACCATTTTGCCGCCATGATCACCGTAGGCTGCGCCCTGGTATGCCTGGTGATACTGGCTTTTTTAATGGATTACAATGTTTGCCGGATCCCTGCCGGCGCCAGTGTAATGGTGTTCTTTGCCTTTTTGATAGGCATAGCCGGCGCTTACGCCTACCTGCTGCAAACCTGGGCCATACCGGTTTTGCTGGTAATGATGTTCGTGCTGAACTGGATGACGGTGAATAACCTGCTGGATAACCGCAATAAAGCCTATGGCTTAAACTACCGGCAGCCCAAAGAACGGCCGGCGTATGATGTAAACAGCCTGCAGCAGTTTTTTTCAGAGCAGCGGGCCAGGAAGGATAAGGATAGCACCCTTAAAATACTGGAACAATGGAAGGCTAAATTTCCGCCCGGTAAAAAGCCCCGGCTGGTTGTAATG
This sequence comes from Chitinophaga sp., assembly GCF_036569125.1. Classification (GTDB taxonomy): domain Bacteria; phylum Bacteroidota; class Bacteroidia; order Chitinophagales; family Chitinophagaceae; genus Chitinophaga. The sequence continues at coordinate 17,659 of NZ_DATCRF010000631.1, read as the reverse complement.
AACTTCAGCGGCGGCGGCATACGGGCCGCCACCTGGTCAATGAACGTGCTGCAACGCCTGGATACGCTTACCCATGGCTCCCTCATGGACCATACCATGCTGCTCACCGGCGCTTCTGGGGGTATGATGGGCGCCTCTTACTACCGGGAGCTTTACCACCTGAAACGGCAGGGCAAGCCCGTAAATATCCAGGACACTGCCTACACGGAACGCATTTCCCGCGACCTGCTGAACTCTGTTTTTTCCGCGCTGGCAGTAAATGATTTTATCACGCCTTTCCGCTCTTTTAAAATAGGCGCCAACCGCTACGCCAAAGACCGTGGCTATGCCTTTGAAATGCAGCTGAATGATAATACGGATCATGTGCTGGAGAAAACCATACGGGATTACCAGCTGCCGGAAAAGCGGGCCATTATACCCATGCTGATCTGGAATGCCACTATTAATGCAGATGGCCGCCGCCTGTTAATTTCCCCGCAACCCATTAGCTATTTATGCGCGCCGGAGTATAAATACCCTACCCGCGCAGTACGGGATGTGGATGGGGTGGACTTTACCCAGTATTTTGCAGCCCAGCATGCCATGGACCTGCGCGTTACCAGCGCCATACGTATGTGCGCTACATTTCCCTATGTGCTGCCCAATGTATTCCTGCCCAGTGATCCCATTGTGGATGTAATGGATGCCGGCATCCGCGATAATTTTGGGCAGGAAACCAACCTGCGCTTTTTATATACCTTCCGGGAGTGGATAAACGAAAACACCAGCGGGGTAGTGTACATACAGGTGCGCGATACCCGTAAGAACGACATACGCCCCATAGAAAAAACAAAAACGCTGAGCAACCTCATTTTTGACCCGCTGTTCACCATGCAGCAGCACTGGAGCGCCATGCAGGACTTTGAGCAGGATAACCAGGTGAATTATATGGAAGGATATTTTCCCGAAAAATTCCACCGCATCATTTTCCAGTATGTGCCGCAGAAGGAAGATAAGGCGGCCGCTCTTAGCTGGCACCTGACCTCCCGTGAAAAGATGGATATTGCCGGCGCCCTGGATAATACCGCCAACCAGGCTTCATTTGATTATGTGCTGAAGCTGATGAAATGATGTGCAGATGTGCAGATATGCAAATGTGCAGATGAAAGGAATGTGCTGATATGCTAATGTGTTAATGTGCTGGTATTTGTTGCTTACTCCTTCAGGAACGCTTGCAATGCAGTTATAAATTGCTCATAAGCCTCAACATGCGGCAAATGGCCAACACCATCAATGGGTACCAGCCTGGCATGCGGTATTCTTTCAGCGGCGCTTTTACCCAGCTCGGGGTAATTACCTAAAGTTTTACGAACCTCCTCCGGCGCGCTGGCTTTGCCCAGGGCAGTACGGTCGCGCTGGCCAATGATCAGCAGGGTAGGAGCCTGAATGTGCTCAAATTCATAATACACCGGCTGGGTAAAGATCATATCGTAGGTAAGCGCTGCATTCCAGGCTACCCGCGGGTAATCAGGCCCCTGGGTCCAGCTGGCCAGCAGCCGTGCCCATTTTTCATAAGCGGGTTTCCACTGCCCGGCATAATAATTATCCAGCTGGTATTGTTTGATCTTTTCATAATCCTGCTTTAATTCAGACTGGTACCACTTATCCACGGATTGATAGGGCACTTTTACCTTCCAGTCTTCCAGGCCAATGGGATTTTCCAGGATCAGCTTTTCCGTTAGCTCCGGGAACATCAATGCAAAACGTACAGCTACCATGCCACCCATAGAATGTCCCAGTACCGCAGTTTTGGTGATGTGAAGGGTATCCAGTACGGCTTTTGTATTTTGCGCCAGCAGCTGAAAGCTGTATTGCAGGTGGGCCGGTTTGGCTGATTTGCCAAAGCCTATTTGATCAGGGATTATAACGCGGTAGCCGTTCTTGCGCAGGTCTGCCGCGGTACTGTCCCAATAGGCGCCGCAAAAGTTCTTGCCATGCAGCAGCATTACCACCTTCCCGTTGGGCTGGGCGGGCTGCACATCCATATAGGCCATTTTCAGGTGCTGGCCCTGTATGTTTAAGGTAATATAATGAACCGGGTAAGGGTAATTGTAGCGGGAAAGGGTAGCGTCCTGCGGGGGAATGGTTTGGGCTTGCATGATACCGGTAAAGTAACATAATAAGGATGCTAAGAGGTAATATTTTTTGAAGTGCATGGGAATATTTTTAACAGTTGGTAGGTTAGTACAAAACTGATGCCCGTGCAAAGAACAAAGATATTACCGGCCGCAGCCCTGCAACCTCCTCATAATCATAGTATTCAATTATAATATAAACATTAACATCTTGATCACATTTATTTAAAGCACTTTCCCCCATTCTTTCCACATATTTTAGTACCTTTGCGCCTTCGTTTACACAGACGGCCTTAATGCCCCTGTAAATTTCTATAGCACAAGACTTATATGAATATCCGTAACATAGCTATTATTGCGCACGTAGACCACGGTAAAACCACCCTGGTAGACAAGATCCTCCATCAGACCAACGTTTTCCGGGCCAACCAGGAAACCGGTGACCTGATCATGGACAGTAACGACCTGGAAAGGGAACGTGGGATCACCATCTTCAGTAAAAACGCTTCTGTAGAGTACAAAGGCACCAAGATCAATGTAATTGATACACCGGGCCACGCCGACTTTGGCGGTGAGGTAGAGCGTGTACTGAAAATGGCCGACGGTGTAATTCTGCTGGTGGACGCCTTTGAAGGCCCCATGCCGCAAACCCGTTTCGTGCTGCAAAAAGCCCTGCAACTGAACCTGAAACCCATTGTGGTTATTAATAAGGTAGATAAACCTAACTGCCGCCCGGATGAAGTACACGATGCTGTATTTGATCTGTTCTTTAACCTGGATGCAACGGAAGAGCAGCTGAACTTCCCCACCTTCTATGGTTCCGGTAAGAACGGCTGGTTTAATAATTCCCTGACCCAATGTGAAGATATTACCCCGCTGCTGGATGGTATCCTGGAATTTGTTCCGGAACCTAAAATAGCCGAAGGTACCCTGCAGCTGCAGATCACCTCCCTGGATTACTCTTCCTTCCTGGGCCGTATTGCCGTAGGTAAAGTAACCCGCGGCACCATTAAAGAAAACCAGCCCATTTCCCTGGTGCAGGCAGATGGTATTAAAAAGACCCGCGTACGCGAGCTGTACATCTTTGAATCCCTGGGTAAGAAGAAAGTAACAGAAGTGCTGCCGGGCGATATTTGCGCCGTAGTAGGTATTGAAGATTTCAACATTGGCGATACCATTGCCGATTTTGAAAACCCGGAAGCATTACCGGTGATCAGTGTGGATGAGCCTACCATGAACATGCAGTTTGGTATTAACAACTCACCCTTCTTTGGTAAGGATGGTAAGTTTGTGACCAGCCGCCACCTGCGCGACCGTTTAATGAAGGAAACAGAAAAGAACCTGGCCCTGCGTGTACAGGATACAGATAGTGCAGATACCTTCATGGTATTTGGCCGCGGTATCTTACACTTAGGCGTGTTGATAGAAACCATGCGCCGCGAAGGTTATGAGCTTACTGTGGGCCAGCCCAAAGTAATTGTGAAAACCATCGACGGTAAAAAGCATGAGCCGTATGAAACCCTGGTGGTAGATGTTCCGCAGGAATTTGCCAGTAAAGTAATTGACCTGGTAACCCGCCGTAAAGGTGAGATGCTGATCATGGAAACCAAAGGCGACATGCAGCACCTGGAATTTGAAATCCCTTCCCGTGGTTTGATAGGCTTACGTACCCAGATGCTGACCGCTACTGCCGGTGAAGCTGTAATGGCGCACCGTTTTAACGATTATAAACCCTGGAAAGGCCCCATCCCCGGCCGTAACAACGGTGTGCTGATTGCCAAGGAAGCCGGTTCTACCACCGCTTACTCCCTGGATAAATTGCAGGACCGTGGCTTTTTCTTCGTAGATCCGGGAGAAGAAGTGTACAAAGGCATGATCATTGGCGAAAACAACAAACCCGGCGACCTGGTAGTCAACCCGAATGAAGGTAAAAAGCTTACCAACATGCGCGCCAGCGGTACAGACGGTGCTGCCAACATTGCACCCAAAACGCTGATGACACTGGAAGAGTGTATGGAATACATTCAGCACGATGAGTGTATAGAAGTAACGCCCAACATTATCCGTATGCGTAAAACCATCCTGGATGAAGAAGAGCGTAAGAAGTTCCAGAAAACAATGAAAACAGAAGAAGTAGGATAATAATCCACTGACGATAGTGAACGGTCCGCTGCCTGTAGGCTGTGGACCGTTTTCATTTTACAGGAACTTGGTAAGCCTTCGTTTACCAGCAGGCTGTTTTCCATTTTATATATCCCTGCGCACCAGGCCGTGGACTATGGTCCATGGTCCTTTTTTCTACCTTTACCCCATGAACCAACAGCTACCTATGTTCCCGGAGGAACCATCCTCCCATCATATTCCGCTAAAAAACGGGCTGCTGGAATATTACCCTCAATTTTTTTCAGCCGGGGAAGCAGATACCTTATTCCAGGAGCTCACACAGGGCATCCTCTGGAAACAGGAATCCATGAAAATGTACGGGAAAGCAATACTGTTTCCCCGCCTCATGGCCTGGCATGGAGATGCCGGCAGCGCCTATGCTTTTTCCGGTACCACTTATACGCCGGAACCCTGGACCCCGCCGCTGCTGCAGATCAAAGAGAAAATAGAACCGCTCGCCGGCGTGCATTTTAACAGCGTGCTGTTAAACCTGTACCGTAATGGTAAAGACGCCATGGGCTGGCATGCGGATGATGAGCCGGAGCTGGGCATGAACCCGGTGATTGCATCGGTGAATTTTGGCGCTGCCCGCCGTTTTATGCTGCGGTATAAACAGGATCATACCCTGAAGTATGAGCTGGAGCTGCAGCATGGCTCCCTGCTGCTGATGAAGGGAACCCTGCAGCATTACTGGCAGCACCAGGTGCCCAAAACCGCGCGGCCGCTTCCTTCCCGTATAAATCTTACCTTTCGTGTTATTAATCCCTGAACGCAAATACCCTGCAATGCGCACACGTACCTTCAGATCAGTAATAAAACCATATTCCTATGCAACACCCCATTTTACTGGTCGGTAACGACATCAACAACATTTCCCGGGGGCAGAGCTGGAAAGACCTGCTGCAGGAGATCCTTACCTTTTGCGGAACGAATTGTGTACAGCTGGATGATAAAAAACCCTTCCCGCTATTGTATGAAGAGATCTTCCTTACTGCCATTCAGCAGTCACACATCCGGGAGCGTGACCTGAAAGGATTTATTGCCAAAAAGATCGGCGATATTACCCCTAATGAGCTGCATGCCCGCATACGTGAGCTGGAGCCTGCGCACGTGCTTACTACCAATTACGAATACACGCTGGAAGGCAGCACGCCGGAACGGCACAGCAGCCTGATAAAGGAGCGCACCTTCAGCATTTTCCGTAAGTACACGCTGCATAATACAGAGTACTGGCATATACACGGTGATTGTTTGAATCCTATGAGCATTAACCTGGGCTTTGAACATTACGGCGGGCAGCTGCAGCAAATGCGTAACTACGTGGTGTCCGGCACTACCTACAGCAGCCCGCAGGCGCCCCGGCTGCCGCTGTTACAGCGTTTGAAGCATGGGCCGGTAAGCACCTACTCCTGGCTGGACCTGTTCTTTACAAAGGATATACATATCCTGGGCCTGTCATTGGATTTTGTGGAAACAGACCTCTGGTGGCTGCTCACTTACCGCGCCCGGCAAAAGTTCCAGCGCAATACCATACCAGTGCATAATAAGCTGTACTACTATATTCCATCGGAGTTTGAAAAGGCCGCTGCCTTTAAGCTGGATATGCTGAAAGCCAATGATGTGCAGATCGTATCCATCAGCGCGGCTAATAAAACCGCGTATTATGTAGAGGTGCTGAAGCGCATTGAAAAATTGTAGTTTAGTCCATGGCCGATGGTCCATAGTCCATTGCATAGTGCGCGGTATAAGCTGCACAGAAAAAAGCAGGTTATCTATGATTCATAGCACAAAACGTACTATGAAGATGAAGAAAGCTGTAAACCACGTGTAACCAACCACCACGCTAAAGGCAATGGACCATCGACTTGGACTACTATGGACCAATTTTTGTACCTTCCACCACACCAAAAACCTGTCTGTATGCTTACAAAACTGATCCTTTCTGCAACCGTAGTGTTGTTAGCAAATACGTGTAATAACAAAACCGCCACAGAGAAAGAACAACAGGATACTACTGTAACCGCTGCCCCCTCCCAGCAGGCGCCCGCTGCCGATAAACCGGATCCCTGGTCCTTCATTCAGAAAAAAAGATGGAACCTTATACAGCTGGATGGCACTACCCTGGAACAATCCGGCATATGGCTGGACTTCGATACCGCACAAAAACGCTTTTCCGGCAATGGCGGCTGTAACCGGGTAGGCGGTAATTATGATGCAGATAACCAGCAGATCAAATTTAACCAGGTAATAAGCACCCGCATGGCCTGTGTTGACCAGGCAGCCAATGAAAGGGAAAGCAGCTTCCTGCGCCTTCTCAGTGATCATACCTACACCTTTGACATTGCAGATCAAACCCTGAACCTGTACGACAGTGGCAAGGTGGTGCTGATGTTTGGAATGACGGATAAACCGGTGGCTACAGACCGCCAATAACACTTCTTATGTTACAGCAAGATGTACAGGCATATAAGCAGCTGCTGGAAGCAGGCAATACCATTGCCGTTATAGAACAATACTATGATGATAACATTTACCAGCAGGAAAATGATGAAGAAACCATCCGCGGTAAACAGCGCCTGTTAAGCCTGGAACAGCAAAGCCTGGAAAAGATAGATCAGCTGGTGATACGTGTGCCCACACTGGTGGTGGATGAGGCGCAGCAAATAGTGATGGGGGAAATGATGATCACCTTTTATCATAAAACAGAAGGCCTGAAGTTTTTGAAGGAAGCCTTTCTGCAGCATTGGGAAAATGGGAAGATCGTGAAGCAGCAGTTCTATTATCGTGCTATCCGCGGCGCAGCGGGGCCGGGCAACAACCCTAAACAAGCGAAAGATCCATCATAAAAAAAATGTAAAAGTAAATGCAGCCTGGATGTTGGGGTTAACAATAGCTGCATGCTACTTTTACATTTTCAATTGCTTAGGGGCGCAAAGCCTCTGCCAGCGTGGCTGCAATAGCATACTGCACATATGCTATGTTAGAGGTTTGCTCTTTTACCTTTACGGTAACCGGCAGCTTACCCTGCACATCGCCCGGCACTTTTACGATCAGCCGCTGCGGGGTGGCGCTTACCACACTGGCATCTTTAACGCCAATGATCACCTTGTTTTCAGCCGCTTTACGGCTAAAACCCTTGCCACTAATGGCTAAAAAGGTGCTGGTGCTGCCATGGGGAATTACCGTAACAGATATATTACTAACGGCCTGGGTGTTAACATCGCAGCTGCACAACCAGCACATACAAGCGGCCATAAGGGCCAGCATCACTACTTTACCTTTCATAATCACAGATTTTTTTATTGGGGTTATCTAAAACGGATGCAAAGCTACGGCAATGTAACGAATTGATAATGCGTATTATTACGGAACTTTGTTAAATACGTAGTATTACCTGCAATGCAAAGGCCCACCGGTTGTGCGGTGGGCCCTGGTTTCAGCGGATCTGCTGCTTTTTTATTTCATGAGCTTAAGCTCGCTGATAATGTTGGAAGCCCCGCCCAGCTTATCAATACACCACAGCACATAACGGATGTCTACGCAAATGGTGCGGTTATATACCTGGTCAAACTGGATCTTATGGCTCAGCGCTTCATAGTTTCCGTCAAAGGCCAGGCCTATCAGCTCCCCGCTGGCATTCAGCACCGGTGAGCCGGAATTGCCGCCGGTGATATCGTTGGTGGTAATAAAACATACAACCATATCATTCCGCTTCTGGTCTTTGTAGGGGCCAAAATCCTTTTGCTTATACAGGTCCATGTATTTTTCCGGCAGGTCAAATTCATAGTCGCCGGGTTTATATTTTTCCAGCACTCCTTTCATGGTGCATACATAATCGTATTGAATAGCATCCTGCGGGCTGTAAGGCTTTACCTGTCCGTAAGTGAGGCGCATGGTAAAGTTGGCGTCGGGATACCATTTTTTTGCCGGTTGCATTTCCATTACGCCTTTCAGGTACAGGCGGCCCAGGTCGCCGTTCTTCAGCATAAACTGGTTATACAGTGGCAGGTAACGGGTAGCGTAATTTTTGGTGAATGCGCTGGCATAAGCAAAGGCCGGGTCTGTTTGCAGGGTGGCAGCATCGGGGTGAGCTACAAAATCCGCCCACTTATCATCATTCATAATAATGGTGCTCTTCATCACCGCAGCGGCCCACATGCGATAGGTATTATCATCATCCAGGCTGCCGAATTTGGCTTTTATCGCATCATAAAGCCCAACAGGGTGCTGGGCCTGCGGAATATCGGTGTAAAACTTATGACACACTGCAGCCATGATCTGCTGATCGCTGCGTTTATCCTCATCTTCCAGGAAAGCGCTGCGGGCCTTATCTGCCGCCTGTAAGCTTTTCTGTAACATTTCCGGCTGTATGTCGGGCTGCGTGAGCAACCGTTCCACACTCTGCAGGCTGGCCGCAAAAGCCGTGAGGCGCGATCCTAAAATGCCTTCGTTAATGTATATACGGTGTTTGGTATAAGGCGCCCATTCTTTGTAGGCGTTGGCATAGTCGCTGAACAGGTGCTGGTACTGGGGTTTATCTTTAGCCCATTCCTGGAAAGCTGCTTCTTCTGCCTGCTTATCTTCCAGCACATGGTATTTCAGCAGCTGTTTGGTTTCCCCGTCATAAAACTTCCAGTAGTTGGCAATGCCGGCGTAGGAAGCCGCCATTTTCAGTTTAACGGCCGGATCTTTTTTCATCTGCTCAAACATATATTTGAGCCGGATATCCCGCAGGCCTACAATAGCCGGATTTTCTACAGTTGTTTTCAGCTGTACGCCGTAGGAGGTTTCGTACCGGTTGGTGCCGCCGGGGTAGCCGAATACCATGGCGTAATCATTTTCCTTTACGCCTTTAATGGATACCGGTAAAAAGTATTTGGGTTTCAACGGCACATTATCGGCTGCATATTCTGCGGGGGCGCCGTTCTTATCCGTATACACGCGGAATACGGAGAAATCGCCGGTATGGCGGGGCCATTCCCAGTTGTCGGTATCGCCGCCATACTTACCCACACTTTCCGGCGGGGCAGCCACCAGCCGTATATCTTTATAGCGCTGGTATATGAACAGCAGGTACTGGTTGCCTTTGAACATGGGCACCACTTTGGCTTCATAGCCGGTGCCATTGGTAGCGGCATTCACAATGTTATTGAACAGTTGTTGCTGCCGTTGCTGCCGTTCTTCACCAACCAGGTTTTGCAGGGTATCGGTTACCTGTTTGCTAACATCTTCCACTTTTACCAGGAACTGTACGGAGAGTTTGCCGGCTGGGATCTCTTCCTGCTTGTTATGGGCGTAAAACCCGTTCTTCAGGTAATTATGCGCCATGGAGCTGGCGTTGGCAATAGCGTCGTACCCGCAATGGTGGTTGGTAAATATAAGTCCCTGGCTGCTTACGATCTCACCGGTGCAGCCACCGCCGAAAATAATGATCGCATCTTTCAGGGAGGCTTTATTAATACTGTATAATTGCTCTTTGGTCAGTTTCAGCCCTTTCTTCACCATATCCGCATACACCTGCTGTCCCAGTAAATAGGGTAGCCACATCCCCTCATCTGCCCTGGCGCATTGCATGGCCAGCAGCAGGGTCAAAACCAATAAGGCTCTCTTCATAAAACGTCCATAATTTTTTAAAACAGGGTTCAAACCTACCTTTTTTTTTGATAATACAATATACGTAGCGGGCGGTTCCAAAAAATGGAACGCCTTTTGATAGGGGGAAAATTGTCCGGCCTGGTGGCCGGATTGTACTGTTTGTATATCGTTGAAAATGGGGATGCCCGCAAAACTAATACCTGAAAATGAATAAGTTACTGATAGGATGTATGCTAATGGCCTTGCTGGCCTGCCGGGAGAACAGCGCCCAGCAGGAAAAGAAGGAGGAAATGAAGGAGGGCATTGAAAAGATCGGGAATGATATAAAGGAAACAGCCCATGCCGCCGCCGATTATCTCGAAGAACAAAAGAAAAAGGCGGCAGACGACCTGGAAGAGCGCAAAAGGGAGATCGATGAAAAAATGGCAACGCTGAAAAGCGACAGCACCAGCCGGGGTGCAGAGGCGCGTAAAAAACTGAACGGTTTGCGGAATGATATCAACAGCAAGCTGCATGACCTGAAAAATGCAAGCGCTGCAACCTGGGACAGCACCCAGCTGAAAATTGATACTTTGCTGAAAAAATCAGATAAGGAGTGGACTAATTTCAAACAGGACTTTAAGGACCTGTTCCAGTAAAATTACGGCGTCATAAAATAGTTTTATAACTTTACCGGGATCAAATTTTTGCGCTTGTTACTGATTAATCATCAACATATACAACCGGAGGCAGGTTGCGACGAAGCAGGCCGGGGATGCCTTGCAGGGCCTGTATTTGCAGCGGCTGTAATATTGCCTTTGCGCTTCAGGCACCCGTTGTTGAATGATTCCAAGCAGCTAAAACCGGCAGAACGTGATCAGCTGCGTTATGTGATAGAAAAGGAAGCCGCTTTTTATGCCGTAGCAAGCGTAGATAACACAGAAATAGACAGGATCAACATACTGCAGGCCTCTTTCAAGGCCATGCACCTGGCACTGGAACAATTGTCCCAACAGCCGGGATTTATTCTGGTAGATGGTAACCGCTTTGTACCCTATGGACAGGTACCGCATGCATGTATTATACAGGGCGATGGAATTTATGCTTCCATTGCTGCGGCCTCCATACTGGCTAAAACCTACCGCGATGAGTATATGCAGCAATTGCATGCACAGTACCCGCATTTTGGATGGAATGAGAACAAAGGCTATCCAACCCTGCATCATCGTAAAGCCATCCGGGAACATGGCGAAACTCCCTACCACCGTAAATCATTCAGGTTATTGCCGGAGGAGCTGGAAGTAAATGAAGATCTGTGATGGAGTAATGATATTATTGTTTTACCCTGTATTTGGGAGATGAGTAGACTATGTTAAAGCAGACACAACAGCAAAAGCTATTACAAAAACTTTCACCCCAGCAAATTCAGCTCATGAAATTGCTGCAGGTACCTACTGCCAACCTGGATGAACGCATCAAGGAGGAGCTGGAGGAAAATCCTGCGCTGGAATACGGGGAAGAAGAAGGCCATGAAGATGATCCTGCAAAGGAGATACAGGAAGAGCTGGCGCCCGCCACCACTGCTGAAGAAGGCGGGGAGGAGGATGAGTTTGAGCCGGATGGCAGCGAGAATGAGTACGACAATATTGATATTTCAGAATACGTAAATGAAGGCGATGACGATATAGCGGATTACCGCCTGCGTGATGATAACTACCCGGACCCGGATGAAAATAAGACCATACCGGTACGGGTGGAAACCTCTTTTCACGAGCATTTACTGAGCCAGCTGGGTATGCTGGAGCTGGACGATCACCAGCAGAGCATTGCAGAGCAGATCATTGGCAGCATTGATGATGATGGTTACCTGCGCCGCGAAATAAGCGCTATTGTGGATGATCTTTCCTTTTCCCAGAACGTTCAGACGGATGAAGAGGAAATAAGGATGCTCATTAAAAAGATCCAGGAATTTGATCCTCCCGGCGTATGCTGCGCTGACCTGAAGGAATGCCTGCTGCTGCAGCTGAAACGCAAACCGCAGGATGATGAAGGGGTGCAAACCGCCTACCAGATCCTGGATAACTACTTTGACGAATTTACCAAGAAGCACTACGAAAAGATCCAGAAGGGCCTGAACCTGACAGATGAAGGGCTGAAAGAAGCCATTAACCAGATCATACGCCTTACCCCCAAACCCGGTGGTAACTATGCCACGGTAAATAAGGCGGAAAGCTACGTGGTGCCCGACTTCTTTATATTCAACAACAATGGTAAGCTGGAGCTTACGCTGAACTCCAAGAACGCACCGGACCTGCGTATATCTGAAGGGTACCGTGAAATGCTGAAGGAGTATGACCGGGGCGATAAAAAAGACCGCCGGCAGAAAGAAGCGGTGCTGTTCATCAAACAAAAGATAGATGCCGCGAAATGGTTTATAGATGCCATTAAGCAACGGCAGCATACCCTGCTCTCTACCATGGAAAGCATTATGGATTATCAGCGGGAGTTTTTTATGACCGGGGATGAAACCACTATGAAGCCCATGATCCTGAAGGATATTGCAGATATTACCCAGCTGGATATCTCTACCGTAAGCCGGGTGGCCAACAGTAAATATGTGCAAACGGAGTTCGGTACCTTTAAGCTCAAGTTCTTCTTCAGCGAATCCTTATCTACCGACAGCGGGGAGGAAGTATCTACCCGCGAGGTTAAGAAAATACTCTCTGACCTTATTGAAGGGGAGAACAAGCGTAAACCGCTGAGCGACGAGAACCTTACTAAAATGCTGCAGGATAAAGGGTATAACATAGCCCGCCGTACCGTAGCCAAGTACCGGGAACAGCTGAATATTCCGGTAGCCCGGTTAAGAAAAGAACTTTAAATCAGGAGAAAGGTGAAGAAGTCTTCACCTTTCACTTTATACACCACAGATAAAATGAATAAAGAATCTGCCCTGCATGTGAGTGAAAGCAAACCCGAATGGCCGGTATTCCCGGCAGCTATGCGGGCCGTGGCACAGGTGCTCTCCTATATCCTGCATCCCTTATTTATACCTACCCTTGTTACCTTTTTTATCGTACAGGCATTACCGGAATATTTTGTTACGTTCAAACAATACAGCGTGCGTTTTCCATATGATAAGCTGTATTTCCGGGTGATCAGCATCAGCCTGTTCTTTCCGTTGCTGACCGTGCTGCTTTCCCGCGCGCTGCATTTTGTAGATTCTTTTTACCTGCGCTCCCAGCGCGACCGTATTATACCCTACATCGCCAGTATCATTTATTATTTCTGGGCCTTTTATACGTTTGTACGGGAAGGGGTGGCGCCTTCTTTTTTCAATGCCTTTTTCCTGGGTATATTCCTGGCCGTTATAGCGGCTTTCATCTGTAATATCTTTGTTAAGATCAGCATGCACACCCTGGGATGGGGCGGTGTTATTGGCTTTTTACTGGCCATTATGGTAGGGATGGATATAAACGTTACCATTCCGCTGGTGATCACCTTTTTTATAGCCGGCCTGGTAGCTACCGCCCGCCTGGTGCTGGCCGCCCACAGCCCGGCAGAGATCTATGCCGGGTTCTTTGTAGGGATCCTTGCACAATTCATAGCCTATTCTATTCTCGGGTAAAAATTAGTTTTAAACACATTTTTTCACTGCGCATATTCACTGCGTGCAGGCATTGCATCTTTGTATGGCAATTGAGCGGGGACGGAAATGAGAGGGGAATGAAAAGATTGCTACTGTATTTAGTATTTCAATTGAAATGCTAAATTTTTTAGGAAAATTGAAAATTAGATCATAACTTAGCACACCATTAAATTTGTAAAAAAACACTTACTATATGTCTACAGCCAATGCAGAAAAATTGAAGGCGCTCCGCCTCACCATGGACAAGATCGAGAAAGATTTTGGTAAAGGATCAGTGATGATGATGGGTGAGAAAGGTACAGAACCTATGGAGGTAATATCTACCGGCTCACTGGGTTTGGATATTGCCCTGGGTATAGGCGGCTTTCCCAAAGGCAGGATCATAGAAATATACGGTCCGGAATCTTCCGGTAAAACAACCGTTGCTATACATACTATTGCAGAAGCCCAGAAAAAGGGTGGTATCTGCGCCATTATAGATGCGGAACACGCATTTGACAGCTCTTACGCACAAAGACTGGGGGTAGATGTAGATTCCCTGCTGATCTCCCAGCCTGACCATGGTGAGCAGGCCCTGGAAATTGCCGACCGTCTGATCTTATCCGGCGCGGTAGATGTGGTGGTAATTGACTCCGTAGCAGCCCTGGTACCCAAAGGGGAGCTGGAAGGTGAAATGGGTGAAAGCAAAATGGGCTTACAGGCCCGCTTGATGTCCCAGGCCCTGCGTAAGCTCACCGCTACTATTTCCAAAACCAACTGCTGCTGCATATTCATTAACCAGCTGCGTGAAAAAATAGGCGTAATGTTCGGTAACCCCGAAACCACTACCGGTGGTAACGCCCTGAAGTTCTATGCTTCTGTGCGCCTGGATATCCGCCGTATGACGCAGATAAAGGATGGGGATACCGCTATCGGTAACCGCGTAAAAGTAAAGGTGGTGAAGAACAAAGTAGCGCCGCCCTTCCGCCAGGCAGAGTTTGACATTGTTTTCGGAGAAGGTATCTCCAAATCAGGTGAGCTGATCGATATGGGCGTGGAGTATGGCGTAATACAGAAAAGCGGTAGCTGGTTCAGCTACGAAGGTAATAAGCTGGGTCAGGGCCGTGATGCGGTAAAACAGCTGCTGCTGGATAACCCGGAAGTTGCCGCCGAAGTAGAGGTGAAGATCAAAGCCAAGCTTGCAGAATTGCAACAATAATATTTAAGCGTGAATTGCTTTAATAGCAGCTCGTAACTAAGGTATTTAACAGATTAATTGTATTAAAGACTTGTTTTAGTTTTAGTTATAAGCATTGGGTTAGTTAGTAATTAATCATCCCTGCCCATTTCTGGGCGGGGATTTTTTTGCAAAAAACCACTGCCCGCAACCGCCTCCTCCAACGCACCCCAAATCCCGCTCAAATCAGCCACGCTGCGCTATTTCAGCAGTGTGTAACATCGTAAAATTTATATCGGATTACACTACAATTTATGAGCTTAATTTTTTATATTAGAATACGGTGTATTACCCTGTTAGCCGATGAACATTTGCTTCTGGAACCTCAATAACCAGGATTTGACGGATTTGCTGTATGATCTGGTAGAAGAACAAAATATTGATCTCCTATTTCTGGCTGAATGCAACCTGAAACCGGGGGATGTACTACGTAAATTAAACCGCAGCAACAATGCCTTTTACTTTTGCGCAGGCATTAACTGTGATAAGATCCAGATCTATACAAGATTTAAAGATTCTTTGCTGGGATTGTTATCAGAAACAAGACGTATAACCGCCAGAGATTTATATTCGCCCGTTTTGAACAATAGCATAACTTTGTTGTGTTTACACCTGCCAAGTAAAGTGAACTGGACGGGGGACGATCAGGCGGCATATTTGCTGGGTGTAAAATCCTTTATTGATAGTGTAGAAAGTTTGGTTGGACATAAGCGAACAGTCGTGTTTGGCGATTTTAATATGCACCCCTTTGAACATGGATTGGTGCAGAATACGGGTTTTCATACCACGATGGAAAAAGCGATCGCAAAACGGCTGTCGAGAAAAGTGGATGGGATCGATTATGATTTCTTTTATAACCCGATGTGGAGTTTTCTGGGAGATCTCGGAAGGGGGGAAGTATCGGGAACGCATTACTATAGTCCGGCAAAACCGATCAGCTATCATTGGAACTTGTTTGACCAGGTGATCATGCGGCCTGAGCTGATTGATTACTTTGATGATGACTATTTAGATATTATAACGGCAATAAAGGGAACCCGCCTTTTAACAAAAGCTGGTATCATTGATGCGAAACATTTTTCGGATCACCTGCCGATTAAATTTGCTTATAAACTCTAAAATATTTTCAATATGCGTGAAGCTGCTCCCAATCTATGGCCGGAGGACATTTTGGAAAAAAAGATCACACTGCCTAAGGCACTCTTGCTGGACCAGGCAAACTATCTGTCAAAAATGAGTAACAACATTCTGACAGTTGAAATAAAAACATCTCCCGCGCTGATGGGCACTGATGGCAAAGAGGCGCTCACGACAAACGGATTGCGGCACGAGTTCATTATAAAAGTTCCGGCACTGGGTAATTACCAGTTCCCTTTATTGTGGATCATACATGGCAGCTTACAGGTTTACCCCTTTCAACTTTATTCTATACTGGAAGAGACCTTCTATGAAATCTCAGATGAAGAGCACTTTAAAAGCGTATTGGCAAAGGTATTTTCTTTTGAGAAAACCAGGAACGCCATCAGCTATATTATGTCGCAGGTGTAATTAGCCTTTTTCATTGCCGGCTACGGGCTTCATATCCTTCCAGGCCCACAGGTAGCGGCTGGCATAAGTGCGGTAAGGGCTCCATTTGGCGGATATTTGCAGTAAGCGCTGGCGCAGCGCCTTCTTATCTGAAGTATCCAGGCGGTATAACTTTATCATGCTTTGCTGCAGCCCAAGGTCATCCACCGCAAACACATCTTCCCGTCCCAGGTAAAACATTAACAGCATCTCCACAGTCCAGCGGCCTACCCCTTTTATCTGCGTTAAATAAGCAAGCACTTCTTCATTACTCATCTGCTGCAATTTCTGATCGGTAAGCTTTTCCTCAACGGTAAAGCGGGCTACATTATGCACGTAGCTTACTTTGGCATTGCTAAGCCCTATGCTGCGCAGTGTAGCCGCGGGCGTATCCAGCACCTGCTGCGGCGTGGGTTCCTTACCACCATACAGCGCCAGGAAACGGTTATAGATCACGGTAGCTACTTTGGTAGAAAGCTGCTGGCTCATGATAGAGGCTATGAGGCGCAGGGCTATATTTTTTCGTACAGGCACTGCCGGTAGCAGCTCCGTCATAATAGTGAGCAGCTTTTTATCCTTGCTGAGATGGGGATGGTATAGCGCATTAGCATCCTGCAAAGGAGGCGCAGGAATAGTGGCCGGTTTGGCCGCGGTTTTCGCAGAAGATGTTTTGGCTTTCACTGCTTTTGATGCAGCTGCTTTAGCGGAAACAGCCTTGCTGGCGGCTGCTTTGGGCGCAGTACGTTGTGTCGCGCCTTTTGTAGCTGAACCTTTTGAGGTTGATGATTTGGCTGTTGTTACTTTAGCTTTGGGCATACTTTTTAATTTGAAGTAAGAAGTATGACATTAATACGACTTAAAACGGCTGCGCATATATTACCTGCATCAGCGTTTGCCCTACGGCCTGCAAGGTACGGCGGTCTATTACGCTCATATTATCATTCTGTGTGTGCCAGTGTGGTGCAAAGTTGCCGTTAGGCTGCAAAGCAATAATATCAAAGGTAGGAATATTGGCAATGGTGTTCACATACACATGATCGTCGGTAATGGCGGCGCCATTGCTTTCATAGCGGAAAAAGTCAGAGTAGCCCAGCTTGTTGGCTACATCCCAGAAAGCCTTCATAGGGCCCAGGGCATATTGCTGGGAAGCGGCTTCCATAAAGAACTGTGTGCCGCGGCCGCCTACCATATCCAGTAAAATACCATAGTTGGCTTTATAACCCGGTACATGCGGGTGTTTGGCCCAGTACTGGGTACCCAGGCAATAGCTGTTCTCTTCCTCGCTTACACCGTAATCTTCCACATCCGTCATCAGCAGGTCTACCCCAATGTTCGGTTTTTGCTGGTGGAATTGGCGGGCCAGCTCCAGCAGTACGG
>NZ_DATCRF010000630.1:0-9805 GCF_036569125.1 Chitinophaga sp. | reverse complement strand
CGCCTGTACGTTGGCCGCGCCGGCTTCTATCATCGCTTGCAGATAAGTACCGGGCAACAACTGCGTGTCTTCTTCTTCCAGATGGCAATGTACCCTTACGGTGCGTTCCGGGCTTATTTCCCGGCCAATCAGGTGAACCGTGGCAGTACGTGTTTTTGCTTCATTGGCCAGCGTAAAACGTACCAGCTGACCGATCTTTAACCGGGGCACATCTTTTTCAAAAACCGTTAACTCTGCATGCAGATGTTCGGTGTTCACAATACGGAAAAGTATATCCGCCGGCGTTACAAACTGGCCAAGGTTCACATTCACCTGGGTTACATAACCGCTGATAGGCGCGTATACATTGATGGTACGCTGAATATTCCCTTTTTGCAAAGCTGCTGTGCTGATATTCAGCATAGCCAGTTTTTGTTTCAGCCCGTTCTCTTTGGCCAGCAGTGTTTGCCAGGTGGCTTTTGCCTGTTGCAGGGTTTTCAGGGCGTTTATATTTTCCCTGGCCAGTTCCTGCTGGCGGTTATGTTCCGTGGCGGCATATTCCAGCTGGCTGCTTACTTCCAGGTAATCCTGCTGTAGCTGGATATAGTCGAGGTTTTCCAGTACGGCAATTACCTGTCCTTTTTTTACCGGCATTCCCTGTAATAAGCTGGTTTGCTTTATAAAGCCGCCCATAGGCACGGAAATGCTCACCTGTTGCTGGGGCGGCACATCCAGCAACCCGTTTACTTTAACGGCGCCGCTGATCTGGCGGTTTTCAGGCTTGCCATAAGTGATCCCTGCTGTTTTAAACTGCGCTGCGGTGAGCTCTACCACGCCAGGTTCTTCTTCATGATCATGGGCATCTGTAGTGGTAGTTTCCTTTTTTGCGCCACAGGAAATAAGCATAAAGGCAGCAATAACGGTAAAGGCTATATGTTTTTTGAATAATTGCATAATTAATTTTTTTAGATAGATGAACCGGCTATTTGTTCGCGGTTATTGACAGCGTCCTGCATTTTGGCAGCCGGCATTGCGCTTTCTGAAAGCCATAACAGGCGCAGCTTATTGCCGGCCGGCCAGGTAGGCCATATATAATTCCGCCTGCTTTACTTCGTTCCGGGCCAGCAGGTATCCCTGCCGGGTGGTAAGCCCGTGTTCCAGGTTAAGAAAATATTCGGCATAGCCGATATCCCCGCTCCTGTACGATTTTTCCGATTGTTCCAGCAGCAGCTCCGTATTGGGTAGCGATGTACGCTGGTAAAACTCCAGGCTGTTCCGGTTCCTGATAAACTGTTGTACTGCCTGCTCATACTGGGATTGCAGCTGTATCACATTATTATCAAGCTGTAAACCGGCCGCCAGCTGCTGCTTTTCCTCTGCCCTTACTTTTGCTTTCAGTGGTCCCATCCAGATGGGTAATGCCAGTCCTACCTGGAATCCCTGGAAACGGTTACTGTTGGTGGCCAATGGCGCACCGGAAGCATTCACGGGCGTGCCAATTAATGACTGGTTAAAATAACCCACCATGATATCCGGCAGTATGGCGGCCCTGTATAATTGTTTTTGTTTTTCTGTAATTATCACCTGCTGTTTCAGGTACTGCAGCTGCGGGTTGGCAGCTACAGCAAGGGTATCATTTATTGCCGGAAGCGTAGCATCTGGTATAGCCGTTTCCGTTATACTCACAGGGGTATTGATACCCAGTAGCGCCTGCAGCCTGGCGGTATAAATGTTGAGGTCCGCCTCGTTCTGTCGCAGCGAGTTCTTCACTTCATTCAAACGTCCTTCTGCGGCGATCTTTTCCAGCATCCGGCTTTCCCCGGTGCGATAACGAAGGTCTGCACTGTGCACAAAACCGGAGAAGATACTGTCCTGCTCCATGATCAGCGATCTTACCTCCTGCAGGTACAACAGCTGTACGTATACCTGTTTCACCTGGTATACCAGTTCATTCTGCGTTACCGCTTTAAACCATACTGCTTTATCCGTTTGCGCATTATTCAGCGCCTTCCTGGCGCCAAATACGGTAGGGAAAGGAATGGTTTGTGTTACGCTGTAGTTGTTGTCGTTGGATGCATAGCTGTTCGTTTGCCCGTATTGCAGGTTGATATCTGTTTTCGGGATCTCGCCGCTGCTGCGGGCCATTTTGCGGTAGTAGTCAACAGATGCCTCCGCCGACTGTAACCCTTTGTTTTGCTGTAACGCCAGTTGTACAGCCTTTTCCATGGTCAGCGCCTGCGATTGCGCTATGGCTATAGCTGGTATCAAGGTGACTATTAATATCCAGATCTTCATAATGTATGTTTTGAAAAACCTTTCTCAAAATAAATGTATAAGCAGGGCAGCACCAGGAGCGTGAGCAATGTGGAAGTGATCAGCCCACCTATCACCACGGTAGCCAGGGGGCGCTGTACTTCCGCGCCGGCGCTGGTAGCCAGGGCCATTGGCAAAAAGCCCAGGGAAGCCACAAAGGCTGTCATCAGTACCGGCCGTAATCGTGTAGCCGTTCCATTTAGTACCACGCTGTTAAGGTCCTGCATGCCCGATTGTTTCAGCCGGTTAAACTCTCCTATCAGTACAATGCCGTTCAGTACCGCTACGCCAAACAAGGCAATAAATCCTACGCCGGCAGAGATGCTAAAAGGCAGGCCCCGCAGCAGCAGCGCAAAAACACCGCCTATGGCCGACATGGGAATAGCGGTGAAAATGAGCAGCGATTGTTTTACGGAATGGAAGGTAAAATAAAGCAGGCCGAATATCAGCAGCAGTGCAACGGGCACGGCTACGGCTAAACGCTGATTAGCTTCTTTCAGGTTTTCGAATTGTCCGCCGTAGCGGATAAAATATCCTGCAGGCAGTTTTACTTCTTTGGCGATAGCGGCTTCAATATCTTCCACCACGCTGGCAATATCCCGGCCACGCACGTTGAAGCCAACAATAGTGCGCCTTTTGGCGTCTTCTCTTTGTACCTGGTTAGGGCCGGTGGTCATTTTCACTTCGGCTACTTCCTGCAGTGGCACCTGGTTGCCCGATGGAGTGGTGATATAGAGGTTTTGTACATCCGCCAGCTGCTGCCGGCTTTGCTTATCCAGTCGCAGCACCAGGTCGAACCGCTTCTCCCCTTCATATACCAGGCCTGCGCTCTGGCCGGCAAAAGCCGTATTGATAGTTTGATTAATGGTGGCGATATCCAGGCCGTAGCGGGCTATCTGGTCCCTGTTGGCTGTTACCACTATTTGCGGCAATCCGCCGGTTTGTTCAACGTACAGATCTTTCGCACCAGGCGTGCGACTAACAATACGCCCTGTTTTCTCAGCCAGTGAAGCCAGTATGGTAAGGTCTTCTCCAAAGATCTTGATCCCTACATCCTGCCGCACGCCTGAAATAAGCTCATTGAACCGGAGCTGGATGGGTTGTGAAAAGCCGAAACTAACCCCGGGAATGGCTTCCAGGGCTTCCTGCATTTTATTGGCCAGTTCTTCCCGGCTGCGGGCGCTGGTCCACTCCTTTTTGGGTTTCAGC
This sequence comes from Chitinophaga sp., assembly GCF_036569125.1. Taxonomy (GTDB): domain Bacteria; phylum Bacteroidota; class Bacteroidia; order Chitinophagales; family Chitinophagaceae; genus Chitinophaga. The sequence goes on along the minus strand of NZ_DATCRF010000630.1, from coordinate 6,304 downwards.
AGAATGGTGAGGTCGCAGGCTTCCATCGGCATGGGGTCGGTAGGTATTTCTGCGGCGCCTATTTTGCCTATCACTTCCTTTACTTCAGGGAACTGCTTCATGAGTATACCGGAGGCCAGGCTTATCTTGTCGATGGTTTCAGACAGGGAGCTGCCCGTGAGTAACCGTGTTTCTACCGCGAAATCCCCCTCTTCCAGGGTAGGAATAAATTCTCCCCCCATCTTACCAAATAAAAATAATGACACTGCAAAAAGCAGTATAGCCGTTACCGTTACCAGCGCTTTGGCACGTAGTGCTCCACGGATAACGGGGGCGTATATACGTTGAAAGAAACGCATGATGCGGTCGGCCACCGTTACTTTATTATCCAGGTTTTTACTCAGCATCAGCGCGGATACCATGGGCACATAAGTGAGCGACAGGATAAAGGCGCCCAGTATGGCGAAGGATACTGTTTGTGCCATAGGGCGGAACATTTTGCCCTCAATACCGGTAAGCGCCAGAATTGGCAGGTATACAATGAGGATGATGATTTCGCCGAAAGCCGCAGTGCTGCGGATCTTGCTGGCGGCGTCAAAAACTTCCGTATCCATTTCCACCTGGGATAAACGGAGCCGCTGCCCGGTTTTATTCCTGCCCGCCAGGTGATGCAAAGTAGCTTCCACTATGATCACCGCCCCATCCACGATTAGTCCGAAATCAATAGCGCCCAGGCTCATCAGGTTGCCCGATACGCCAAACAGGTACATCATGGAAATGGCAAACAGCATCGACAGCGGTATTACAGAAGCTACGATCAGCCCTGCACGCAGGTTACCGAGGAACAGTACCAGCACGAAGATGACAATGAGCGCGCCTTCAATAAGGTTTTTCTGCACAGTGCCTACTGCCCTGCCTACAAATTCACTACGGTCCAGGAAGGGCTCTATCACCACGCCTGCCGGCAATGTTTTCTGTATGTCTGTGATCCTGGCTTTCACCGCTTTCACCACCTCGCTGGAGTTTTTTCCTTTCAGCATCATTACAATGCCGCCCACGGCTTCCCCGTTGGCATTGCGGGTAAGCGCGCCGTAGCGCACCGCGTCGCCCAGTTGCACGGTGGCAATATCTCTTATCAGCACGGGTAAGCCCTCCGGCGTATTCTTCACCACTATCTTTTCTATATCCGCCAGGCTGCCGATCAGGCCTTCGCTGCGGATGAAATAGGCGTTGGGCTTCTTGTCGATATAAGCCCCGCCGGTGTTCTGGTTATTGCGCTCCATGGCATTGAACACATCAGCTATACTGAGGCGGTAGCTGCGGAGCTTATCGGGGTTAAGGGTTACCTGGTACTGCTTCAGCATGCCGCCAAAACTGTTTACTTCCGCCACACCGGGGGTGCCAAGCAGCTGTCGCCTTACATACCAGTCCTGTATGGTGCGCAGTTCCCGCGCATCAAACTTTTCCTCATAGCCTTTTTGGGGATGCAAAACATATTGGTATATTTCCCCCAGGCCGCTGGAAACGGGCGCCATTTCCGGGGTGCCGATACCACCAGGTATATTGGCCCTGGCTTCTCCCAGCTTTTCATTCACCTGTTGCCGGGCCCAGTAAATGTCTACATCGTCGTGAAATACAATAGTGACTACCGACAGCCCAAACCTTGAAATGGAGCGGATCTCCGACATTTCAGGTATCACGGCCATGGTTTGTTCAACAGGAAAGGTAATCAGTCTTTCTACTTCCTGTGCAGCCAGCGAAGGCGATTGTGTGATCACCTGTACCTGGTTATTGGTGATATCCGGCACCGCATCTACCGGCAACCGTAATAAAGCGAAAACGCCAAATGCCGCCAGGGCAAACGTAAATATCCCTATCATTAATTTGTTCCTCACAGAGAAACGAATGATCTTATCCAGCATGATTGATTCAATAAGTAATAAAATGAAGTACCATAGCCATACCTGCACCGGTAAAAGGCGCGGATATGCTCATAGCAAAAACATCTGTAAAACGTATTAAACCAGCTGTGGGGGCTGCCAGATATTATCCGGTAAGGAAGGAAGCGGGTTAACGGGCAATGTCGGGTAGTTTATCATGACCCGCTGCGCGATAAAATGAACCGTTACAACCGCACCGGGTGTAGCCTGCACATTACAACAGCTGCATACGCAGAGCGGGGAGCAATAGTCCGGTTGTGTTTCATGGTCGTGCGAAGTGGAAAGCTGTACTGTCACACTACTGTTTACGGCCTGGTAATCGTTGCAGGGAATGCACGATAACAGTACGATATAACAGCTTAATATGTAAAGTAGCCACTTCATAGTTACAAATGTAAAACTTAAACACAAAACGCCGCCGGAAAAAACTGCATCGCAGTTGCGGCGGAGATGTTTTTTGTACTTAAATTAGCCGCATGAATTGCCTGATAGTAGACGATAACAAGCTGGCGCGCACCGCCATGAAGCAACTGGCCAGTCATGTGGAACAACTGCATGTAGCCGGTGAATGCAGCAGCGCTATGGAAGCATATAATTTTTTACAGAAAGAAAAGATAGATCTGCTGCTGCTGGACATCGAAATGCCCGGTATGAGCGGCCTGGAACTTACCCGTAACCTGGGAAAGAAGCGCCCGGTGATCATCTTCACAACAGTAAAAAAAGATTATGCGGTAGAGGCATTTGAGCTGAATGTGGCCGATTACCTGATTAAACCGGTGCAGCCCGCCCGCTTTATACAGGCTATCGAAAAGGCCCGTGAAATTACGGACAGTAACCTCCGTGAGCTACAGGTATCCGATACGGAGTTCGTGTTTATACGCGACAATGGGGTGCTGAAAAGAATTAAAACAGAAGACATCCTTTTCCTGGAGGCGATGGGCGATTATGTAAAGTTAAATACCCCGCAGAAATTCCACGCCATCCATACTACCCTTAAAGCGCTGGAAGAAAAGCTGCCGGCTGGTAAATTTATGCGGGTGCATCGTTCTTACATCGTGGCGCTCGACAAAATTGAATCCATTGAAGACGGTACCATCGTTATCAATAAGCATGCTATTCCCGTAGCAGATGCTTACCGTTCTGCCCTTAACAATAAACTGAATCTCCTCTGACTCAACGACACTTTCCCCTTTTTGACCGACAGCTCCTGCCTGTTGGGCCATTAGTACAGCCCTTCTTTTTCAACCGGATGTATCTTTAGGTCGTCAAAACAATTGATCACTAAATAAAATATACAGCCATGAAAAAGTTTGGAATTGTAATCGCCGCAGCTATGTTGTTTATGAGTGCATCATCTTTTGCACAGACCACTGCGCCTAAACAAGAAACGAAGAAAGAAGCCGCTGCCAAAGCGCCTGCACACAAGAAACACGCGAAGCACCATCATCATACAGCAAAACCAGCTGCTGCTCCGGCTGCACCAAAGGCAAAATAACAGTATTCCTTTGTTACACATCATTAGCCTCAGCGGATTATTACGCTGAGGCTAATTATCTGAAGGAAGGAATAAAATTGCTACTTTTATTGAACCGGCTTTCCTATATCAGCGTTTATATGTACTAAACTGTCATGCAGCCTAAAAGAATCAAATATTACCTCCTTGGCCTGTTCATTACCGGAATGATATTATTCGTTGTGCTGCAGTTCAACTCCGCTAACAATATCCATAAGCTGATTAAAGGAAACGAGCAGCTGCTGCAGGAACTGAATGTGAAGAATGAGCTTCAGAAGCTGCAAACGAATATGGCCAAAACCGACAGTAAAGTACGGGGAGCGGTCATTTCCCAGGACACCGTGCATATTACCGGCATTGAAGCCGAAATAGCCATAATAAAGGCCGATCTCAAGGAGATCAATAAGATCATCAAGAACGATAGTACGGAAAAACTCCTCACCCAGCTCAACTACCTGGTGGATGAAAAGAACAATTTCAATCTCATGGTGCTGGATACCTTTTACAGCCAGGGTAAATGGGCGGCGGAAAAGCTCATCAACAACCAGAAAGGGAAACGACTGGGGGAAGCCATCACCGGTATTCTGCGGCAGCTGGACACCACCCGGCAGTCGGAGGTGAACCGTACCACCCACCTGATCGACAGCAGTGGCCAGAAAGCCCAGCGCTGGGGCACCGTACTGGTTTTCTTTGCCTGTTTAATGAGCCTGCTGGCATTCCTGTACATTACCAGCCGCATCCACCGGCAGGAACAGCTCATAGAAGCACTGGACGAGTCGCAGCAGCAGGAAAAGAAGCTGGCCGCAATTAAAGAGCAGTTCCTGGCCAATATGAGCCATGAAATACGCACCCCGATGAACGCCGTGATCGGGTTTACCAATTTACTCAAAGTCCAGCCACTGAACGATAAATCCAAAGAATACGTAGCCGCCATAGAAAATGCCGGGCAAAGCTTACTGGAAATCATCAACGACATCCTGGATATCTCCAAAATAGAATCCGGAATGATGCGTATAGAAGCTACCTCCTTCAGTTTACGCAGCGTATTGCATGCCATCAACACGATGTTCCGGCCAAAGGCCGAGGAAAAACAGCTGCAGTTGTCTGTTACCATCGGCGATGATGTGCCCGATATTTTATATGGAGATGTGGTGCGGCTTACGCAGGTGCTGGTGAACCTTACCAGCAACGCCATCAAATTTACCAGTGAAGGTGCTGTACGCATACACGTGGCAAAAACATGGGGGGAAGAAAATGCAGTACGTATATTGTTCACCGTTAGTGATACCGGTATAGGGATTGAGCCCTCCAAGCAGCAAAGCATTTTTGACCGCTTTAACCAGGCAGAAGCCGCTACCACCCGCAAATACGGCGGCACTGGTTTGGGGCTTACCATTGTAAAACAACTGATAGAGCTGCAGAACGGCTTTATTTCCGTGGAAAGTAAACCAGGTGAAGGCGCTACCTTTAAAGTGGAATTGCCATACACACTGGGCGAGCCGCTGCAGGAAGAAGGAACTAACTATCTCACAGAAAACGACCAGCTGCCACCACACCCGGACGTAAGACTGTTGGTGGCGGAAGATAACAGGATGAACCAGAACCTGCTCCGTCACTTACTGGGCAGCTGGCAGCTGCAGTATAAAATGGTGAACAACGGAAAAGAGGTATTACAGGCGCTGGAACGGCAGCATTATGACCTGGTGCTTATGGATATTCAAATGCCTGAAATGGATGGCTACACAGCTGTACAGGCCATCCGGAATGAGCTTCAGTCTACTATCCCGGTAATAGCTATGACCGCCCATGCTATGGCAGGCGAACGGGAAAAATGCCTGCAAATGGGCATGAATGAGTACATTTCCAAGCCCATCATTGAGGACGACCTGTACAGGATGATCCAGGTATATATCGGCAAACTGCCTCCCCGGGAATTACCGGCTGTTCACCACCAGCCCGGCGAAAACGGAGTGCATCACCTGATCAACCTCCACTACCTGCATGAGCTTTCCAAAGGCAATACCCAATTCGAGAAAACGATGCTGGAGCAATTCATTGCACAGCTGCCGGAAGAGTTATCGCTGCTGAAGCAGGCAGTGGTAACGGAAGACATCGCCGCTATACGGGCTACCGCACATAATCTTAAAACCACGGTATCTTTTATTGGGTTGCAGGATCATCTCTACCCGGTACTGGAACCACTGGAAAAACTGCAGGAAAACAGTTATCATTCCGGTATGGTGACCAACCAGTTTAATACGCTGAAACAGTTGTGCATACAGGCTGTACAGGAGGCCATCCATATATTATTATAGTTCCCCGTTATACATTACCGTACATTTTTCCCTGTTCAACGACAGTAATACCCTGTTCACCGAAACATCCCGTCAACACGCTCTTTGCGGGTGTATTTTTACTACAGAAATTATAACAAATACATTCTTTCATCTAATCATTTTAAAAACGACAACATCATGAAAAAAAGCCTGATCGCCGCTGTAGTAGTAATGAGCATTTCTGCTGCATCTTTTGCACAAGCACCAGCTGCTAAACCTGCAAAGAAAGCCGCTAAAACTGAAGCCAAAGCTGAAGCAAAACCTGCTGCAGATACTACTAAGAAAGCTGCTAAACACGAACATGCTAAGAAAGCAGCTGCTCCTGCTGCTAAGAAAGCATAATTCAACATTATACGCGTTTGAGTTAATAAGTCCCGTTGGCCTTCCCGGCTAACGGGATTTTTGCGTATAGGATCGCCTTCGGCGATGCGAAATTTGTCTGACTCACTGATTATGATGATTACGCTGATTACCCTGATTTTTATTTTTAGAGTTTTATTTATAATTAAGGGAGATATAAGTAAGCTATTCACTTA
>NZ_DATCRF010000629.1:0-28521 GCF_036569125.1 Chitinophaga sp. | reverse complement strand
CTTATTGAATGCCTGTAAAAAAGATCACGGAACTCCTGTTACGCCCATTACAGACACTACCGGCACCGGTAGTAATATTGCCACGGTAAAAGATTCCATGTACTTCATTTTCAAGGACGAATATCTTTGGAATGATGTGATACCGGATTCTGCCACCTTTAAACCTAATAGCTACTCCAACCTGGATAAGCTGTTTGATGCCCTTATTTCCTATAAAAAGAATGCGGCCGGCAAAAACATGGATAAGTACGGTTTCCTGGATAATGGAGCTGTGGCCGGAGAGATCAACGAAGGCATTGCCGGCGATTTCGGGCTGGACTTAGGTTATAATGACGTAAGCGACCTTCGCGTGATCTATGTGTACCCAGGCTCCCCTGCTTATCAGCAGGGCATTCGCCGCACCTGGCAAATAACCGCGGTTAATGGCAACACCGATATGGAATCCACAGATGCCAACATAACACGTATTAGTAATGCCATCTACTACAGTAACAGTGTAACGCTTACCCTTAAAAAGCCGGATGCTACCTCGGTTACCGTTACCCTTAATGTGGCTAACTACAGCATTAACCCGGTGCTGTATAGCAGCGTGCTGAATGTAGGCGGAAAACGGGTGGGTTACCTGGTATTCAACCAGTTCATTTCCCTGGATAAAACCCAAACCCAGCTGGATGCTGCGTTTGATAACTTTGTTACCAACAATGTAACCGACCTGGTAATAGATCTCCGCTACAATGGCGGCGGCTCTGTGGAAACGGCCGAATACCTGGCCAACCTCATTGCGCCCACTTCCGTTGGTACCGGTAATACCTCGCTGATGTACAAGGAGTATTACAACACTAACCTTACTAACCATCAGTATAGCAATTACCTGAAAACTAAAAAGGTGCCCGGCGCCAATTATTCCTGGGGCGATGTGTTTGACGATTGGGTGAGCAACCCCTCCTTCTATTTCTCCAAGAAGAAAAGCGTAAATGTTCCTAATGTGGTGTTCATTGGTACCGGTTCCACTGCATCGGCCAGCGAGCTTACCATGAATGTGCTGAAACCATACATGAATGTGAAATTGGTGGGCGATACTACTTACGGCAAACCGGTTGGTTTTGTAGGCATTACCATTGGCGGTAAGGATATGTATGCTGTATCCATCTGGTCAAAGAACGCCCAGAACCAGGGGGATTATTTCGACGGATTTTTCCCGGATGGCGGCACCGCTACCTATGAGGATTTTTCCATTGACTGGGGCAGCACCAGCGAGCTGCTGCTGCGCAAGGCGCTTATTACCCTGGGTGTGCCGGAAAGCGCGCTGGGCCGCACCAAAGCGTCTACAGAAGGCCTGCGCACGTTCCGCGAAAATGTGCATATGCCCGAGCATAAGTTCAAGGGCATGATTGAAACCCGGCGCAGGTTCAAATAGTTTTCGAAAACCTTATGTATATACAAAGGGCCAACCGATCGGTTGGCCCTTTGCATTTTTATTGTGGTTTGATTGCTGCGCAATTGGTATGCTTCCCTCCTAAAACCCCTCTTTTTCCCTACTGACATTGCTGCGCAACTCTACCCCCCTACATAAAACCCTACATCTTTTTACGTGTGCCATCCACACATATTAATAAATCACCTTAGACCGCGCCCTATTCCCAGTTAGCTCAGCATCCGCTGCGCTCAGCACCATCCTTATGGTTTGCACCGCCCGGTAATAGAACGATGGATCAATATGCTCAAATTCATCTCCCACGCGGTGGTAGTCCGCATGATCCTCTACCCCAAAGTACAGGAAGGGAATGCCCTTTCTATGGAACTCGTAATGGTCGCTTTGTTTGGTCCAGTCCTGGGCGCCGTCTTCCGGCCGGTCATGGCCGGTTAGCAGCTTAATGGCGCTGCTGTCGGCTGCCCGGGTCACCAGCTTCTTCAGGTCGGGGTTCTGGTAGGTGCCGCAGGCATACAGCTCCTGTTTTTCATTGCGGCTTACCATATCCATATTCAGGTTCATATGCACATTGGTGGCCGGCACCGGTAGCTGCAGCACAAAGGCTTTGGCGCCCTGCAGGCCTTCCTCCTCCCCGTCCAGCGCGGCAAATACCAAAGTATGCTGCGGTGGGTGCTGCTGGTAATACTTAATGAGCGATAGCAGTGCGGCGCTGCCGGAGGCATTATCATCGGCCCCGTTAAAAATGCTGTCTGCACCATTAGCCTGGCGGCTAATGCCCAGGTGATCATAATGCGCCGTAACAATGATCACGTTATCTGTTTTGCCGGGAATATAGCCGTACAGGTTAGTACCCATGATCTTCTTATCCCCCTGGGTAAAATAAAACGGGTATTCGTAGGTGCCATGAAAAGGCTGCAGGCCGGCCTGTTTAAAACGGTCCATAATATAAAACTGCGCCAGGCGGTTGCCTTTGGTGCCGGTTTTACGGCCCTCAAACTTATCCGCGCTCAGCGTGCGTATGTCTTTCATTAATTGCAGGGAATCAATAGCCGGCCGTTGTGCCAGCGCCCCTAATACGGGCAACAGTGCAATGGTAACAAGCAGGAACTTTTTCATACGTGCAAGATACTTAATTACGCTAAACGCGGAATGCAGCATGCTTAACGCCAATGCAATGCATGCCTCAACGGAATCGCTGCGATCAGCATTCTGCATTAAGCATTCAGCGTTTAGCCTACTTCAGTATCTGGTAAGCTATAAAACTGCAGATGTACGCCAGCGCCGTCATATACACCAGCTGTATGGCCGGCATTTTCCAGGATTTGGTTTCCCTTTTTACAATGGCCAGGGTGCTCATACACTGCATGGCAAAGGCATAGAAAAGCATCAGGGAAAAACCGGTAGCCATGGTGTATACCGGGCTGCCATCGGCCCGTACGGCAGCATGCATTTTTTCGCGGAGGGTGGCATCATTATCTTCCGGGCTTTCGCCTACGCTGTACAGGGTAGCCATGGTGCCTACAAATACTTCGCGGGCAGCAAAAGAGGTAATAAGCGCAATGCCTATTTTCCAGTCAAAACCCAGGGGGCGTATGGCCGGTTCTATGGCATGACCCAGTATGCCGGCATAGGAATTGGCCAGCTTTTCCGACTGGTAGGCTTTATCCAGCGCCTCTTTATCATTGGGGTTAGCGGCCATTAGTTTCTCGTACCTGTCATGTACCGGCTGCATTTTGCTGCTTGGTCCATAAGAGGCCAGGAACCAGAGTATCACAGAGATCACCATGATCACTTTACCGGCATCTGTAATAAATATGCGGGCTTTTTCCAGCATGGTGGTACCTACATTCTTCCAGCGGGGCGCCCGGTATACGGGAAGCTCCATAATAAAGTAGCTCTTTTCCTTAATGGCCACAAACCATTTCATGATAGCGGCTATTGCCAGGGCCATAAAAAAGCCCAGCAGGTAAAGGCCCATCATTACTAAGCCCTGCAGGCTTAAAATGCCCAGCACCTTACGGTCGGGTACCACCAGCGCAATCATAACAGTATAAATGGGCAGGCGTGCGGAGCAGCTCATTAAAGGGGTTACCAGGATGGTGATCAAACGCTCTTTCCGGTTCTCAATACTACGGGTAGCCATAATAGCCGGCACGGCGCAGGCTACGCCGCTGATCAGGGGCATTACAGATTTACCGTTCAGCCCCACCTGCCGCATCAGGCGGTCGGTTAAAAAGCTGATGCGGGCCATGTAGCCCGTATCTTCCAGCAGGGTTATTAACCCGAACAGGATCATGATCTGGGGTATAAAAACGGCTATGCCGCTAACACCGGCCACCACGCCATTGATCAGCAGGTCGCTGAACTGGTTGTCGGGCAGTATGCCGGAAAGGCTGCCGCCTAACCAGCCAAAGGCCGCCTCTATGCCGTCCATAGGGTAAGAGGCCAGCCAGAATATGCTCTGGAAAAGAAAGAACAGCACTACCAGTAATATCACATAGCCCCAGAAACGGTGCAGCAGTATATCATCCAGCTTTTCGGTTTGCAGCTGTTTCTGCAAAGGGTCGGCCTCCACTACGGAGGATTTCATAATATGCTTTATGCGGCCGTAACGCTGCATAATTTCTTCGGCCTGCACCTTGGTTTTATTAAACTTGTGGGTTTGCAGCGCATTTTTAATGGCCAGCTTTTGCCCGCCATTCAGGAAGTGCAGCTCATCGCTGTTCACTGCTATGTGCAGGGCGGCATAGTCGCTGCGCACCTGTACGTATTTTTTAACCTCGTCCACCACTTCAGGCGCCATAATATGGCTGTCCACAAAATCGCGCACCGGCACGGGGAAATGCTCCCTGGCCAGCAGGTCTATATTCTTCTTGAGTTCAGGAATACCTTTATTCTTACGGGGGTTAATGGCCAGCACCGGCACGCCCAGCTCACGTTCCAGCCCGTTCAGGTCTATTTCCACGCCTTTCTTGCGGGCAATATCCATCATGGTAAGGGCTATAATAACCGGGATCTTGAGGTCTATGATCTGGGAGCAAAAGAGCAGGTTGCGTTTCAGGTTGGAGGCGTCGGCAATAATAAGGATCATGTCAGGCCGGTCTGTACCCGCAGGGTTCACCAGCACATCATAGGTTACAAATTCATCGGCGCTTTTAGGATACAGGCTGTAGGTACCGGGCAGGTCTATAATGTTGGCATGCAAAGCATTGGATATGCTGCTGCTGCCGGTTTTCTTATCAACCGTAACCCCTGGAAAATTACTGACCTTCTGATTTAAACCCGTTAATGCATTAAAGAGTGAGCTTTTCCCGCTATTCGGATTTCCTACCAGCGCAATATTGATTGCTGCGTTTTTCGTTGCCTGCATTCCTTATCCTTGTCATCGAAGTTTCAAAGATGCAAAGCTAAATATTTAAAAGCGAGGGTAATGATCGAATCCGGAAAAAAAGGCAGTATAAACGAAAGAAACCACGGTGGATACCGTGGTTTTCATTTCTTCTCGTTAACTATTGAACTTATTGTGATGAATGAAAAACTTATTTCAGCATGTTATAAACGCTGTAAATGATCAGGGAAGCGCTTTCCACCGCCGGTACCTCCATGCCTGCATTTATGCTGGCAGCGGTAGGGGTAACCGTCTTTTCCTTTGTTTTCTCTTCTTTCTGATCATTTTCCTGGTTATCCTGCTTTTCTTCCGGTGAGTGATAACGGTAGTTATCCTGCAGGGAATCTTCTCCTCTTCTTTCTTCATGACGGCGGGGTTTCTTCTCAATATGAATGTTATCCAGGCCGTCTATGGTCATTTTCAGCTCAACCGGTCCATCATGGTCGCGGTCCCAATCGTCCCAGTCATCCCACCAGTCATTATCATTCCATCCGTGTATAAAGTGGTAGTGATGGTAAGCATCCTTTTCCACCTCAATATCCTTACCTACGGGTACTTTTACCACTACGGTGATACGCTGTTCCCGGAAGTGGGAGTTACGTGGTATGCTGATGCCGGCGGGCAGGTACAGGATAGAATCCTGCTGGTTCATCTGGAACTGTATTTCGCGGGCCAGGGCTTTTGCCTGGGAAACGGTTCTGCCGCGGGAGCTGCGGAGCACTTCCACCTGGAAGCTGTCCGTAATGCTCTTTTCAATCTTCACACGTATATTGTCAATGATGGCGGTATCATCGGTTACCCGCAGGCCGCCTTCAAAAAAGTCCACATCATCCATCTCCACCAGGTCATCCGTCTTTTTGATGATCAGCTTTCCCTTGCTGGGCTGTACCAGGGGGTAAGTTTCCTTTTCCCGGAAGCTGGTGCGGAAATCCTTTACAATAGATACTATCAGCCAGGTGCCGCACAGCAGGCCAACCACCCACAGGAAGCTTAAGGTATACCCTACGTACCGGTTCGTTTGTTTTACGCCGGTAAGCTTACGGGTCAGGAATATAATAAGACCTACTACGGGAATGCCTATCAGCAGGATCACCGCCGGCCAGAAGAGCATGTTCTGGAGGCTGGATGAAAGTAACAGGCTTTTAAGCGGGAAGAGGGCCGCGGAGGAAGCAGCGATAGCAATACCGGCTATTATAAGGCTAAACAGTATTACCACTGCCAGGAAGTAAAAGAACCCTTTGGTTACAAACAACAGCACTTTCCCCAGACCGGTAAAGAAATTGCGGAAGATCCGCTCAATATCGTTACCAACCTGCCTTCCGCGGCCCTGCGAAAAATTTTTGATGTCGTTGCCAACATTTTTGAACTGGCCTTTCATGGCGTTGATCTCATCCTGCACGGTAGCACGGATGTTGTTCACATCCACCCGCTCGCCGCGCATTTCCAGCTTTTCAGCCGCGGTATTGGCTTCCGGGGTAGCTATCCATAATATGAAGTATACCAGTATACCGCTGCCAAAGCCGCCAATAGCCAGCAGGGCAAAGATGATGCGGAATACCACGGGGTCTACGTTCAGGTAAGCACCCAGGCCGCTACACACGCCGCCCAGTACTTTATTATCCGGATCGCGGTACAGGCGCTTACGCGGGCGGATGTTGGGGATGGCCTGCTCTGCAGCGCCGGCTTGGGCGCTTTCTTTGGCCGCATCTTCCTCAAACTGTTCCGGCGTACCCATGGAGGCTTTGATAGCTTCCACGTCCTCATCGGTGATGCAATGAGCGCCTTTTTTCAGCTTGTCCTGGAATAATTCCGCTATCCGGCTTTCAATGTCGCTGACAATCTCGTCGGCCCCTTCCTCCCTGGCAAAATAGCGCTTCAGGCTATCCAGGTACCGCCTCAATATCTCATAGGCGCTATCCTCTATGGGTATTAATCGGCTGGCGAGGTTTATGTTAATAATCTTTTTCATCTTTACAGTTTTGATTTTCAACAGCGGGAACTGTTTTTCAGATTTTAGGTGATATAATGCTTAAAGGATGGTATTGTTTTGCGTGAGCTGATGGACCGCATTGGCCAGTTCATTCCACGTTGTTTCCAGCTCCCGGTAAAAGGCCTCTCCCTTTTCGGTCATGGAAAAATATTTTCGGGGGGGCCCTGAGCTGCTTTCTACCCAGCGGTAGGTTAGTAGTTCTGCATTTTTCAAACGGGTCAGTAAGGGATACAGGGTGCCCTCCAGGATGTCTAGCTTCGCCTCTTTCATTTTTTCAATAATGTCTGAAGGATAAGCTTCTCCTTGCTTGATAACGGAAAGAATGCAGAACTCCAGCACTCCCTTCCGCATCTGCGATTGTGTGTTATCTATATTCATGGCAAGTGAGCTTTTTAACTTTACAATTCAAAGATAGGGAATATTTACTACTATGCAATACACAATACCATAGAAAGCAAAATAATTGGTTTAGACAATTACCCATCAAAACAGGTGGATGAGCCATAGTGGCCGATCTACCTAAAATTATACTCAAAACAGTAGCCCGTTTTATGTGATGAATGGTAATATTCTGGGATGAAAAAGGGACCAGGGGCTTTTAACATTTTTTTAATTGTCGTATTTTCAAAGTATAAACTTGGTTAATTACTTTTGTTCTGAGTGTCTCTAAAAACATGAAGAAACTTATCAGCATATGCCTCCTGGTACTTATGGGTACCCAGCTGCTCCCGATCAAGGAGATGGGCAAGCTGCTGTTTAATAACCAGATTGTTGAGGAACACCCCGTAGATGGTTGCGTAGATATAGTGAAGCTGGCCAAAGAGGTTAAGTACTACGACCATTTTGACGATTCCCTGAAATTTGCTCCTGAGTTATACCTTAATATAGTGCAGTACCAACTCTTTGAAGATATTCCTTCTGGTCCTGCCCGTGAAATTCACGCTCCCCCACCCAATTGTTAAGCGATACCTATGGTTTTCTTACGCCTTACCATCCGGTAATGCGTGTCCTCTTGTATTTACATTTTCACATGCTGTTCCACTGCGCTGGTACGAGCTAACATGGCATATAGCTATATGTCTGTGTTAGAACGCACATAACGCCGTCGCTGCTCAGTCGTGTGAATAAAAGCTTAACGATTAAATCCCTTTGCGGTTATGAGCAAGCAACCTTCTTTTTTCTCGAACATAAAAGCCGACTTTTCATCCGGCCTGGTAGTATTTCTGATAGCAGTGCCGCTTTGCCTGGGTATAGCCCTGGCCTCCGGTGCACCCTTGTTCTCCGGTTTAATATCCGGTATTATCGGTGGCCTGGTTGTCGGTTCCCTGAGTGGTTCCCAGCTAAGTGTCAGCGGCCCGGCCGCCGGCCTTACCGCCGTGGTATTAACGGCTATTACCAAGCTGGGGGCTTTTGATGTATTCTTATTAGCCGTATTCATTGGCGGCGCCCTGCAGTTAGGGCTGGGCTTAATAAAGGCGGGTACCGTGGCCAATTACTTCCCTTCCAATGTTATTAAGGGTATGCTTACGGCCATTGGTCTTATTATTATCTTAAAACAAATACCACATGCCTTTGGGTATGATAAAGATTCTGAAGGCGACTTCACCTTTATACAGGTAGATGGGGATAACAGCTTTACCGCGCTGCTTTCGGGTATAAATCATATTCACCTGGGCGCTACCCTAATCACCATCGTATCTATACTGATCATTCTGTACTGGAGCAAAATACCCAAGCTGAATGTGATCCCATCTGCCCTGGTAGCGGTAATAACCGGTGTGTTGCTGAATATGCTTTTCCTTAGCACCGGCAGCAGCCTGGCCCTTACGCCCAGCCACCTGGTGAATTTGCCGGTAGCCGACAGCTTCCAGCAGTTTGTAGGCCAGTTCACCCTGCCCAATTTTAGCGCGCTGGCCAATAAAGAAGTGTGGGTTGTGGCCCTAACTATTGCCATAGTAGCTTCTGTAGAAACCTTGCTGAACGTGGAAGCCACGGATAAGCTGGACCCGCAGAAACGCCATACCAACCCTAACCGTGAGCTGCGTGCACAGGGTATTGGTAATATGGTGAGCGGTTTAATTGGCGGCCTGCCTATTACCTCCGTAATTGTGCGTTCCTCCGCCAACATTAACGCCGGCGCCCGTAGCAGGATGTCTACTATCATCCATGGCACGCTGCTGCTTACCTGCGCCGCTTTAATACCCATGGTGCTGAACAAAATACCGCTGGCCACCCTGGCAGCCGTGCTGCTGGTTACCGGTTACAAGCTGTGTAAGCTCTCCATTTTCAAAGAAATGTTCAGCAAAGGCAAGTACCAATGGGTACCGTTTGTGGTAACACTGGTAGCCATTGTGTTCACCGATCTGCTGATAGGTATAGCCCTGGGTATGGCCGTGAGTGTAATTGCCATTTTAAGAGGCAATATGAAAAGCCCTTATTATTTCCGTAAAGAGCAATACCATACCGGCGATACCATTCGCCTGGAGCTGGCGCAGGAAGTATCCTTCCTCAATAAGGCCAGCATATTGCTTACGCTGGATCATTTACCGGAAAACAGCTCCGTGGTGATAGATGCCAGCAACACGGTGTATATAGATCATGATGTGCTGGAAACCATCCGCGAGTTCAGGGATGTAAAAGCCGTACAAAAAAATATAAGCGTGGTGCTCACCGGCTTTAAAGAGGTGTATAAGATCACCAACACGCCCAGCGAGGAGCTGGATGGCCATCATGCGGCCGCGCGGGCCGGGCATGTACAGGTAATTTCCTCCGGTAATCATGAACAGCTGTTAAAAGAGCTGGAGCTGAATTAACCGGGCAGCATGCCTTCGTTCTTTTCAATTTCTTTTATTCACAAACTATTAAAACTGTAAAATGAAAACTTTAGATAAAGCCGCACAGGCAAACTTAACGCCGGAACAAACTTTACAATTGCTTAAGCAGGGGAACAACCGCTTTGTAGATAACCTGAAAATAGACCGTAACCATTTACAACAGGTAAATGAAACCTCTGATGGCCAATGGCCCATGGCAGCTATCGTAAGCTGTATGGATTCACGCACCTCTGCAGAGCTGATCTTTGACCAGGGACTAGGCGATATTTTCAGTATTCGTTTAGCCGGTGCTGTTATCTCCGATAATGTGCTGGGTAGTTTGGAATACGCCTGTAAAGTAGCAGGATCCAAATTTATTGTAGTGCTGGGCCACACCAAATGCGGAGCTATAAAAGGCGCCTGCGACCATGTGGAAATGGGTAACCTTACAGGGCTGCTTAACAAGATCACTCCTGCCGTGTACGCGGAAAAAACCATCCGCGAAAACCGGAACTCACATAATCACGCTTTTGTGGATGCTGTTACCAAACTGCATACAGAACGCTCTGTAAAGGCCGTGCTGGAGCAAAGCATGATCCTGCGTGAAATGATCCTGAACGGTGAAGTAGGAATTATAGGCGCATTATACGATGTTGAAACCGGTGTTGTAACCTTCCTGGATCATACCCAGGTACTGGGAGCAAACAGTTTGTACGAACAGGAGCTGGTAGCCGTAAGCTAAACCGGGATTTAACTCATAAGCATTTCGTACTGCTCGTAATACAAAGGACAGCCGTCTCTTTTTTAAGAGATGGCTTTTTTTTATTAAATCCTCCGGAGTCTTTCCGCCGCCTGCTCCAGGGTTGCTTTCTTTTTGGCAAAGCAGAAACGGATCACATGATCATCCTGGCCATCCTGGTAAAAGGCAGATACAGGTATGCTGGCTACGCCAAATTCTTTGGTTATACGAATGGTGAGGTCTTTATCCCCTTCATCGGAGATCTTATCATAACGCATCAGCTGAAAATAGCTGCCGTAACATGGCAGGGGCGTAAATTTAGTATCTGCCATCAGCTGCAGAAAGTAATCCCTTTTTTCCTGGTAAAAGGCCGGCAGGGATAAGTAGTGTTCCGGTGTTTCCAGGAATTTAGCCAGTCCGTATTGCATGGGCGTATTTACTGAAAAGCAAAGGTACTGGTGCACCTTACGGTACTCCTTCATCAGGTGGGCCGGGGCTATGCAGTAGCCCATTTTCCAGCCGGTTACATGAAATACCTTACCAAAAGAAAAAGTAACAAAGCTGTTCTTAAACAGGTTGGGATATTTTAATATGCTGTGATGCTGCCCGCCGTCATAAACAAGATGCTCATACACTTCATCACTTAACACCAGCAGGTTATGCGCTGCTACCAGCTGTTCCAACTCCCGTATATCCGACTCCGTTAGTATGCTGCCGGTTGGGTTGTGCGGGGTGTTCAGCATGATCATGCGGGTGCGGGATGTTATTTTGCTGCGTACCAGCTCCCAGTTTATGCGGTACTCCGGAAAGGTAAGCGGTATCAGTACCGGCACCCCGCCATTCACCAGCACATTGGGTATATAGCTATCATAAGCCGGCTCAAAAATAATCACCTCATCCCCCGGTTGTATGCAGGTGGCAATAGCCGTAAATATAGCATAGGTGCCGCCGGGCGTGATCGTGATCTCAGTATCCGGGTTAACGGTTTGCGCGTAGGAATTGTATATCTTTTTTGCAATCGCTTCCCGCAGCGGCAGTATACCCGGCATGGGCGCATACTGGTTATGGCCCTGCTGCATGGCAGCATTCACAACCTCTTTTAAGGTATCATCGCAATCAAAATCGGGGAAACCCTGTGAAAGATTAATGGCTTTGTGTTCTGCTGCCAGGGCAGACATGACGGTGAATATGGTGGTGCCTACGTTCGGGAGCTTAGAGATCATATCTTACAAACCGTTACTGTTGTTACTGCTAAAATAATCCGTAATCCTACAAAAACTTATCTCCCTTATTCCGCTTAACTTCTGCCACATATTCTTTGATCTGCTGCTCATTTTCTTTTTTGCAGATAAGCAGCACATCGTTGGTATCTATCACTATAAATTCATCTAAGCCCTGCAGCACTACCAGCTTTTCGGGTGCAGCTTTTACCATACACTTGGTGGCATCTATCACTACCACATTCTTGCCCTGCACGGCATTGCCCAGGTAATCCTTTTCCAGGTTCTCGTAGGCTGAGGCCCAGGTACCCAGGTCACTCCACCCGAAGTTGGCAGGGATCACATACACATTATCCGCCTTTTCCATAATGCCATAGTCAATGGAAATGTTGGTGCACTGCGGGTAAATGCCATCTATCAATTCCCGCTCCTGGGGCGTATTCAGCGCAGCGCGGCCCTGTTCAAACAGCTCGTCTATTTCAGGCAGGTATTTTTTAAACGCAGCAATAATGGTTTTTACATTCCACACAAAAATGCCGGCGTTCCAGAGGAAGTCACCGCTTTGCAAAAAGGTTTTGGCCAGCTCCAGGTTAGGCTTTTCAGTAAAGGTTTTTACCTCGTACACATTATCGGCCACCTGCTGGGTTTCATATTGAATGTAACCGTAGCCGGTATCCGGGCGGGTAGGTTTAATGCCCAGCGTTAATAATGCGCTGTTCTTTTGTACAAAGGTAAGGGCGTTCAGGCAGGCGGCAGTAAAGGCCGGCCCGTCCAGTATCAGATGATCTGCAGGTGCGCAAACCACACAGGCCTGCGGATCCTGCTGATGGATCTTATAGGAAATATATGCTACACAGGGTGCGGTATTTTTGCGGGATGGCTCGCACACTATATTGGCAACCGGCAGCTCACCCAGCTGCTCCTTCACTTTACCTTCATAATGCTGGTGGGTAACCACGTAGATGTTCTCTTTCGGCACAAACGCTGCAAAGCGCTCATAGGTCCACTGGAGGAGGGTTTTCCCGGTATTCAGTATATCCAGGAATTGCTTGGGGTAATCTGTACGGCTGTAAGGCCAGAAACGGCTACCTATTCCTCCGGCCATAATGGCCACATAAAAATGCCTGTTCATTTGTGTCGTCATCGCTTGTCAAATAATCCCTTCCCTGATAAGGTCATGTAAATGAATGATGCCAATATACCGCTTATCTTCCATAACCAGTAACTGGGTAATATCGTGCTGCCGCATTTTTTCCAGGGCATTGATCGCCAGCTCGTCCTTTTGTATGTGCTTGGGATGGGCCGACATAATATCCCGGGCAATTACCGTTGCAGGATTAATGTTTTTCTCCAGCATGCGCCGCAGGTCACCGTCGGTAATAATGCCACACAATTGCTCTTCCGGATCCAATACGGCCGTTACGCCCAGCATCTTGGAAGATATTTCCAGGATCACTTCCTGCAGGGGACTATCCAGGCGCACACGGGGTGTTTGATGGTGCCGGCTCAGGTCCCCTACCTTCAGATACAATTTTTTGCCCAAAGTGCCGCCGGGATGGAATTTAGCAAAATCTGCAGCAGTAAAACCGTGCCATTCTATCAGGCATACGGCCAGCGCATCGCCCATCGCCATTTGGGCGGTGGTGCTGGTAGTAGGCGCCAGGTTATTGGGGCAGGCCTCCTGGGTAACAGTGGTGTTAAGCACCAGGTCTGCCTCCTGCGCCAGGTACGAGCTGGTATTGCCTACCATGGCAATAAGGGTATTGCCAAAGCTCTTTACCAGTGGCAATAATACCTTTATCTCAGGGGAGGAGCCGCTTTTGGAAATGCACATCACCACATCATGCTCCTGTATCATTCCCAGGTCGCCATGAATAGCGTCTGCAGCATGCATAAATAAGGCAGGCGTGCCGGTGGAATTTAGCGTGGCTACAATCTTTTGCCCGATAATGGCGCTCTTGCCAATACCGGTTACAACCAATCGTCCCGCACACTGGGCAATTATCTCCACAGCCTTTTCAAAGTCCTCATCTACAAATTGCTGCAGATCTCTTATTGCCGCGGCCTCTACCTGAAGGGTCCGCAATGCGGTTTCACGGATGTTTATAGCTGTTGTTTTTTTCATCTTGGCGGCACAAATTTACCTCAGTTTATATAAATTCTATTGTAATTCAGGGGTTTTTTAAGTAACTTCGTGTCCCCTAAAAATCATATAATCAATAAACGTAATCCGTTAGTTCTTTAGAGTTTTGAATGTATATCGTTAAATCTTGAATGCAATGGCTGTTGTAAAGGTAAGTTTGTTAGATGCATTACACGAACACTTTGGGTTCGATTCCTTTAAAGGGAACCAGGAGATTATCATAAAGAGCATACTTTCCGGGAAAGATACTTTTGTAATTATGCCAACCGGAGGGGGGAAATCCCTTTGCTACCAGTTACCCGCCCTCATTAGTCCCGGATGCGCGCTCATTGTTTCTCCCCTGATTGCGCTGATGAAAAACCAGGTAGACCTGGTTCGTTCCTACAGCAGCAAGGATAATGTTGCACACTTCCTTAATTCTACTTTATCTAAAGCACAAATAAAAAAAGTACGTACCGACCTGCTGAGCGGCAAAACCAAATTGCTGTATGTAGCGCCGGAAACACTTACCAAACAGGAAAACCTGGATTTTTTCCGGGACCTGGAGATCTCGTTCTTTGGCGTGGACGAAGCGCATTGTATCTCCGAATGGGGCCACGACTTCCGGCCGGAATACCGCCGCCTGAAGGAGATGATAGACCAGATCAACCCGAACCTGCCTATTATTGCCCTTACCGCTACCGCCACCCCTAAGGTGCAAAGCGATATTGTAAAGAACCTGGTATTACGCGAGCCGGAGATCTATATTTCATCTTTCAACAGGCCCAACCTGTATTATGAAATAAGGCCCAAGCGCAAGAAAGACCAGACCATCCGCGAAATAGTAAAGTTCATCCACTCACATAAAGGCAAAAGCGGCATTATCTATACCCTGAACCGTAAAACAACGGAGGAGCTGGCCGATATGCTGATGGCTAATAATATTAAAGCCGTAGCCTACCACGCCGGGCTGGATTCCAATACCCGCGCCCAGCGCCAGGATATGTTCCTGCTGGAAGAGGTGGAGGTTATCGTAGCCACCATTGCATTTGGAATGGGGATCGATAAGCCGGATGTGCGTTTTGTGATCCACTACAACATTCCCAAAAGCCTGGAGAATTATTACCAGGAAACCGGCCGCGCCGGCCGTGACGGACTGGAAGGCATTTGCCTTTGCTTTTACAGCCATAAAGATGTGCAGAAGCTGGAGCACCTGATGCGTGACAAGCCGCTGAGCGAACGCGAAATGGGCGCCCAGTTAATTAACGAAACGGTAGCATATGCAGAGAGCTCCGTATGCCGCCGTAAAGTAATTTTGCACTACTTCGGAGAGCATCTTGAAAAAGATAACTGCGGCAACTGCGATAACTGCCGTAATCCGAAGGAGAAAATAGAGGTAAAGAACCGCGTGGTTATAGTGCTTAAAGCCATTAAGGCGCTGGATGAGCGTTTTGGTACAGAGTACGTAGTAAATATTATTACCGGTAAAAGCAACCCGCAGATCACCACCTACCGCCATGATCAGCTGGATATTTTTGGCGAAGGCAAAGAGTTTGATTCCCATTTCTGGAACTCCCTTATCCGGCAAATGATGCTGGAAGGCCTGATAGAAAAGGATATTGAGGAATACGGCCTGCTGAAGGTAATGGACAAAGGCAACAAGTTCCTGAAAAAGCCTTATTCCATTATGGTATCCCTGAATCACCAGTTTGATGATGAAGGCGGCGGTGATGATGATGAAATGACCGCAGAAGCCCAGGCCTCCGCAGATCCGGTGCTGTTTGAAATGCTGAAGGACCTGCGTAAAAAAGTGGCGAAGGAAAAGAACCTGCCTCCCTTTGTAATATTCCTGGAAACTTCCCTGGAAGATATGGCCACCCAGTACCCTACCACCGTACAGGAGCTGGAAAAGATCCAGGGCGTAAGCAAGGGTAAAGCCATCCGCTATGGCAAACAGTTTGTTGACATCATCGGCAAGTATGTGCAGGAAAATGACATCGTAAAGCCGGACGATTTTGTGATGAAAAGCGTGGTGAATAAAAGCGGTTTAAAAGTGTTCATTATCCAGAACATCGACAAAAAAATGCCGCTTGAAACCATTGCCAAGAATAAAGAATTAAGCATAGCCCAGCTGCTGGATGAAATGGAAACCATTGTAGCCAGCGGTACCAAACTAAACCTGGATTACTGCATTGACGAGGAATTGGACGATTATGCACAGGACGAGATCATAGAATACTTTAAAGGCTGTGAAACATCCAGCCTTGCGCTGGCCCGTGAAGAGCTGATCGAAAGTGATTACACGATCGAACAATTGAAGCTGATGCGCATTAAGTTCCTGGTGGAATACGGAAATTAAAAGCAGGAATGAATACACTGATCAGGGATGCGATAGCACCCTTAAGAGAAACCATTATCCAACATCCCCTATACCGCCGCATCCAACATATTGATGATATACGGCTGTTCATGCAATATCATGTATTTGCAGTTTGGGATTTCATGTCATTATTAAAATCGTTACAACGCCAGCTCACCTGCACTACCATTCCCTGGATGCCTGCCGGCAATGCGGCCACCCGTTTTCTTATCAATGAAATTGTAACCGGTGAGGAAAGTGATATAGCGCCGAATGGCTCCCGTACCAGCCACTTTGAGCTGTACCTGCAGGCCATGCAGCAGGCGGGCGCCGATACGCAGCCGATATTGGTCTGCCTGCGGCAATTACAGGCCGGCGTTAACATAAAAACCGTGCTGCAAAATGCTTCCATACCCGAAGCGGCCCGCTCTTTTATGCAATACACCTTTGACCTCATCGAGCAGGCGCCGGTACACATACAGGCCGCGGTATTCACTTTTGGCCGGGAGGACCTGATCCCCGATATGTTCCTTAGCATGATCAAAGACCTGGACAACCAGTTCCCCGGGCAGATCAGTATTTTAAAATATTACCTGGAACGGCATATTGAAGTAGATGGCGGCCATCACAGCCAGTTAGGCATGCAAATGGTGGAGGAGCTCTGTGGTACTAATTCCCTGAAATGGCTGGAAGCAGCCGGGGCTGTGAAAACGGCTTTGGAAAAGCGCCGCCAGCTATGGGATGGTATTTATCAGGAAATAACGGCTTCCGTAACAATTTGATCCAATAATATTTGGAAATTAAAATCGAAAACTATTATCTTTGCACTCCCTTCACAAGAAGGATAAGGCGGTGCGGTAGCTCAGTCGGTAGAGCAAAGGACTGAAAATCCTTGTGTCGGCGGTTCGATCCCGCCCCACACCACCAGAAAAGAGATCATTTAAAAATGATCTCTTTTTTTATTTACACCTATTTATTTCTCCCTTACCTCCGTTGTCCCATCCTCATACCCCAGTACCACCTTATGCGCCATTTGCACAAACAAACCTGTTTCTACCACACCCGGAATGTTATGCAGCGCATCATTGATCAGCTGCGGCTCTTTAATATTTCCAAAAGAGCAATCAATAATATAATTCCCGTTGTCTGTAATAAAGATCTCCTCTCCTTTTGCACGCAGCAAGGGCCGGCAACCCAGGCTTTGCAGCTTGCTGCCCGTAGCTTCCCAGCCAAACGGGATCACCTCCACCGCTAACGGAAAGCGGCCCAGCGTAGGCACATACTTATGCTCGTCTGCAATAATGATCAGCTGCTTACTGTGGTAAGCCACTATTTTTTCCCGCAGCAGCGCGCCACCCCCGCCTTTGATCACATCCAGGTTTTCGCTTACTTCATCGGCGCCGTCAATATCAATATCTATACGTTGGGTTTCTGCAAAGGTGGTAAGCGGGATCTTTAGCTCGCGGGCCAATGCTGCAGAGGCTTCAGAGGTAGCAATGGCCTGTATATCCAGTCCATTTTTTACCAGGGCGCCTATTTTCTGAATAGCCCAGTAAGCCGTAGATCCGGTGCCCAGCCCTACTATCATACCCGGACGGATAAACTCTGCCGCTTTCTCGCCGGCAGCTTTTTTAGCATTTGTTATAGGATCTTGCATGTTATTCAGTTATGAGTGGTTGTTTACGAAGATACAAGAACACCCTTAACTTATATAAAAAGCTGCTATTTTTGACCGCACATCCCATGTTCAATTACGTTCCATGATCGATCAACACCCTACCCACAATACCGCCTGGCGTCTGAAAGCAATTATTACCGGTTCTGCCGGCAACCTGGTGGAGTGGTACGACTGGTATGCCTATTCCACCTTTGCCCTGTACTTTGCGCCGGCCTTTTTCCCGGAAGGTAATACTACCGTACAGCTGCTGAACACCGCGGCAATTTTTGCCGTAGGCTTTCTGATGCGGCCTATTGGGGGATGGCTGTTTGGCCGCATTGCAGACCGCACGGGCCGTAAAGCAGCCATGACCTTATCTGTGCTGTTAATGTCGCTGGGATCGTTGATGATCACGTTCACACCCTCCTACCGCAGCATTGGCCTGCTATCGCCGGTATTTTTACTGCTGGCCCGTTTGCTGCAGGGCCTCAGCGTAGGCGGGGAGTACGGAACTTCTGCCACTTACCTGAGCGAGATTGCTACCAAAGAAAAACGCGGTTTCTTTTCCAGCTTTCAATATGTAACATTAATTGGCGGGCAGCTGGTTTCACTGGGCATTCAGCTGCTGTTGCAAAAAGTTTTTCTTACGCCGGAGCAGCTGCATAGCTGGGGATGGCGCATTCCCTTTTTCATAGGGGCTTTGCTGGCATTGATAGTATTGTATATGCGCCGTAACATGGAAGAATCCGTAAAGCTGGATGATAAAAAAACAGAACGGGGTTCTGTAGCTGTGCTGCTTAAAAAGCATCCGCGGGCTGTGCTCACCGTTGTGGGGTTAACGTTAGGCGGCACGCTGGCCTTTTATACCTATACTACCTACATGCAAAAGTTCCTGGTAAATACGGTGCATTTATCCAAAGAACAATCCACCCTTATTGTTTTTATGCTCATGCTCATTTATGCGGGTATACAGCCGCTGTTCGGGTGGATCTCTGATAAATATGGCCGTAAACCTTTGCTGATAGGCTTTGGCGTATTAGGCACCTTATTCACGGTACCTATTTTAACTACGCTTAGCCATACCACATCTGCCGTTGCTGCATTTTTCCTGATACTGGCAGCGCTTATTATTGTAAGCGGGTACACGGCTATTAATGCCGTGGTAAAAGCAGAACTTTTCCCGGCAGAAGTAAGGGCGCTGGGTGTAGGCCTGCCCTATGCCTTAACGGTAGCGCTTTTCGGAGGAACAGCAGAATACATTGCATTGTACTTTAAAAACATCGGGCACGAGTCGCTGTACTACTGGTACATTACCGGCTGCATTTTTATTTCGCTTATTGTGTACGTTGCTGTAAGGGATACCAGGCGCACTTCCTACATTGACCGGGAAAATATGTAATTTCATATTGCTACAAAAACCTGCAATATGAGGCCTTACCCCGCTATGCCATATGCGTATCCTATTGGTATTTGTTACCCGCTTACAGAGTGTTGCATGTTCCTGCTGTTTATACTTTGCTGCATACACGCATATAAAAAGGGTATTGGCAATATCATGTACCTGCTGGGCGGCCTGGGTTTCGGCTTATTGCTGGAGTATGTGAATGTAGCCACCAACGCAGGTTATAAGTATGGACAATTCTGGGTTATGCTGGGTGTAGCGCCCAACAACATACCCGTGTGTATTGGTACCGGCTGGGCCATTATTATTTACACTTCACGCCTGTTAACAGATGCATTGGGTATGAGCTTATGGACGGCCGCTGCGCTGGATGCACTGCTGGCCGTGAATATAGACCTGAGCATGGATGTGGTAGCCTACCGCCTGCATATGTGGCATTGGGACTGGGAATCCCGCGGGCCGCAATACAATGTGCTTACCAGCCAGTGGTTTGGCGTGCCTTATGGCAATTTTTACGGCTGGCTTTGCGTAGTGTTCTTTTATTCTTCTTTTGCACGCCTGCTGGAAAAGGTAAAGGCGGTGCCGGCTAAAATATGGCGCGTCTTCACCCCTATCCTGTCCATCCTCATTTCGCAGGCAGCGCTGTGGCTATCGCTTTTCACCATTGCCGATTTTTTAAGATTAACTTTTGGCATCACCAGCGCACACAGGCTGGTGGCTTTGCTGGTATTGTTCAGCATAATGTCGGTAAGGGGCTACATTAAACGAAAAAATAAAACCATTGATCATACTACGCTTCCTGCTGTTACCTGGCTGGTGCCGGTATGGTTCCATCTCTACTTTTTTTGCTGGTTATTTATTGGCGGCTTCTCCACAGAAAATACCTGGATGACGGTTTGCGCTGTACTTAACCTGCTGGTGGGCGCCTTTATACACTGGGCTTTGTTTATAAAATCTGCCGTTACACCTTTACCTGCAGTAGCCAAACAGTAAACCAATTTATTGGAAAACTTTTTGTTGATAACTATTCCTTTACCGGTGCATTACTGCACTATTGGCATAAACTTTTATCTTTATCAACACTAATCGCTTCCTGTTGTGTTTACCATCCTCCATTTATTATCAGAAACCAACTGGCACCTGGCTATTAAGATCTTCAGCTACGTGTTATTGCTCCTCACATTTGTAGGGGTAGTAGGCACTATTTTGCTGGAGAACCGCAACCCCATTAAGGCCATGGCCTACATACTGCTGCTGGTATTTTTACCGCTGGTTGGTTTAGTGGTATACTATTACCTGGGGCGCGATCTGCGTAAACGCAAACGCTTTACCTTCAAAGGTTCCAGGGATGAATCACTTATGCTGCGGTACTGGGAAAATAAGCGTCCTGAGATTGAACAGATGCAGGTAGAGCTTCGCCACCTGGTAGCCAGCAAACAGGAAATAGCATCCATGCTGTTGAATACCATGCACTCACTGCTTACCCGCAATAACCGCGTAAAAATATTACTGAACGGGGAGCAAAAGTTTCCGGCTGTAATGGAAGCGCTGCGCGGGGCGCAGCATCATATCCATATGGAGTATTACATTTTTGCAGTGGATAGTGTGGGCAATGCCGTAATAGATATTTTAATAGAACGCCTGCAGGCAGGGGTGGAAGTACGTTTTATTTATGACGACCTGGGATGTGATAACATGGGTAAAATTACCCGCCGGCTGAAAGAGCATGGTGCAGAAGTATATGCCTTTTCACCGGTGCTGTTGGATTTTTACCTGAATGCTAATTACCGCGATCACCGTAAGATCATTGTGGTAGATGGCAAAATTGGTTTTACCGGTGGTATAAACATGGATGAACGTTACATTAATAACGGCCACAATGAGGTGTTCTGGCGGGATACACACCTGCAGCTGGAAGGCGATGTGGTGAACCAGCTGCAGCTGCAGTTCATGATGAGCTATCGTTATTGCAGTAAAAAGGATTTTCCGTTTGCAACACCCTATTACCAGCGGGCCGCCTTTACCGGCGAATGTTTTACGGATATTGTTGCCAGTGGTCCGGATTCACCATGGCCCATGGCCATGCAAACCATTATCATGGCCATTAATGTAGCCCGCCGCCGCATACGCATCAGCAATCCATACTTTATTCCGAATGAACAATTATTAACAGCCCTGCAAATGGCTGCACAAGCCGGTAAGGATGTAGAGCTGCTGTTACCCCAGCAGGGCGATTCATTTTTTGTGCAGCATGCCGCGCAATCCTTCATCAAACCCATGCTGGATGCAGGTGTGAAAGTTTACTTTTATCAGAAAGGATTTATCCACGCCAAATCCATGATCGTTGATGATAACCTGGCAATAGTAGGTACCGTAAACCTGGACAACCGCAGCTTTTACTTAAACTTTGAAATTGCAGTTATTATGTATGACCGCGCTGTTGTAAAAGAGCTAAACGCTGCTTTTGAAGATGATCTGGATAACGCTGTGCTTATTACACGGCGCAGCTGGAAGAACCGCTCTATAGGTGAAAAATTTGTGGATGCACTATGCCGGTTATTAACACCGCTGTTATGATTCATCATCATCCCGCTCAACTAACTGATCATCTTCCAGATCCTCATGCCGGTCGCCTCCTAAACTATAAAAGTTATTTTCTTCATCCTCCTCACCAATATCTTCTCCCTCGTTATCCAGCTCTGCGCCAGGTATATCCAGCCTTCTTTCTTCATCCGGTAAGTCTTCTTTACCTTTTGCTAATTCATTATTCAGCTGAACATTGCGGGTAACGTTTTCCACATCCAGGTCTTCCTGTTCACCCTGGTTCATAATATCCTCGCTGGCGGGATAAGTGGGGTATCCGGGAAATGTTTTGTCTCTTTTCTCTTCCTGCTCTTTCATGGTGGGGGCTTGCGGCAGGTCCTTCTTTTCAGGTTTGTTTTGATTATTTTTCATAGCAGTACCTTTTTAGTTTTAGTAAGTACCGAAAATGCTATGCCATAAATCTTACTGCTTTTCCACGGCTATCATTTTTAAACATACAGGCATAGATATCTTTATTTGCTCGCCGGTGGGTTTTATAGCACCGGTAGTGGGATTGCGTTTGAACAGAACAATATTATCACTATCCTGATTAGCCACTAACAGGAAGTTGCCGGAAGGATCTATCATAAAATTCCGGGGCGCTTTACCACCGGAAGATTGTTGCCCTTTCCACACCAATTTACCACTACGCTGATCAATGGAATAATACACAATGTTATTCAGATCATAGCGGTTGGAGGCGTACAAAAATTTTCCGTCCGGTGAAATGTGAATATCTGCACCGGAGATCTTGCCTTTATAATTAGCCGGCAAAGTGGAAATTGTTTGTATGGGTATAAGCTTGCCGGCATCATATTTAAATGCCGTTACTTTTCCATCCAGCTCATGAATGAGGTAAGCCCATTTGCCATTGGAATGAAAAGTAATATGGCGCGGACCGGAACCCGGGGGCAACGGCGCATAGGATGGGTTTGCCTCCTGCAGCAGTAAAGGTGAATCAGGATCATACTTATAAATACCTACTTTATCAATTCCCAGGTCAGGCACATACAGGTATTGATTGTCCCGCGAAAACTCTACGCAGTGCACATGCGGTTTTTCCTGCCGGTTCTTATCCACGCTGGATCCGGTGTGCTGCACGGTTTGCAGTGGCGCGCCCACCTTCCCGTCTGCCTGTACCGGTAGTACGGATAAGCTGCCGCCGGCGTAATTACCCACCAGTACATGTGTACCGGCACTGTCCGTATTAATATAGCAGGGTCCTTCTCCACCAGAAGGTTGTTTATTCAGGAACTGCAGCTGGCCGGTGGCATTGTCAAAAGCAAAAGCACTTACACCGCCGGTTCTTTCCACACCAACTTCGTTTACAGAGTATACATGTTTTTTATCCGGGGCAATGGCCAGGTAAGAAGGGTTAACCACACCAGTGGCAATACTTACCGGTTTTACTGCTCCTGTTTGTGAGTTAAAGGCATAAACATAAATACCTTCACTTTGCTTCTTGGTATAGGTACCGATCAGCAGGTACTGGTCGAAGTCAGTTGGTGTTTGCGCATTTAGTAGCAAGGGGAAAACCATTGCGCCGGCAGTCAGTAATAAACCATGCATAGGTCATAACGTTTCTTATACCTAATATAAGCAAAAAGAAACTACCGGCCTATTGCTTACGCCTGAATTGGTTAAAATTCAGCTGTACGGCTACCCCGGTGGAATATAGTTTTACCTGCCCATATCCAATATCACCCAGGGGCACTTTTGCAAACGGTTGTATACCTAATGACATATGGCTGTTCAGTGGCAGCTGGTAAGTGAACGCTAAGTTAAGCACCGACAGGTAATGCTGGTTTTCATTGCTCAGGGATTTTTCCCAGGCAGGCATATAGTCCCTTTTATAAGTATATTCTTCCTTTAGCATAAAATAGCTGGATAAACCAACCGTAGCTGTCAGGTTATACTTAGGCCTGTTCATAAAAGTGTAGTTAATATTGATGGGCACATCCAGCACTCTACAGTTTGCATCTATGCGCTTTACTGTATTCATTGGGTAAGACCATGTTTTTACTACACCATAATCTTTCCGGGTACCGCCATAAGGTTTATCACTATATATTGCGCCGGAGGTAAATGACCAATGATTGTTTATATGATAGTTGACCAGTATTCCGCCATCCAAACCAAACTTTCCATATTCGAGTGAAGGTGCTACGTTAAACACAGGCCCCAGCATTAATCCAACAGAAAATCCTTTGCGGTTGGGAACGGTGCTTTTCTTTTTCTCTGTTTTTTCCGCGATCTCTTTAATGGGTAAATGACCACTTCGATTCAGCTTATCAGAAACTGCCGGGTTAGTGAAGTAATGGGTGTTGAGTAAACGCAGCACTTCATTTTCTTCTGCGCCGGAATTATTATTAACCGGTTGGGAAATATTTGAAATATCCGTTCCCGTTATACCATTTGATTTTGCCAATGGTTGTTCTGACGGGTCAGCTGCCGGCCGGGTAGTTTTTGTACCTGGTTTATTTACCAGCCTGTCCGCTGCAAATCCTTTAGGTGAAGGATTATTTTTATTTTGCCCGGAATTGTTTGCCGGCGCATCTGCTGTTGTTAAATTATTATTTCGTGCAGGTGTTAACGTTGTAGCTGCCGGTGGTGTTGAAGGCGCTTTTGCAACAGGCGCTGTTACCGTACTGTTATCATCATTTGGTGCAACAATTTTTTCTTTGGAAGTCAAGGCGGAATCTGCAGGTGAAGGAGTGATCACCTGCTCAGTAGTTTTTTCTGTTTCAGCAACCGGGCTGGTTGTTGTGTTATTGCTGTTACGCCACCAAATGAAAGCGCCTGTCCCCAGCAATATTAATACAAGCGGCGCCAGCCACCACCAGAAAGGTTTTCTGTTGGTGTCGTTGTCGAGGGCGTCTAGTTTCTTCTCCATTTTTTTCCAGGCTTCCGGATCAAATGGAAAATTTTCTTCGCTCAACCTCTCACGAAACTTATTATCAAACGCGTCACTCATTTTACGTAACCCTCGTGGGTTTTTATATTTTATCTTACGGTGTTATAGGATGTAGCCTTCTCTATTTTTTCTTTCAATATTTTTTTTGCCTTAAAAAGATTAGACTTAGAGGTCCCCTCTGATATCCCTAATTGTTCTGCTATTTCCTGGTGCTGGTATCCCTCCATTACATACAGGTTAAAAACAGTGCGGTAAGCAGGCGGTAAAGATTGTACCAGCAACAACAACTCATCATACGAGAGCTTGTCCATTGCTTTATCATCCATACCCAGGTCATACACCTGTGTTATATCTTCTGTGAAAGAAATTCTTTTTTTACTGCGCAGATGATCGATGGCTGTATTTACCACTATTTTGGCCAGCCAGCTTTTGAAGGGACGTGTCGTATCAAATTCAGAGATGTGTTGAAATATTTTCAGAAACCCATCATTTAAAATTTCAATTGCTTCCTCCTTATTTTGTGCATACCGCAAAGCAATACTCATGGCATATCCATAGAATTGCCGATACAATAATTCCTGGCTGTTACGGTTTAAACTCCGACAACCTTCAATAATGTCGTTCAGTTCGTGCACGAAATATCTGTTACCTTTTTTTCTTAGTTCCCCTTAAAGTACACAACTTTTTTTCAAAGAGTATAAAGATATTCGTTTTACAATAATCACTTCAATATTTACGTCGATTAAACACGAAGCGTTGCTTTTATCCACAATTTTTAATGAAAAAAGGTGTGTTTCCCTAAATATCCATTTTAAGGGCGCTAATTTCTTTATACTCCTGTTTTGATACTAACACCAGCGTAAGCGAGCGATCGTTAAAATTTGGGGAGATAATGAAGTCAATATTTTATTGCTTAATTATTTGAAAATCAATCGGTTAGTAAAAACAGGCCTTTTCTGATAAGAAAAAGGGAAATATCCACGTGGAACATTTCCCTTTGAGTATTTTAAGCGGTATTGATTTTACCGTCCCATGTACACCATCAAAATTTGTACATCACTTGGATTTACGCCGCTGATCCGGCTGGCTTGTCCTAAAGTACGCGGACGGATTTTATTAAATTTCTGACGGGCTTCTGAACTAAGTGAAACCAGCTTGGTATAATCAAAAGCTTCCGGGATCACCAGGTCTTCCAGCTGGCTCATTTTTTTCACCAGCTCATTTTCCTTTTCAATGTATACTTCATACTTGATCTGAATCTCTGCCTGCTCTAAAATTTCTGCTGAAAAATTTTCCAGCGCATTTGCAATTTTCTGCACCCTGTTTTTCATAGACAAAATATCCATTCCCGGGCGCAGTAAAATTTGCCAGGCACGTTGCCGTTGGGTAAGCAGTGCAGAATTTTTTTCTTCCAGGTGATGATTAATATCTTCCGGATCTAAGGGCAGCTCTTTCAAAATGGATTTTACTTTAGCAACACCTTCCTGTTTATGCTGCACTTTTTCCATTCTTTCCTGGGAGGCCAAACCTAAGCGATAGCTTTTTTCTGTTAAGCGGAGGTCTGCATTATCCTGGCGCAGTAATGTTCTGAACTCTGCCCGGGAGGTAAACATGCGATATGGTTCTTCGGTTCCCTTGTTTATAAGGTCATCTATCAACACTCCAATATATGCTTCACTCCTTTTTAATACAAACGGTGGCTGACCACTTGCTTTCAGGTGAGCATTCATACCGGCTATTAAACCCTGGCAAGCTGCTTCCTCATACCCGGTGGTACCGTTAATTTGTCCGGCAAAGAAAAGGTTTTGCACCTGTTTTGTTTCCAGGGAAAACTGTAATTGGGTAGGTGGAAAATAATCGTACTCGATAGCATACCCCGGGCGGAACATTCTGCAGTTCTCAAAACCGGGTACCATTTGCAGGGCTTTGTATTGTACATCTTCCGGCAGGGAAGTTGAAAAACCATTCACATATATTTCCACGGTGTTCCAACCTTCCGGTTCTACGAACAGCTGATGTCTTTCTCTTTCTGCAAAACGGTTGATCTTGTCTTCAATACTTGGGCAGTACCTTGGGCCTACACCCTGGATCCTTCCCTGGAACATGGGTGAACGATCAAACCCGGTTTTCAATGCTTCATGAACTTCAGCACTGGTATAGGTGACCCAACAGCTGCGTTGCTGTTCGGGTTTTATTTTTTCTATATCCAGGTATGAGAAACCGGTGATCTCTTCATCACCTTTTTGCTCTTCCATTTTGGAGTAGTCAAGGCTACGGCCATCAATTCTGGGAGGGGTACCTGTTTTCAAACGGTCGCTTTCAAAACCCAGGGACACCAATTGCTCAGTAATTCCGGTAGCAGCTTTCTCTGCTACCCGTCCCCCACCGAACTGTTTATCTCCAATATGCATTACTCCATTCAGGAAAGTGCCATTGGTAAGTACAACTGATTTTGCTTTTATTTCATGTCCCAGCCCGGTAATAACACCATAACATTTACCCTCTTTTACTAACAGACCCTTTACCATGTCCTGGTAAAAATCTACGTTCGGGGTTTGCTCCAATGCTTCCCTCCACTTTGTGGCAAATAACATCCGGTCGTTTTGGGTACGGGGGCTCCACATGGCAGGTCCCTTGGAACGGTTCAGCATCCGGAATTGGATCATAGATTGATCGGTAACAATACCGGAGTATCCACCCAGCGCATCTATTTCACGAACTATTTGCCCTTTAGCTATACCACCCATTGCAGGGTTGCAACTCATTTGGGCAATAGTTTGCATGTTCATGGTTACCAGTAATACCCTGGATCCCATGTTAGCTGCAGCAGCTGCAGCTTCACAACCGGCATGTCCGGCGCCCACCACTATAACATCGTAAGAAGGAAACATACTTCGTTTTATATATTGTAGAAGATGCAAAATTACATATAAGCAGGGATAAGTGAGGTTTTTGTTTGGTGTTCCACGTGGAACATGAGGGAAGGCTTCATTTAGGGTTGCTGTTTGACACTGGCCGGGAAAGTGGTTAGCTGGCAGGGTGCTCTTGTAAGGTAAATAAATACTTAGGGAGATATATGATGGCACCAAAAGAGTAATAATTAAATGATCAGGCAGGTGTTTATATTCTCGTGATATAGTTAGGTTCTAATACCAGTACTTCGCTAACTTATTACAATCCGGATCCCATAATTTCCGGGCAAGTGTTTTTATAGATGGGCCTATTTGGCTTCCCCTTTTTCTCCCACCCCACTTTTTTTGTTGCCAAATATAATTCACCTCCGTATAGATGTCCCTGCTTTCCAGGAGGAATAACATAGGCTAAGGGCACAGCATTACTACCAATATCCACGGTAATCCCCATCAATAACCGGTATTGAACACTCCATAGGTAGTGCAAGATTTTCAGTCCCTGTTCAGGGAAGAAGGTTCTATTAAGGGGCTATCTAACCAGGTGAAACACTATAGAGCTTGCTATAATTCTAATCTGTTGCCAGGTATTTGTTCTGAAACTAAGGGATAAAGGAAGGAATAGAGAAAGACACAGGATAGCCTCCTTTGTTGTAAGGTGACTACTTATAGGAGAAAGAATTGAGCAAGACTATAGGTGTGATAGTTAGAGGGCCCCTCTCACCTACCTGCCCACCTTTCTTATATGAGTTTTACTTCGTGAATTGAATTAGTCTATCCCTGTAAAGTAGGGGTAAGCTCCATAGAGTACTCGCACTTGGTATCAACAATCTGCCTCCCCGGCAAACATTCCCATGGTTAAACCACTTATAAATGGTCAGTCCTCTCAGGTAAATAAGGAAATAAAACCTATTACAGGAAACCATGGAGGTTGAAAGAACCTCCAGTTATCTGGGATAAATGCATCAAATTGAAAAGTACTTCCCAGGGTAA
>NZ_DATCRF010000628.1:0-16356 GCF_036569125.1 Chitinophaga sp. | reverse complement strand
GGCATAGATCTTATCCTGTATTTCCATTGTAGATGCTATGGGTAATAACAGCACGTTATCAAACTGCTGATCTATGAGTATTTTACCGGTGTTGCCGGAACGCAGTATAGCTTTGCTATTAGGGAAAGTGGCCCTTAAAGTTATAGAGCCCGTGCTTTTGTCAAACTGACCTTCTACAGCTGTTATTTTTCCTTTCTCCGCATACAGGCTGCCATCCGGCAATTGCAGGGATACGGCGGGAACATGATCCAGCATTTGCGCCGTATTATTGCCAGGGTGCTGCTTTTCAAAATTCACAAAATCACGCTCCCCCATGCTAAAGTAGGCGTTCACGTTATGCGTGTCTGATAGTAAGGTAAGCGGCGTAGTACCGGTAGGGGATACCAGGCTGCCCAGCTTAAAGGGGATGCGCCCTATATAACCACTCACCGGGGCGGTAATGGTACAATAGCCTATGTTTATACGTGCGTTCTCTACTGCTGCCTGTGCCTGTTCAACCACCGCTTTAGCCGCAGCAAAAGCTGCCTGCGCTGTTTCCAGGTTTATACCGGAGCTTACCTTGTTCTGTACCAGGGTTGCTGTTTTTGCTACATTTATACGGGCAGATTCCATGTTGGCTTCCGCATTATGTAATGTGCCAAGGGCAGTGTTCAGCTGCTGCTGGTATACACGGTCGTCTATAAAGAACAGCGGCTGGCCGGCCCGCACCAGGGCGCCTTCATCTACATAGATCTTCAGCAGGCTGCCGGATACCTGGGGCCTTACTTCAACATTCACAACACCTTCCAGGGTGCTGCTATACACGGTGGTAACCCTGGCCTGTGCGGGTTGTATGGTAATAACGGGCAACTTTTGCGGTGGCGCGCCGGCGGCGCTTTGGCCTTCGGCTGTTCCCCTGCATCCCTGGATCATTAATGCTGGTATTAAAAAACACAAGACCAATCCGGTAGTTCCTGTTCTTACAGCGGTTGTTTTTTTCATTATTCGTTAATTAAATATTTAGTGTTGCGCTACCTCACAGGCAATAGTATAGCCGCTCCATAGCGGAGTATAGTATGGCAGCTGTGTTATGACATAGCTTAATCCTTCAGTATAGCCTGTATTATTTCGTTATGAAATGTTTTAGCACTGCAGCATTGAAATATTTTCCCGGGCTCCGCTGCAAGGCCACAGTACAGTTTTATAATGAATTGCCCAACTGTTAGAGGAGCAATAACATTTTCAATATACACATGATGATACCTGGTTCTGATCTTGTGTTTTTCCTGCGCAAACAGGCCCGCAATTTCCATTTGAAACAGGCTGGAAAGGTGGTGCAGGCTGGTATGCGGCTTACGTGCAAGGTGGTCTGCATTACTCATGGTAACATACATGCTGTTGGGGTCCTGCATTAAAGTGAACAGCGCCCTGCTGGCTGCAAAGTAAGCGGTAAGGCTGTTGCCCATTGTTTGCCATTCTTCAATATCAGTTTGCAGGAAAGAGCGGGTATTGCGGCTGGCATTTATATAGGTAACTGCCAGGTCTATACGTTTAAACTGGTTATACAGCATATCCGCATAATCCTTCACCTTCGCATAGTCTGCTATATCTGTGAGAAAGGTAACCAGTTTATCCTGCGGAACGCTTTGCAGTGCGGCTTTTAAGCCGGCAATATCACTCATGCTGGAAGCCGGTACCACTACCGTTGCATCTTCTTCAAGAAAAGCCTGCACAATGCCTTTACCTACATAACCGGTTCCATCAACAACAAGCGCTATTTTACCTGATAAGCTGTTACCCATTTCTCACAGGTCAGTTGAATAAGGACTGACGATGCAAAATTGGATAAAAAAAGAAGGGTGTAAAAGGTCAGATTGCAGCCAAAATTGGTCAAAACAGGTTATTTTTTCCATTTTTAACTACCTGCTTATAAGCGGAGGGGGAGAGGCCGGTGTGTTTTTTAAAGTATTTCCCAAAAAAAGACTGGTCGCTGAACTGCAGCTGTTCCGCTGCCTGCGCCACACTCACTGCGGGGTTGCTGAGCAATATCTGGGCCTCTGCTATCACCGCCGCATCTATCAGCTCACCGGCCGGTTTGCCGACCACCTGCTTAATTACCTTTGTAAGATGGCCGGTTGTTACAGACAGGCTGCTGGCATAGAACTGGAGACTGCGTTCGCTTTTTACATACAGCCGTAGAAGATCCAGGAACCGGGCGGTAAGATCTTCTTTGCGGTTTAGCTTTATGGATTGAAAGCCGGTGTACCTTCTGAAAATAGCCCCGGTTTCATAGAGCAACGCTATGAGCAGGTGCTGGAGCACCTCTCTCTGAAAGTAAAGGGAATTGTTATTGGTAAGCTTCACATTTAATATAGCCAGCATAGCGCTGATCATTTCCATTTCCTGCTTACTGATGTTATACTGATGGCTGATGCCGGAGGCCGTTATCTGGAACAGCTCACTACCGGTAACATGGATACCGCTTTTCATGAGGAAATTAGTGTCCATGGTTATGCCGGTAAAATGGCAGTCGTCCGATACCGTTTCAAGCGTATAAATGAACCCCTGCACAATGAAGTATATGCTGTTTGGGGCGCAGGTAACAGTTTCAAGATTGCATTGCAGGCGGAAAGTACCACTGGTAATCAGCAGGAAACCGGCGGTTTCTGCACGGAAAGGTTTGTTGATCATAGCGGTATAATCCGCTCTGTCCTTTTCACTGAAAATGGTGATCCCTTCAATGGTGCTGGCGCCCTGCGGCATACGTTCCTGTTCATTCATATGGTAGCCTGGTAACTGTCAGACGGTAACAAATATAAAGAGCAGAAAGCTGAAAGCAAAAAGCATAAAGCCATGAACATACGATCATCAGCTTTATGCTTTATGCCTTCTGCTTTTGGCTTATTCTGCCCCATCCGTCTGTGCCCTTAACACCGCACGCTCGCCCACTTTTCTGCCGCTTTCCAGTCCCACCGTACAATCGCTCCGGTAATGGATGGCGCCGTACAAGCGCGACATGGAAGCTTCTGTAGCCATGTCGTTGAATTTGGATCCCCTGTCGGGCAACAGGTGTGTTAACACGGTGGCCGCCGCAGCGCTGAATGTTGAGTGGCCGGATGTATAGGACGGGAAATTAGGTACGCCCGTTAATGTTTTAATATTGGGGTCTGACTGCGAAGGCCGGGGATTGAAATAAAAATATTTGGCATCCCAGCAGGTAATAGCAGCATCCATTAATGCCATATTGATCAGCGCATAGTTCCTGGCCCATCTTACTTCACTATAGTGCTCTTTTACAAATTCATCGGCTGCAATGGCATCCCAGTGCCCGGGAGGGCCGTAGGTGCCGGCGCCATCGGCCCAGAAATGCACAATGCGTATCCGGTCGCGGGTAGCATGCTGGCTGTAGTATAATACTTCTTCTGTTTCCTCTTTAAACTGCTGTGAGGAGGTGGAGGGCGGCGGCGCCGGGCGCATATTAATAATATCCATGGAATCGCATAAAAAGCCCTTTACTTTTGAAAATAAAGGCAGCATGGGCGGCCTTTTGGGCGATTCAAGGCTAAACCAGCAAACCTCTCCTTTTGCTTCAGTATCTGTTTCAAATTTTTTCCAGATGTCAGGATTGCCGATGGCCTGCCCCGCACGGTCGGCCCTTCCCCTGGCAGCGAATTTTTGCGCCACCAGCTTGCCCAATGCCTCACCCGCCTCAATTTCACTGCGTACATTCGCTCCCGCCATAATCCGGTACCGTTCCTGCTCGTCGGCTTTTTGCTGAATGTAAGCTACCTCGCCGGGGAATAATAATTTCAGCATTTCTATAGCGGCGCCTGCAACTGCAGCATCTTCACTGGGGTAAGAGGGGAGGTCTGACCTGGGAACCAGGGCCTTTACCAGTGAATCTACTTTATACGGCGCTGCACGGTTATATAATTTCTTGTAATGCCAGGTTGCTACCAGCGCATCATACTGGGCGGCGCTTACGTAGGCATAGGCCCGCGCTGCATAGGGCGGATTTGCAAATGGAAAATAAGGATAGGCAAACGGGTTAGCCGCACTGGGTGCGGGATACGTGTTATCCGGATTCTGATAAGGGGGCAAGTTATACTTTGCTACCAGCTCACGTAATATTTCGTTCCACCTTAATACCGCACCGGCGCTCCAGTATTTAATGATCTTTTTATCGTTGTCGCTAAGGTTGCGCTGCAAGCCTTTTATTTCATTCAGCTCCGCTATATAGGCGGGGGTGTTGGTGGCCACCGGCGCTGCAACGGCAAATTCGTCGGCAGCGGTCAGCAGCACAGGTTTCCAGGTGCCGGCATCCAGGTCAATGCTGGTGGGTGTTAGCGCAGGATAACTGTCGGAGCGGTCATTCAGGTCCTTTGAGCACGACCAGTATACCAGCGCAGTAAGCACCGTTACCATCAGTAATTTATAGGTGAGACTAGTTTTCATAAGTTGCATGTTTTTTTGAAAAGTCCATCAGGTAAAAAACGCCGCCGTTCACTATGGTGGCCTGGCCCACATTCCTGCCTGCTACGGTATACTTTGCGCCGGCTGTTAGCTCAAGGCCGCGGAGGGCTTTGGCAAATGAATATTTGAAATTAACGCCGGTCATGGTGGCGTTCATCTTATTGCTTGGGAATGGCATATCATTTTTCCTGATATCAAAACCGCCCAGCGTATTCATATTATCCAAAACCGCTTCTGCTATCCAGGTACGGCTTCTGTAACCTGCCCTTGCATTAAAGCCGGCTACATTTGGCATATCCACCTCATTGGTAAGATGCATTTCCGTATCATAATAAGAGGTGCGGTCTATCTTAATATTGCTTCTTAAAGTATAGTATCCGGATGCAGTGGTGAAGAATTTACCAAGCTGGTAATCAAGCATGCCCCTGAAAGTAAGGTTCTTGCTGTGAAGCCCAATGGACATGGGTAAAAAGTCAGCTACATAATTCGTAAGCGGGAACGAGAAATTGCCAATGGCAAAAGCAGCTAACTTACCCTTTTGCCCAACAGGGAAAGTGTGGATCTTATACTTTACGGAAAGCCCAAGGTCCTGCACGCCCTTCAGGCCTTTCAGGGTGCCGTTGGTTGCTTTGGTTTGCACATAGGGCAGGTTAAACAGCACATTTAATTTACTGGTAATGCCATAGTTGCCCATTACCCCGATCATTTGTGTGCTTACGGTACCCAGGTTTTCATTGTCCCTCTTATAGGTGCCTTCCCAGTAGTTCTTCCAGCTGTTATGGCTGTACATGCCCCCCACGCACAGTACATTTTTAT
The DNA here is from genome assembly GCF_036569125.1 of Chitinophaga sp. Taxonomy (GTDB): domain Bacteria; phylum Bacteroidota; class Bacteroidia; order Chitinophagales; family Chitinophagaceae; genus Chitinophaga. The sequence continues at coordinate 11,088 of NZ_DATCRF010000628.1, read as the reverse complement.
TCAGCATAATAGCATCCATATCTGTTTGCGCCTGCAGGCGGCAAACCATGAAGATGCATACGCACATCATCGTAAAAAATTTCATGGTATTGATTTATGTCAGCGAATTATTTCCATAAGATATCATTCCGGTATTGACGGATCAGATCCTGGACAACATCATCAAGCAAAAATGATCACTGTATTGTGCTTATATATAGCAATTATAATAAGTACAGGAAATTCTTCTATACGATTTAAGGCCTAATTGGTTGATAATTAAACTTGTGAAATCTCTTCATTGTTCGTTGAGGCGAATATAAGTTTTTTCCCGAAAAAGTAAAAAGGTTATTACTTCCTGCATTTCCGGGGACGGAGCGGTAGGTTAGCCCCTGGACATCTACACTTTAAAAGCAGCGGCCATCAGCATTTGCTCGCTGCGTGGTATTCCTATTGCTGTTGCTGTTTTCTGCCAGCCTGATACTGCACTTTTTACTTCGTTTAGAATATTTTCCATTTCGTTTTTTCCTAACCTGAAATAGGCGCCTGTGCTTTGCGCAAGATTAATGTCGAGGGCATTGTTATCCATATCAATATTTAACGCCAGGCCATCTTTATCGATGGAGGGATTAAGATCAAAAGCAGGGGATAAGCGCCAGCCCGTGTCCGTTAATATAAAACCATGGTTCCTTAAATGGTCATCGGTATTGGAGATAAGGATATTAAAAACTATTCTTCTCCATAATTGATGTAAGTCTTCAGTAATATTTGTTCCTGAAAACTGGATAAATTCTACGATGTCAAGATAGGAGGGTATTTCATCACGAAGAAGTTCTTCATTTCTGCCTGTCATAGTCATGGCAGAGGCAAAGTGGATCCTATATTGTTTATCCCGGTCAAACCGTTTGGTAAAAAAAGTATGGTACGGCCCTGCAACGCCTTCTAACCGCGATTCTGCCATAATAACTCCGGCATCTACAGCAAGCCGGTAAGCCAGGTATTCCCAGGCTCCCTTGTCTATAGTATCATTCTTTGAAGGGAATTTGGCAATCCAGAGATGGCCGTTCTCATCGAGAATATTTGCTTTTGGCCTGGCGCCTCCCAGGGATGAACCCGGGGCTATGAGCATGGCCAGCCACTTTTTTATTGCTACTGTATCTTCGTTGGATTCAATTAGTTCCGCCGCATGCTGTAACTCCCGGATACTTGTCCAGGGCGGTGTTGGTGATACATATCATGTAATACCCGTGCTGTTTTATCTGTCCCTTTTACAGATAATGCAGCCCGCCGTTTCATTAAAGTTCTTCCCCAGGTATCAGGCATAGAATCCAGAAATACACCAAAGTTTTCTTTCCCATTAGGGTATTGCTGACCGGTATACCAGGCAATGTCCGGATCAAGCAGCAATTGTTCCTTTGATTTAATCCAATCCGGATCGTATGAAAAACTAAAAGCTTTTCTTCCTTTCGCCTGTTGGGCAGACAATATGCCTATACATTTTGGAGCAGCCATACCTTTCCAATCCGCATACACCCATATATCTGTTTTGTCTGCCATTACTTATTTCCTATTAGTTTTAGGTCCTGTAATTTGCGTCCAAATTGGTCATCTGCCGCCAGCTTCAAAAAATCATCCTGTAAGCCCATTACCCTAAGCACGTTAAAATAGGCGCCCATAGCAACACTGGCATTTCCTTTTTCAATATGGTATAACGTTGTGCGGTTAATGCCTGCACGCTCAGCCACCTGGATGGTTGTGAGGTTCCGGCGCTTTCTCGCCAATTTGATGTTTTCTCCCATTTGTTCCAGGATCTTTTGAAATTTTGGAAGGAGTATTTGCTTTTTAGATTGCACCTAATTGTTGATTAATATCAACAAAAACACTAAAAATGTCTATAATAATGAACATACAATAAATTTATATATTTGATCTGCTGCTGTATTTGTATAATAATTGTTTAAGCATTCCACCAACTCTTTAACTGGTTCGGGATGTATACAATAAAGCCTTTCGCTTTATTATAAACCATTGATTTTATAAATTTATCCCGGCAAAATCCACAAATCATTAAACCCATATGTTAAAGATCGGCCGTCCAAATGTTGATGATGCACCTGCCTGGTATCCTTACTACTTTAACCTGGCGCCCGGCGATGACCTGATAGCAGCTTTGCAGCAGAATAAACAGCAGATGCTTGACCTGATCAGCTCCATTCCGGTGTCAAAAGAGGATTTTAGATACGCGGAAGACAAATGGACGGTAAAGCAGGTTTTTATTCACCTGGCCGATGATGAACGCTACTACGCTTACAAAGCCTTTTGCTACTCCCGGCAAATAGATGTTGACCTGGAAGTAATGCCGGCAGGGGACACCTATCCTAAAGACTTTCATGCGGCCGGCCGTACCTTAACGGATATACGGGATGAGCTGATAACCATCCGCGATGCCACTATAAGCCTGTTCAGCAGCATGACCCCGGCAATGCTGGATTTTAAGGATTTCCCGGACAAGAAAGTAATTTACACCGCCCGCAGCTTAGGCTGGATGGCAGTGGGCCATAACCAGCATCATTGCAATTTTATCCGGGAAAAATATTTAGTATAGGATGTTTTGCCGGCTGAACCCGCGCCGCAGTTAAAACCCGTACCTTAAATAAAGCGCTATACCTGTAACCCGATACACCTGCACCCCTTATCCCTGTATTAAAGATCACCTCAAAATTAAACTAACAGTAATGATCACACGAAAATGTGCCCCTTTAAAAGCAGGCTGCTTACTGCTTGTTACCCTTCTTTTTTTAATACCCGCACAACCGCTGGCTGCACAGCAGGCAAACAGCTATGATATTTGTATTTACGGTGGTACCGCCGCCGGGGTAATAGCCGCCTATACCGCCAAAAAAATGGGTAAAACAGTGCTGCTGGTTGAACCGGGCAGTCACCTGGGCGGCATGACCAGCGGCGGCCTGGGTATGACAGACATTGGCAACAAATACGCCATCACCGGCCTGGGACGGAATTTTTACCGGCGCATTGGCCGTTATTACGGAAAATTTGAGCAGTGGATCTTTGAGCCGCATGTAGCGGAAGCGCTCATTAACAGCTATATTCAAAGCGCCGAAGTTCCTGTGCTGTACCGCTATTATCTTACCCGGGCCACCATGCAGCAGGGCAGCATACAATCCATTAACCTTATTAAAGTTGACTGCAATAACGATTCAATAAAGACCATCACCGCAAAAGTGTTTATTGACTGCACCTATGAAGGCGACCTGATGGCCAAAGCCGGTGTAAGCTATACGGTGGGCCGCGAAGCCAATACCCAGTACCAGGAAACTTACAATGGCGTACAGCTGCGCGATAAGCACCAGTTTGCAGACAGTATAGATCCCTACAGAACGCCCGGCCAGCCGGAAAGCGGCCTGTTATGGGGTATTAGCCCGGCGCCGCTGGCAGCACCCGGCAGCGGTGATGCAAAGGTGCAGGCCTACAACTTCCGTATTTGCCTCACCAATGTGGCAGCCAATATGATACCTATTACCCGCCCCGATAACTATGATTCCACGCGTTATGAGCTGGCCTTACGTTCTATGGCCAAAACGCCCTGGACCAGCCTGATGGGCGGTTTAAAGGTTGATGCCATGCCCAATAATAAAACAGATATCAATAACAACGGTCCTTTTTCAACAGACATGATCGGCATGAATTATGATTATGCGCAGGCAGATTATATGACCCGGCGGCAGATCTTTAAAATGCATGAGGACTATACAAAAGGATGGTTGTATTTCCTGGGCCACGACCCACGGGTACAGGCCAACATCCGCCCGCTGATGTTAAAGTGGGGTTACCCCAAAGATGAGTATACAGACAATGGTAACTGGACCTTTCAGCTGTACATACGCGAAGCGCGCCGCATGGTAAGCGCTTATGTAATGACGCAGGCCAACTGCGAGGGGCGCGTGAAGGTAACAGACGGTATTGGCCTGGGCGCTTACTCTATGGATTCCCATAACTGCCAGCGTATAGTGGTGAACGGTATGGTGAAAAATGAAGGGGATGTACAGGTAGGTGTGCTAAACCCATATGCCATCAGCTACCGTTCAATAGTACCCAAAGCTGCAGAGTGCAGGAATTTACTGGTGCCGGTTTGCTTATCTGCCACACATATTGCTTATGGATCCATACGTATGGAGCCTGTGTTTATGGTGCTGGGACAGTCGGCCGCTGTTGCCGCTGTACAGGCTATTGACAGCCAGCTGGCTATCCAGGATATAGATGTTAGCGCCGTGCAGCAAAAGCTGAAACAAGACCCGCTGGCAGACGGCAGCATACCTGAAGTGCAGGTAGATGATGCGGATACTGCTTATGTGCGCACTACCGGTACCTGGCAAAGATTAAGGTCAGCCAACCAGTACGCCACCTCTATACTGCTATCCGTAGCGCCTGGCTCCGCCGCCAGCAGCGTGCGTTTTAACCCGCCCATGCAATTTAACGGACGTTATACTATTTACTATTACAATTTAGCCCGTGCAAATAAAGCACCCACTGCAGCATTCACGATTGCTGCTGCCAACGGGCTGCAAACGGTTACGCCTTCTTTAGTGGAAAATGGCAATGAATGGATCTCCCTGGGCACTTATGAATACAGCAGCGGCAGCCCTTTTTATGTGAGCATTGCATTGCCGGCTGGTGTGCAGGGCGATCTGCTGGCAGATGCGCTGCTGTTTGTACCGGAGTAAAAAGTAATTATGCCTACAGCTGCACCCAGCCCTTTTGCTCCCCGTATGTTATAAACCGGTAGGCGCCCTGCTCACCTAAAATATCTATATCAGCGCCTGCAGGAATGGTGAGCTTTACCGCTGCTGCGGTATCAGGTGCATCCAGCAAAGGGGTGGCGTTTTTAGCCAGCTGCTTTTTATAAGGCTGTGCGGATACTGCTTTGCTTTCCACAAATCCTTCGCGGCTATCCGGCAGCGCTACTTTATACCAGCTGCCGGTAGCAGCCATTACCTGCATTACCCGGTTGGCCGGCAGCTTTTCTATGAGGGCACTGTTTTTTACAGGAGATGCAACCAGGGAGGCAGCGCCGGTATTGCGGATCATGTGCTGCAACAGGGTGGTAGATGCTGTTACTTCCGCAGGTGCAGGCCGGTCCCGGTTCACAAAAGGGAAAGGGTCTATAGCACCTCCATTGGTATAAATGCCAAAATGCAGATGGGTAGGTGTGTTGCGGGCATTACCGGTATTGCCCATTAAACCAATGGTATCGCCCAGCTTTACTTTTTGTCCTTCGTGTACCAGCACTGAATCAAGATGGGCATAGTATAAGCTGTAAGGTTTTCCATCCGGGTTCAGGAAGATGACCCGGCCTCCCAGTTTGTTCTCGCGGGTACTGCTGATAAAGCCATCGGCCGCTGATATAACCGGTGTTCTGAATTTGCCGAAAATATCAATGCCTTCGTGGCTGCGGCTGCCACCATCGCGGTTGGCGCCCCAGAAGCTGCCTATACGGGGCTGTGTGCTGCCCGGCACCGGAAAAGCCAGGGAAGGCGCTGTTGTAATAGTAATGGTGTATTCGCCGCTGCGTAATAATTCAGGTTGCAGGCGCAGTAGAAAACGGCCATCAGCCTTTACTTCATGCTGCAGGGTCCAGGAAGTGGTATCTGCCGCTGCCAGCAGGCTAGGTTTCTCATTAGCAATTGCCGGCTGCCACAGGTCAGCAAAAATTTTAAAGCTGCCGGTAGGTTTCCCGTTTATGGCAATCTTAAGCACATCGCCCCGGCGGGCGGGGAACAGGTAACCGGCTGCATCCGGCTTCTCTGCCGCAAAATAGCCGGTTTCCTTATAAGGTAAAGTAATGCTTAGCGGGCGTGCCAGGGCCTTTTCTGCCGCGGCAAACCACAAGGTGCCCAGGGCGCTGCCGGCAAGGCCTGCATCGGTAAGGCGGCTGGCGTATTGCTCATGGGCTGTTTGCTTTGTAAATAATCCTCTTTTGGAGGTTGAGCAGGCAGCAAAAAAAAGGACAAGGCAGGTATATAAAATGCCTGTTGTCCTGCTGTGAGATGCAATCATTTTAAACCGCTTTTATTTTGAGCTTCCTTTTGACAACAAATAAATGCCAATGGCAAAACCTGCCAGGAAACCAATGGCCGTAGCTTTGCGCCTTGCTTTATTGATAGTGGCCGCTGCGGGGAAAACTCCCTTGGTGCTCATACCATAGCCCACTGTATTAAAGAGGTTGCCATTGGTGCGGGCAATGGGTTCTGCTAGGCTAAAGTATTTACGGATTACCATACCGGTGATTTTTGTGGTCAGTTCGGGGAATGCGCTATGCGCTGCTTTAAAGATCAGCGAAGGCAGGGTATAGCTGGTGGACCTTGGATTTTTGATAAGTGCGGCAATGGACCTGGCCACTCTAACCGGGTCTTGTACAGGCGGCGCCGGCTTTAATACTTTACCGGTATAATTACCTGCATGCAGCATACCCGGCGTATTCAGGAAGTGAGGAAAGAGGTCGCAAACATAGATCTCCGGCCATGGGCTAAGCTCGCCTTTAAGCGCCTCTGAAAAGCCGCGCAGTCCGAATTTGCTGGCGGTATACCCGGCGCCATAAGGCACGGGCAAATAGCCGCCAATGGAAATGTTGTTGATGATAATACCATGGCGCTGCCGCTTAAAATAAGGCAGTACGGCATGCACACCGCTCATATAACCCAGCAGGTTGGTGGCTACCACCTGGTTATGCACTTCGAGGGGTGTTTCATCAAAATCACCTGCTGCCAGCACACCGGCATTATTGATCCATACATCTATGCCCAAACCCCAGTCATGCGCCGTAGCAGCCAGCTTTTTCATGGCAGCAGCATCGGTTACATCTGTAGGCACTACTAATACGTCTGCTCCAAATTCCCTGCATTCTTCAGCCACTTCTTCCAGCGAAACGGTATTTCTGCCGGCCAGTACCAGTGAGGGCCTGCTGGCAGCCAGCTCCACCGCAGCAGCCCTGCCAGCGCCGCTGGACGCGCCGGTGATCACAATTGTTTTTCCGGTTATCTCCCTGTTCATAAAGCTATTTTCCGGTTGTTGCTCAACAACAGTGCCATGGTATTCCTGCCGTTATCAGATGGTTTATATTTGCTGTACCAAAATTTTTTCAAAACAAAGCATCAAAAATGTCTGGAAACAATGCTGATACCTGGTCATCAGAACAGTACACAAAATTTGAGCAGGAACGGAATCGCCCGGTGCTGGACCTGCTGGCGCACATCCCAACCATAAAGGTGAATACCGCAGCGGATATTGGCTGCGGGCCCGGTAACTCAACACAGCTGTTAAAAGACCGGTACCCGGAGGCATTGATCACCGGAATGGATAGTTCGGCCAATATGATCGACGCTGCGCGCAAGCGCTTGCCGGAGGTACATTTTGAGGTGGCTGATATTGCTGCCTGGAAACAGCAGGGGCCTTTTGATGTGATACTTGCAAATGCTGCCTTGCAATGGGTCCCGGATCATGCTTCCCTGTTTCCGGCGCTTATCCGCAAGCTGGCGCCGGCCGGCAGCTTAGCCGTGCAGGTGCCGGATAACCTGGACGAACCCGCACATCGTTTAATGCGTGAAACAGCTGCACAGGGTCCCTGGGCGCAAAAACTTTCCGGTATCGCACATTTAGCCCGGCATAATGCGCAATGGTATTATGAGCAATTACACCACCAGGTATCGGGCCTTGATATATGGCGCACCACTTATTATCATGTGCTGGAAGGCGGCGCTGCCGCAATAGTGGAGTGGTTCAAAAGCACGGGGCTTCGTCCTTTCCTGGATCCCCTGAACAATACGGAACGGAGCGCTTTTCTGGATCAATACCAGGCCGCTCTTGAAAAGGCGTATATCATTAATGCGAATGGTACTGTGTTATTGCCTTTTCCACGGTTGTTTATTATTGCGCAACGTTAAAAAGGAGCGGCGGATTATCAAAAGATGCACTTTATTATTCAATAAATATATCTTCCCGGGTAATATCATAGAACAGGTTCTGTAACTGGTGCACATGCGCCAGCGGCCGCCCATAGGCTACAAATCCGCTGCCGGCTGAATATGCAACCGGTTGAAAAGAATAACCATCATCCCGCACATAAATACTATCCTGCCGGTTATATTTATACGCGTAAATATTATGATGTGCGCCTTCTTCCTGCAAAAAATTAAAATCCAGCAGGTGATCTGTTTCCAGCTTAATAGGGTGCACATCTTTAAAGGGTAATTTATTCCTGGGCAGCAGCGTGTTGTGTATATACCCGTCCAGTATGCCTTCTACGCGAAATACCGTCTCCGTCATATTATAATCGTAATACCATACCAGGTTGCCAATACGCACATCCGTACCTTCTATCATATACAAACAATTATGCTGCAAGTATAGGTTTATCCTTTGATATTTAATGGGGAGGAGGCAGGTGCCGGCATAACATTTCAGCCGCCTGTACAAAATAGTGATGGAAATAATGCGGAAAAACATTAGTTTCCATCTGTATTGAATGTTCGGGGGACAAATCGTGGGTGAGAGCGATCATGCTATCATTGAAAATGTGTATTAAGTGGAAAAAACGTTAACAGGTACTATTGTACTGCACCCGGTATCTGAATTACCGCATGTGCAATTTCGCCGGGGCGATGAATTACTTTCAGCATTAATTTATTTCGATCAGTTGGATGAAGCCAAAGAGAATATTGGAAGAACAGTGAAGTTCCATTTAATGGACAGGCCGTACGGACCGCATATTATAAGCGATGTAGGCTTTGCAAGGATCGTGAGCATGAATGTATAACGGTTACGGATATAGGCTCTGCATTTTTTTCAATGCCTTCTCCATATTAATGCCTTTACCTAAAACCGGTTTAAACAGGTCGCCTTCCTGCTTCAGGCGGTCCATTGCATTGTGAATGGTAAAGTCTTTCATTTGCAAACCTTTTTTTACTTCCTCCCAGTGCAGCGGCATAGATACGGTGGCGCCGGGTTTGGGCCGCAGGGCATAAGGGGCGGCCAGGGTAGCCTGCGGGCGGTTCTGCAGAAAATCTATATACATCTTGCGGTTGCGGTTGGCTGTTGCCCTTTCAATAGTGGTAAAACCGGGAATGGTTTTTTGCACCAGCTTCGCGATCACCCGGGCAAATTCCTTGGATTGTTCATAAGTGTATTTAGCGCCTAAGGGAATATAAATATGCAAACCTGTAGAGCCGGATGTTTTGCAATAACCGGGCACATCCGCTGCATCCAGTATTTCTTTTGTTACCTGCGCAGCTTCAATTACCTGGTTAAAAGTGGTTTTGTCCGGGTCCAGGTCTATCAGGCACCAGTCGGGGTTGTCGGGCGTTTGTATGCGGCTGCTCCAGGGGTTCATTTCAATACAACCCAGAGAGGCAATGTATAAGAGGCTGGCTTCATCCGTGCATACCAGGAAATTCTTATCACGGCCATCTGCATCACTGTGGTAGGGAAAAGTGGCAATCCAGTCAGGTACTTTGCCGGTAACATCTTTCTGGTAAAAACTTTTACCGGTAATGCCGTTCGGGTGCCGGTTTAAGGATTGTGGCCGGTCTTTCATATACGGCAGCATATACGGCGCTACCTGGTAATAATAATTCAGCATATCCCGTTTGGTGATCTTTTCCTTTGGCCAGAACAGCTTATCCAGGTTGGTGAATTTAAGCGCATGCCCGCCCACCGGCCGTACCTGGGTTTTATCCGTAGGGTTCAGCATGGTTTTGCGAACAGTTTTGCCGGCGGGTGTCAGCAGCTTTGTGCCAGTGGTGGCCTTAGTTCTTACCCGGGCTTTGGCCGGTATTTCCTGCTCTTCCACTACCTGGGCGGCCTCCTTATCTGTACGCAGCCCTTCAAAAGAAGGGTGGCGCATTACACCGTCAGATGTCATTTCACGAAAGCTAACCTCACATACCAGCTGGGGCTTTAACCAGAAAGCCTTCGCCTCCGGAGGATTGGGCCGGAAACGGGAGGGCTTGTTAACATCCGGCACCGTGGTAAAGGGGCATTTCTCCGTCTCTAAAGATTTGAACTGCTGCAATAATTGTTTCTGCAGCTGGTCATTAAAGCCGGTGCCTATTTTACCGGTATACTGCAGCTTGCCATTTTCGTATAGCCCTACCAGTAAGGCGCTGAAAGGTTTGCGGGTATCTTTGTTGCGGGTGTAGCCGCCGATCACTACTTCGTGCCGCTGGCTGGTCTTTATCTTCAGCCAGTCTTTGCTGCGCTGGCTGGGAAAGTACAGGCTATCTGCCCTTTTGGCTATAATGCCTTCCAGCCCCATTTTCTTCACTATCTCAAAAAATTCTTTGCCGGAAGTGGCAAAGCTTTCACTCAGGCGTATAATGCCACTGGCAGGCACCAGCTGTTCCAGCAAAGCCCTGCGTTCCGTAAGCGGCAGTCCGGTAAGGTCGTGCCCGTTCAGCCACAGCAGGTCAAACACATAGTAGATCAGGGCGCCGTCTGCCTCGCTGCGCCAGCCCTGCAGCAGGCTAAAATCCGCTTTGCCATTATCGTCTATCACAATGATTTCCCCATCCACCACGGCCTGTATGCCCCATTCCTGAATGGCTTCATACACCGGGTAAAACTGTTCATTAAAAGATTTATTGTTGCGGGAGCGCAGCTCCATCATGCTTTTATGCATAAGGGCCAGGGCACGGTAGCCATCCCACTTGATCTCGTATACCCAGCCGGCATCGTCAAAAGGTTGGTCGGCCAGCGTAGCCAGCATAGGGGTTATATTTGCGGGGAACGGTTTTTTAGGCGCGTTCTTAGGAGCTGCGGGTGTGCCCGGCGCCTTCCGTTTTACGGGCGCTTTAGTTGCCTTTTTTGCTTTTGCTTTGGCTTTAGCTTTGCTGGCGGGCCTGGCAGTGGCGGTTGTACTACGGGGCATGTGTTCCTTTTTATAAAAAGGAGCCTAAAATGCGTGCCGGGTTTTGGGATGGCGATTGGATGCCACTTCATGTCACAAATAAATTATTACGACAAATAATAAGTTTTATGTGTCATAATACTGGTTTACGACATTAAATTTCGTAAATTAAGCCAGATAATGTCGTAATG